>CAJXXT010000106.1 GCA_913063495.1 uncultured Gammaproteobacteria bacterium | reverse complement strand
CAGGTTCAGCCTCTTTAACTGCGCCAATAGCAACGGCTTTATCTTTCGCCGCCTGCATTTCTTTCTCAATCTCGGCCAACCTAGCTTGAAGGGCAACAATTTGCTCGTTTTTCAACCCAATGACTTTATCACTGGTATCTAATTGTTCTTTTAGATCAGAATTTCTAACCTTCAGATCTTCAGTAGCCAATCGATATTGATCCACTTGCTCTTCTGCAACCTGTAGATCACCACGCAACGCCGCGTTATCTACGCCGCCTGCACCACCTTGACCACTATCCGCATCAACAGCATCAGATGCAGAAACAAGCTTTAAATGCGCCCCTTTATCTGAAGGCTCAGGTGAGACGTTTTCTACTGCGCGACCAGATGTATCTATCTGCGGAGCTTCTGCAACACTACCACTCTTTTTAGGAACTCTATCCTTCCACTCTCGGTTTTGCTGGGCTACTTGTGCTATAGCTTCCCGTGAATTTAATTCTCTAACTTGGTTTTCAGAAGGGCCACGCAACACCTGGCCTTTTCTCAATAAATTAATATTACCGTTAATAAATGCATCGGGGTTTAACCGCTGTATCGCTACCATCGTCTGCTGAATACTAACCGATGAGGATGGTCTCAGTTCACGTGCAATAGCCCATAAACTATCGCTACTCTTTGTTGGTCCATAGGAGCGTCCTTCACCACTCGCTACAGGTTCTGCTTGCGAAACGACGGGCTCTGGAACACTCGCCGCTGCTGGAGCACTTACCACAGGAGTAGGAGCTGGTGCCTTCGCTACCTTGGGCGCAGGCTGTGGTGTCGGAACTGAAGGTGCTTTTAAAATAGGGGCTTCTTTCGTGGCACTGAAAACAGGTGGATCCAGCAACAACGTATACTCACGCAATAATCGTCCAGCCGGCCAATTAACTTCCACTAAAAAGTTAAGGAAGGGTTCACGAATAGGCTTACGTGTTTTTAATTTAATATAGGATTTGCCATCCAAAGGCACAACCACTTCAAACTTCACATCCGTTAACGAATGAAAACGTTCTACGCCAGCATTTTTGAAATCAGCTACCGAGGCCAAATTAACCAATATTTCTTCTGGCCGAAGCTCTCTTACTTGTACCAATTGTATTTGCGCATTTAGCGGCTCGCTTAATGCTGAATCTAGCTCTATACCTCCCAAACCAAGGGCGTTGGCCAATCCCGGAACCATTACACCGACACCAATCAACGCTGCGGTTAGTTTTCGAATCATTAGTCAATTCCTTTCAATACTTTGGGAGACACATCGTCCCTTAGAAAAAGGGACATTCAATTTATTATTCTGGGTAAGCTACTGTACCAACAGACTATATCTATCAATACTCACAGATCGGAAGCTACCCCCTAATAAGGATAGCTTCCAATTCTGCAATGTCAGGCTTAATTCTGAAGTTTCTTGAACCGGTTGGCACCAATATCTAGAACTTACCTGATCTTGTTGCGCTAAGTATCAATTATAAATAGTCTTTTATCAATACTTCGGCGATCTGAACACTATTTGTTGCAGCACCTTTTCGCACATTATCGGCAACAACCCACATATTTATACCTCTTGGATGAGATATGTCTTCTCTAATTCGGCCAACGTACGTTGGGTTGTTTCCAGAAGCGTCTGTTACCGCCGTGGGATAGCCGCCATCATTGCGATCATCGATAACTTCAATGCCATCCGCAGCAGTCAACAATTCCGTCACTTTTTCAGCGCTAATTTTCTCTTTAGTCTCAACATGAACGGCCTCTGAGTGGCCATAAAACACAGGAATACGCACACACGTTGGGTTTACTTCGATTGAATCATCCGCAAAAATCTTTTTGGTTTCCCATACCATCTTCATTTCTTCTTTTGTATAGCCATTTTCCATAAAGACATCGATGTGAGGCAATGCATTAAAAGCAATTTGCTTTGGATATACATTTGTTTCAATTGGCTGACCACTCAACAAGTTTCTTGATTGAACCGCAAGTTCTTCAATCGCCTCTTTTCCTGACCCTGAAACAGCCTGATAAGTAGAAACGTTAATTCGCTCAATGCCAACAGCATCCAATATAGGCTTCAAGGCAACCAACATCTGAATAGTCGAACAGTTTGGATTGGCGATGATACCTCGAGTTTTGTACTCCCCTACTTTCTCAGGGTTTACTTCAGGCACAACCAACGGAATATCATCGTCATAACGGAAATGAGAGGTATTATCAATAACGACACACCCTGCCTCTGCCGCAATTGGCGCGTACTTTTCAGACAAACTTCCACCGGCTGAAAACAACCCAATCTGCGCTTTACTGAAATCAAACTCTGCCAAATCCTGAATCTTGTAGGACTTACCTTTAAATTGAAGGGTTTTTCCAGCCGAACGTGAACTTGCTAACAGGTAGAGATTACCAACGGGAAATTCTCTTTCTTCCAACACTTCCAGCATGGTTTCGCCAACAGCACCAGTCGCCCCAACTACAGCGATATCATATGTTTTACTCATTATTCTATTCCCAATACGTATTATATTCTTACATTCACAAATGCTTAATCTAAGCGCGTAAAGCAGTCAAAACCGCCTCACCCATCTCGCCAGTTGACGCCTTCTTCATGCCGTCAGTATAAATGTCACCGGTACGATAACCTTGATCAAGCACGCTGCTTACAGCGTTTTCTATACGATCAGCGGTTTCGCCAAAACCAAAGGTATAACGTAACATCATTGCCACTGAAAGGATCGTAGCCAGTGGGTTCGCAATGCCCTGGCCAGCAATATCAGGGGCAGAACCATGGCAAGGCTCATACATGCCCTTTCCATTTTTATCCAAAGACGCCGATGGTAACATGCCAATTGATCCCGTCAGCATCGCTGCGGCATCGGATAAAATATCACCAAACATATTGCCCGTTACTATCACATCAAATTGCTTAGGCGCACGAATCAACTGCATTGCTGCATTATCAACATACATATGGCTAAGCTCAACCTCCGGATACTCTTTCGACAGATCTTCCATGATTTCACGCCACAATTCTGTTACTTCCAGCACATTTGCTTTATCAACAGAACATAATCGCTTGCCACGCTTCATAGCAGACTCAAAAGCTAAGCGACCTATGCGAACAATCTCAGACTCAGAGTAAACATAGGTGTTATAGCCCTGACGCTCTCCATTTTCTAGCGTACGAATACCGCGAGGCTGACCAAAATAAATACCACCAGTCAGCTCTCTCACGATAAGAATATCTAATCCCGACACCAAGTCGGCTTTCAAACTACTCGCATCAGCAAGCTGAGAGTACAACATTGCCGGACGAAGGTTACCAAACAACCCTAACTCAGAACGTATTCCCAACAAGCCTCTTTCTGGACGAATAGCCATATCAAGGGATTCCCACTTAGGCCCCCCAACAGCGCCAAGCAAAATCGCATCACAAGCTTTCGCTTTCGCCATCGTTTCTTCTGGCAACGGGCCACCTGTTGCATCGATAGCAGCGCCCCCAAGAAGCGCCTCATCAATACTTAAATCCAAGTTATCTTGAGAATTTACAAGCTCAAGCACTTTAACCGCCTGAGCCACAATCTCAGGGCCAATTCCATCACCTGGTAAAACCAATACATTGTTAGTCATTTCTTATTCCTGCTCTATTTAAATCAAGCCGTTTAGATCAAGTCGTTTAAATCACGCTACTTAATCGCACTTTCTGCTTTGATGACGTTAAAAACCCACGGTGCCGCCGCTTCGTGTTTTGATTCGAATGCCTTAATCGCATCGGTATCCTCTAAGGTAATACCAATATCATCCAAACCTTCTAATAAACAATGTTTTCTAAACGGATCAACATCAAACGGGATTGACTTACCACCTCGTGTATTAACAACTTGATTTGCCAAATCCACCTCTAATGAATAACCTTCTGCCTCAAACACCCCTCGAAACAATTCATCAACAATTTCTTCTGATAAAACAATGGGTAACAACCCATTCTTAAAACTATTATTGAAGAATATATCAGCAAAACTGGGTGCAATAACTGCCTTAAATCCAAAATCGGTTAACGCCCAAGGAGCATGCTCTCGGCTTGAACCACAACCAAAATTCTTACGAGCCACCATCACAGATGAACCGCTGTAGCGCTCTTGGTTAAGCACAAATTCTTTGTTTAGTGGGCGACCACTGCAATCCTGCTCAGGCAAACCTTCATCAAGATAACGCCACTCATCAAATAAGTTAGGCCCAAAACCCGTACGTTTGATAGATTTTAAGAATTGCTTAGGAATAATCTGATCTGTATCGATATTGGCTCGATCCAATGGAGCAACAATGCCGCTAAATTTTTCATACTTTTCCATTATTTTGCTCCTAGTTATTAGCCAATAATTCACGAACGTCTACAAAACGCCCAGAAACTGCCGCTGCGGCTGCCATGGCGGGGCTCACTAAGTGAGTTCGCCCGCCGTAACCCTGGCGCCCTTCAAAATTGCGATTCGACGTCGACGCACAGTGCTCACCATCACCCAACTTATCTGCATTCATAGCCAAGCACATAGAACACCCAGGCTCACGCCACTCAAAACCTGCATCAATAAAAATTTTGTCCAAACCTTCTTCTTCGGCCTGTGTTTTAACCAATCCCGAGCCTGGAACAACCAATGCCTGAAGCACCTTTGCATCAACCTTTCTGCCTTTTGCGACTTCTGCAGCAGAGCGCAAATCTTCAATACGTGAGTTAGTACATGATCCGATAAACACACGATCAGGAACCACATCCCCCATGGTCATACCCGGCTTTAAATCCATATATTGGTACGCTCTTCGCATACCTTCTGCTTTAACTGGATCTGTTTCTGACTCTGGATCTGGCAACGTCTGATCTATGGCAACCACCATTTCTGGCGATGTGCCCCAACTCACCTGAGGAATAATGTCCGCCCCTTCAAGCTCAACAATTGCGTCAAACACCGCGTCTTCGTCTGTGTAAAATGTTCTCCACGACACAACAGCCTGATCCCAAAGCTCGCCCTTAGGTGCAAAGGTTCTGCCTTTAAAATAATCTACAGTGGTATCGTCCACTGCAACCATACCTGCGCGAGCGCCGCCTTCTATCGCCATATTACAGACGGTCATACGGCCTTCGACAGAAAGCGCCTCTATGGCCTCACCAGCAAATTCAATCGCATAACCAGTACCACCTGCAGTACCAATTTTTGCAATAATCGCCAACACAATATCTTTTGCCGTAACGCCCGAACCCACATTGCCGTTTATACGGATCAACATGTTTTTCATTTTCTTTTGAATCAAACATTGTGTGGCTAACACATGTTCAACCTCAGAAGTACCAATACCGTGAGCTAAGGCTCCAAAAGCACCGTGTGTAGCCGTATGAGAATCGCCACAAACAATGGTCATACCTGGCAATGCTGCACCCTGCTCAGGGCCAACAACATGTAATACACCCTGACGAGGATCGTTCATTTTGTATTCTAAAATACCGAACTCATCGCAATTGTCATCTAACGCCTGAACCTGAATCCGGGCAACAGGGTCTTCGATACCAACGCTTCGATCCGTAGTTGGTACGTTATGATCAGGGGTCGCTATATTGGTATCCAAACGCCATGGCTTTCTATTCGCTATACGAAGCCCCTCAAATGCCTGAGGTGATGTCACTTCATGTATAAGGTGTCGGTCAATATAGATTAAAGCCGTACCATCATCGCGCTGCTTAACTAAATGCGCTTCCCATAATTTATCGTATAACGTCTTACCCGTCATGGGTTTACCCTCAAGCTATGTATGGAATCAAGATTATGTAACCGAATACTATCCTTGACCAACGCATAACTCCAATTTATATTTATTATAGTTTGGATAACTTTTTGGAATATACTTAGATATAAATTGCAGAGTAAGATCACCCATGGACATCCCCACGTTAAAAGCCTTTGTAATGGTCGCCGAACATCACTCATTTTCTTTGGCGGCAGAAAAACTGTTCATCACTCAGCCAGCAATAAGCAAGCGAATATCGGCCCTAGAGCAGTCTCTACATTGCCAACTTTTTGATCGAATTGGTCGCAATGTTGTATTAACAGAATCCGGAAGCGCACTCTTACCTAGAGCGAACGGTATTCTAAGAGAAATAGAAGAAACACGCCGAGCAATGACCAATTTGTCAGGGGAAGTCTCAGGTGCGCTATCGATGGGAACATCTCATCACGTAGGCTTACATCGATTACCTATTGTGTTGAGACAATTCACGACACTATACCCAAGTGTAGAGATGGATCTAAAATTTATAGACTCGGAGCAAGCTTATGATCTTATTATGCAGGGAAAACTAGAACTGGGAGTGGTGACACTGCCTCTCACTGACCCATCGCCACTCAAAGCATTGCATATATGGGAAGATCCGCTGTCCATTGTGGTTGGTCAAGACCACCCTCTAACTAAAATGAAGCAATTAACACTGCACGATTTATCCGCTCACACAGCAATTTTACCAAGCGAAACAACCTTCACGCGAAAGCTCGTAGAAGCATTATTTGAAAAACAAAGCCTTAACGCTAACGTGTCCATCTCAACCAACTATTTAGAGACCATAAAAATGATGGTCTCCATTGGGCTCGGCTGGAGCGTACTCCCGAGTGCAATGATTGACAACGATATCAAAAAACTCATTATTCCCGGTTTTAACGTAAAACGTAGCCTAGGTGTGCTGTACCACCCTGGACACTCACTATCAAATGCAGCCCAAGCCATGTTAACACTGCTTAACAGTCACAAACTGGATTGAGTTTTACAGGCTTACTTACGCCTCGCGCCCCGTTACGCAGACATCCAAATCTTTCAAAATCCCATTATTGATGTTGTAAATCCAACCGTGAACAGACAATTCAGCCCCAGCATCCCATGCATTTCTGACAACACTGGTATTACGAACATTTGCCACCTGTTCGATAACATTAAGCTCGCACATCCTATCCAGTTTTTCGCATTCACTAAGATTTTTAAGCTCTTCGGTATTAAAACGCGCGACATCTTTGATATGACACAACCAATTATCAATCAGACCATGATCTTCGTCTTCCATCGACGCCTTAACGCCACCACAACCATAATGCCCGCAGACAATAATATGCTTAACTTTTAACACCTCAACCGCGTACTGGATAACGGAAAGGCAATTCAGATCAGAATGCACCACAACGTTAGCGATATTACGGTGAACAAAAACTTCACCTGGAGGCAAATTAACAATTTGGTTGGCGGGTACACGACTGTCAGAGCAACCTATCCAAAGGTATTCGGGGTTCTGTTGCTTTGATAAATCTCCAAAGAAATCCGGGCTCTTCTCATGGATATCCCTGGCCCAGGCCATATTATTTTCAAATAAATGCTTTAATTTTTTCAAAGTATCCCTAATCTTCAGTTAACTAGGCAAGGATGGCTGCACCTGCTGAATAGTATTATCGTTCATTGATTCGAATTATAACACTCTGAAAACCCTTGAAAACCACTCCCAACGTTTAGTAACAATCATTTTCAAGTATCTGATCGATATAACGATTACCCAGCCACAACCTTATCCCAGGCGTGTAACCAGCGAACAATCTCAGAAAATGGCTTAGGACGGCAAAACTGAAACCCTTGAAAATTCTGGACACCCACCGCATTTAACCAAGTGATATCCTCTATTTGCTCCACACCCTCAGATATTACCGTCATGCCTAATTCCATTGAAACTTGACAGATTGCGTCCACTAGAATCTTTGATACACGGTCGTTACTTACGCCCTGAGACAATATTTTGTCTAGCTTAATCTCCGTAAAGGGCAATGTACGCAGCTGATCCATATTGGTGTAACCTGTCCCAAAATCATCTAAAGAAAGGGAAAAACCTTTTACGCGGAGACGATTAAAGGTCTCAAGTTTATTAACCCCCTCCAACACTTGGGATTCTGTCACCTCAACAATGAGGTTCTTTAGCTCAAGTCCGTGTTCTATACATTTTTGCTCCAAATAATTTGGTATATTTTTATCCAATAACTGTGAAGGGGAAAGGTTTACTGACAACGTCAGGTTGCGGTTATCCACCATGCTTTTTAACCGCATAAATTGCGGTAATGCTTTCTCAAACAATGTTATAAACAAGTCATTAATCAACCCTGAACTTTCTGCTAACGGTATAAAATCGTTAGGGCAAACCAACCCTTTTGTTGGTAAATCGATTCGGGCAAGGCACTCAAACCCAATTCGCTGATAGCTAGGAAACGCCACTTGAGGCTGAAAATATGGTAAAACGTACCCCCCCTTAATTGCATCAGCAAGCTCTTCCTCTGTTAACGCCTCCCCTTTTCCAAAACTACAATCGCACTGATTACATTGCATTTTCTGAACAGAAAGCGCCAACTCCCACTCCTTAATGGGTTTAGGAACGCAGCCAAGCAGGTTAACTTTATGATTTTTGGCAATATCAACCGCTAACTGAAGCACGCGGGGGTCCATGGCTGAAACAATAACAACACCGCCATCATATTCTGTCTCACCTAACGCCCTAAGCAACTCAATACCGTCCATACCAGGCATATTAAGATCAACAAACACTCCGCTGTAGCGATGAGGATCCAGCCGAACCCTTTTGTACGCTGAAAATGCATCTGCACACGTATCAACCGCCTTTACGCCAAGTTCACCCAATGACTGATCCATGAATTGCCGAATGGCAGACGAATCATCTACAACAAGAACCGAGTTGATCATATGCAAATCTCCCTTTGTCAAAAAAGTATAGCAAGGGACTTACATGCTGGTTATTCATAGTACGAATAAGCTTAGAAACTATAATGATAAAAAGCAGTAAAAAAGAGCCTCAAACAACCATATCATTCAATTATAAATTTACGATCAAACTTCGACATCAGAAGAATTTTTTTGATGTTGGGGTGACAATTAATGATCGATATTGCCGTGTCACCACCTAAAGCTCTACGAATATTAAGCAACATCCCCAACGCAGCAACATCCATATGCTCAGTAGTACTCATATCAATAATATAATTCAGCCCCGGCTTTTCCGGTGTGTAAGTCGCTTTGAAATCATCCATTACATTACAATCAAAACGCCTCGCCATATTAATAGTCAAGTCGTGGTTATCATTTGATAACGTACATTCCAAAGTCATCTGGGCACCCTACAACACACTCGCGTTTTGCTTATGTAATGATTACCTACAGTGTACTAGAGGATATTGGTTGTAAGGATGATTATTCATTGCGGGTTTAGGTTAATAATCTATATATGGGTATAATTTTGTTATTACGGCTCAAGTGATAGGTTATGCCGTCTTAATATTTTCACCCGATACTCTTCTAATGACCATTCTTTTTTCGACAAACGCATAGCAGAGCGGCGCGGTACAACATAACACCACGCATTTACCGTGCGGTTATTGGGTGCGTTAACTCTAACAAGCTGACGGCGATACAGCTCACCCTCAAAACGATCGAGCTTTTTAAGATCCGATGAAGTTACACCCAAACATAACTTCCCTTCTGCTTCGCCTTGTGGGTTTTGTACAACACCTGGGTAATCAGCACCTTTAACTAAGTAACGGCTATAACCCGGCAGAGTTGCATCTTGCATGGTATATTCTTTGCCCGTGACCAATCGCATGATTTGTGACTCTAGCAATGTTCCATAGCAAAATAGATGATCAGACATAATATTCCTGTATTTAGTTTTTTGTGAAAATTATAGATGAAAGTGATAGACAAT
Organism: uncultured Gammaproteobacteria bacterium; assembly: GCA_913063495.1. Classification (GTDB taxonomy): domain Bacteria; phylum Pseudomonadota; class Gammaproteobacteria; order Pseudomonadales; family Ketobacteraceae; genus 42-54-T18. The sequence continues at coordinate 8,615 of CAJXXT010000106.1, read as the reverse complement.
TCTAAGTCACCGATATTTGAGGGGGACGTAGTTTTAACGCCAATATAGCCCCAACAAAACAGGCGACTGAGGCCATATAGAATGATGCTTCACCGCCGACATCTTCCCACATTACCCCGGCAATATAAGAGCCAATGGCCCCACCTGCGCCAAAACTTAAAGCACTGTAAAATGCTTGGGCCTGCCCGGATGCGCTGGTTGTAAACCGATGTTGCACCCAATCAATGGCAACCGCATGGAATATACCAAAGGTTGCTGCATGACAAATTTGCGTTAACAGCACTATCCATAATTGATCAGGGTAAGCTGCAGTTAAATACCAGCGAATTGCACCAAGGGCTAAGCTCAACGCTAATAGGAAACGTGCGGAAAAGCGCCCCATTAAACGATGCATTACCATAAAAATCAAAATTTCTGCAATAACACCAACAGCCCACAACCAACCAATTGCCAGCTTACTATACCCCTTCGACTCCATAAAAATACTATAAAACGAATAGTATGGGCCATGAGATACTTGCATTAAAAAACACACAATAAAGAAAATTATTACTGGGCCGTTAAGTAACTGTTTCCAGAAGTTAGCCTCAGCTTTTTCCTGTTTTATTTCAACTTTTTGTTCTGTAACAAATAGACTACTAACCCAAATCAAACCCATCATAGAAACTAGATATGTGGGCAACATATCAATCGGGCTTACATCAAATACCCAACCAAACCCCACAACGGTAAATACAAAGCCTACTGAACCCCATAAACGTATGCGACTGTATTCGTGCGCCCGATCTCGCAGGTAGCTAAAGGTAACCACTTCAAATTGAGGAAGGATTGCATTCCAGAAAAAGGTGAATGACGAAACTAAGAAAGCATAACCCCAAAAACCGGGCTTCCAAAAAACAATGGAAAAACACACCGTCGTTAACGCAGCTCCCCAGCGAATAATGGAAATACGTTTCCCGGTTTTATCTGCCAAATACCCCCAGATATTAGGAGCAACGATCCGGGTTCCCATCAATACAGCCATTAACTGGCCTATTTCAATGGGTGAAAACCCTTCTCCTTGTAGATATAAGCCCCAATAGGGCAGCAAAGTTCCAAGAAGACTAAAGTAGAAAAAATAAAACCCCGACAATCGCCAATATGGAACAGTATTGGTATTTGGCGAGGTTTTATCTTCTTGCACTTAATAAAGTCTACTTATTCAGAATCGGGAGCTATTGCGGCGATTACCGGTGTACTAGTTTCTACACCATGATTTTGTGCTCGATGACGAAGTACGTGATCCATTACCACCAAGGCCATCATAGCTTCAGCAATCGGCGTTGCTCTAACACCCACGCAAGGATCATGGCGACCTTTGGTGACGACCTCTACGGGCTCACCTTGCTTATTAATGCTTCTACCAGGAATCATCATGCTAGAGGTTGGCTTTAAGGCAATATGCGCAATCAAATCTTGCCCTGAAGAAATACCACCCAAAATGCCGCCAGCATGATTACTTAAAAAACCTTCTGGTGTCATCTCATCACGGTGTTGCTCTCCGCGCTGATTAACACATTCAAACCCGTCACCAATTTCAACGCCTTTTACCGCATTGATACTCATTAACGCATGAGCAAGCTCCGCATCTAAACGATCAAAAATAGGCTCGCCTAATCCAGGGATCATTCCAGTAGCAACAACCGTCACCTTGGCACCGATTGAACTGCCTTCTTTACGTAACTTATGAATTAATGCTTCCATCTCTGGAACCACGGATGCATCAGGGCTAAAAAATGGGTTGGTTTCAATCACATCCCAATCAATGGTTTTTGGCTTGATGGGGCCAATCTGTGAGACATAACCTTTTACGCTTATACCCTGAGTTTGCTTTAGATATTTTTTGGCAATCGCTCCTGCGGCAACGCGCATTGCTGTTTCACGAGCAGACGAACGGCCACCACCACGATAATCACGAATACCGTATTTATGCTCGTAGGTATAGTCCGCATGGCCGGGACGAAAGGTATTCATGATTTCAGAATAGTCTTTCGACTTTTGATTGGTATTTTTGATCAACAAGCCAATAGGAGTACCGGTTGTTTTACCTTCAAATACTCCCGACAGAATCTGGACTTGATCCGGCTCTTTACGCTGAGTAGAAAATTTTGAAGTGCCAGGTTTGCGGCGATCCAAGTCACCTTGTAAATCGGCCTCACATATTTCCAGCCCAGGAGGACAGCCATCAACGATACAGCCTAATGCTTCGCCATGGCTTTCACCAAATGTGGTAATTCGAAAAAGTTGCCCGAAGCTGTTTCCTGCCATAGTGATTGCTAGCCTTAACTAAAATGTCTTTGAAATATCGGTAAAATATAGGTTTGAGGTGCGCATTATACCCAGTGGACGCTATTCCACCAAATCTGCTTGATGATGATCAATCTGCTCTTTGGTCAATAAAAACACCCCGTGGCCACCGCGCTCAAACTCTAACCAGGTAAATGGCACGTTAGGGTAGGCTTCTTCTAACGCTTCCCAAGAATTACCCACTTCTATTACCGCGATGCCGCCAGGATTTAAGTGTCGGGATAGTTCTGCCAACATTTTACGGACAAGATCAAGGCCATCAATGCCTGCTTCTAATGCCATACGAGGTTCATGATGATATTCATCCGGTAACGCGTCCATATCCGGAACATCAACATAGGGAGGGTTACTGATAATAATATCGTAACTTCTACCTTCTAGCGCCTCAAACAGATCCGAATAAACAAGGTTAACCTGGCCATCTAACCCATGCATCGCAACATTGCTTTCTGCGACATCTAGAGCATCTTCGCTGAGATCGGTACAATCGACCACCGCATTGGGGAATGCCGTTGCTGCTGCAATGCCTATACAAGCACTGCCTGTGCACATATCGAGTATGTTTTCGACATTATCCGTCTCTATCCACGGCTCAAAGTGATTTTCAATAAGCTCGCCAATCGGTGATCGAGGTATAAGTACTCGCTGATCAACTTGAAACGGTAATCCGCAAAACCAAGAGATGCCAGTAATATACGCCGCTGGCTTTCGATCCAGCAGACGCTCTTTGACCAATTCCAGAACAATATGCTTTTCTGTAGTGGTCATACGACAATCTTTTACCGAAGGATCAACATCCCAAGGCAGATTTAGCCCATGCAGAACCAACGCAACGGCTTCATCCCACGGATCATCAAAACCATGGCCCAGTGAAACCTCTGCTTGATTGAGACGACTCACAGTCCACCGCAAAAAATCACGTATGGTATGAAGGTCGCTCAGCAACTCTTCGACATTATCAAGCTGATCAACCACGGCTTGACCGCAGGATAATTGAATAGATTCCACACGCACCTCTCTCTATGCACCGACGTAAGTTAGCATTAACATAACGGGCTACTTATAGGGAAATAACGAGCATCTTTCAAGTGTTGGTTGGTTTGAATGCAAAAAACTAACGTTTTAGGCGCCGTATTCGCGTTCGGGCTTTGATTTGGGCTCGACAGCGCCTATGTTTTTGACCTAATGCGAGATTTGAACAGGATAAGTTGGGGGTTGATACGTTTGGTGTGGAGAAGCTTATATCGGAAAGGTTGATATCGAAAAATGTCATTCGGAGGTCTAGTTGACTTGCTGTGTCAGCCATGAGTAACGCCCTGATGAGGATTGAGGAAAACGAAGCATACTGAACAACGATCAAAAATCGAACGATTATTTTGCTATTAGTAACCTTCTATCTATACCCGACGCCTGCTTCATCCCATAAATCAACCATTAACAACCTTCATTCAAGTGACACTAACGGTTGCGTGACTGCCCGGCCACTCTATAATCTATGCATAACCGCTTATGACCGCTAAAATGTGCGCGCGAGAAACACCAACCTCACACGATTTGGTCAAAAATAGTTGTATAGATAGTTACATTGATAGTTCAGCTGTTGTTCCACTGAACGGCACATATTAAGTCAAATAAAGGAAATGGGTAAATTGATGAAATTGACACTAACCGACGCAGAAACTCAGCCAATCCTCACAGATCTAGCTGATTCCAACGCAAAATTTTCAGCAGCTTACCCTGGGGACTCTTCAGACCGTCAGCAAGTTCACACCGTATACGGTGGTGCAAACTTATTTAAAGCAGGCTCTGCTCAAAAGCTAGGCGGCATTGCCCTTCGTAACCTTGATACATATGCTCCTAATTTTTGTGCTCTTGCAAAGGTTATTGGTTTTCCTGGTGCAGAAACACTGCCCTCTTCTGATGCTGAGATTGCAATCTTGGGTGCTGCTTGTGCCGAAGACTCAGAGAAGATGAAAAGTCTTAACACTCCTGCTTGGTTAGCGCATACCGTTTACGAGCGAATTACCGCCAAGCTAAAGAATGAGCCTATCGAAGACAACCGTATCGATTTTGAAGATGGATATGGCAACCGCCCTGATGATGAAGAAGATGCTGATGCGGTTCGCTGTGCAGAAGAAGTTGCGAAAGGTATTGAAGAAGGTAACTTGCCTCCATTTATTGGTATCCGTATTAAAACCTTCTCCGAAGAATGTCGTCAACGCTCTGTTCGCACCCTTGACCTATTCTTAACGCGTTTGGCAGAAGTTAACGGTGCAAAGCTACCGAACAACTTTATCATCACTCTTCCGAAAGTGACGCATCCTGAGCAAGTCACCGCACTAACTAAGTTACTGGATGTATTGGAAGAAAAGTGTGGGTACGAAAAGAACTCTCTTAAGCTAGAAATTATGATTGAAACCACACAATCCATCATTGATGAAGTTGGCGACAATCAGGTTTACAGCTTAGTGAAAGCAGCAAACGGTCGTTGCCGTTCTGCTATTTTTGGTACTTACGACTACACGGCAACCTGTAACATCACTGCTGCTTTCCAAACACATACACACCCTGCTTGTGATTTTGCCCGCCACGTTATTCAAGTATCATTGGCAGGAACCGGCATTACATTAAGTGATGGTGCTACAACAACAATGCCAATCGGCCCTCACCGTGCAACAGCAGATAAGCCATTAACTAACGAGCAAACATTAGAAAACACACGTGTTGTTCACTCTGCATGGAAACTACATTTTGATAATGTTCGCCACTCATTGGCTCACGCATATTATCAAGGTTGGGATCTTAACCCTGCTCAGCTACCCATTCGTTATGCTGCGGTTTACAGCTATTTCTTAGAAGGTCTTCCTGATGCGTCTAAGCGTTTGTCCGCTTTTATTAACAAAGCAGCACAAGCTACACTTGTTGGAAACACCTTTGACGATGCAGCAACAGGCCAGGGTCTATTAAACTTCTTTCTACGTGGTATTGCTTGTGGCGCAATCACTGAAGAAGAAGCAACATCCACTGGTATTACAATGGACGAATTACGCTCTCGTTCTTTTGTAAACATCGTTGCTAACCGCACAAAATAATTGCTGAGGACTTAAATCATGGCATCAGCTTTAGAACAAGCAAAAGCGTTATTGGATATTGCCAATGGCGCTCTCGATACTGCGTTAAGCTATTTAAAAGCACAAACGTTAGTAAACGGAAAAGTATCCACTGAAAAGTTAGACGACCATCAACTTGCCGGTTATGAAGCATCTTATTGTGCAGCCGAGTTATCTGCCGCCAGTGTTATGTTGGATTATCATGCACAGATTAGCGATCAAAAAGGTGACGCTAACGCAAAAACTGAAGAGCTTATAACCCTTCAGTTTGCGGCGGAAACTTTGCAAAATTGTCGCACTCGTTTTAGCGCTCGTCGCGCTGACTTTGGTTTTGATCGTGCGGCATTGGCAACAACCGTTGATTCCGATGACGTTGATACATTTATCAATGAGCATTTATCTGCTGCCAATATGGTGGCTCTTGGTAAGCGTGTATTAGCCCACGACGGTAACGTTGGCGACCACATGCTTGATGAAGAAAAAACGATGATGCAAGACAGCTTCAAGCAATTTGCTGAAGATGTTGTTATGCCTCTTGCTGAGGAAATTCACACAAAAGATCTTATCATTCCTGATGAAATCCTTAAGCCTTTGGTTGAGCTTGGCTGTTTTGGTTTATCTGTACCTATGCAGTACGGTGGCATCCAGCCAGATGAGCAAGAAGATAACCTCGGCATGATCGTGGTTACTGAAGAGCTTTCTCGAGGTTCTTTAGGTGGCGCGGGTAGTTTAATTACTCGTCCAGAGATTTTGTCCCGTGCGCTTCTTAAAGGCGGAACGGAAGCACAGAAGCAACATTGGTTGCCTAAACTAGCCGTTGCTGAGCCGTTGTGTGCTGTTGCCGTTACTGAGCCAAACTTTGGATCTGACGTTGCAAAGATGGCGTTAAAAGCCACTAAAACCGATGGTGGTTGGATTCTTAACGGTGAAAAAACCTGGTGTACGTTTGCAGGTAAAGCTGGCGTATTAATGACATTGGCTCGCACCGACTCTGACCCGAAAGCCGGACACCGTGGATTAACCATGTTCTTGGTTGAAAAAGATGCGACCGATGGCCATGAATTCAAATATGTTCAAAAAGAAGGTGGCACCTTAACCGGAAAAGCAATTCCAACTATCGGCTATAGAGGAATGCATTCCTACACCGTATTTTATGACAATATGTTTGTTCCTGACAGTCATGTCATTGGTGAAGAAGGTGGGGTTGGCAAAGGTTTCTATTATGCGATGGCGGGTTTTGCTGGCGGCCGTATACAAACTGCCGCTCGTGCTACTGGCGTCATGCAAGCTGCATTTGAGAAAGCACTTTCTTACTCTCAAGAACGTGTTGTGTTTGATAAGCCGATTGCTGATTACCAATTAACACTTTTCAAGATCGCTCGTATGGCGATGTTGCTTTCTGTTTCTCGTCAATTCACCTATCACGTTGCTCGTTTGATGGATGAAGGTAAGGGACAAATGGAAGCTAGCCTTGTTAAGTTATATTCCTGTAAATCTTCTGAGTGGTTATGCCGCGAAGCCATGCAAATTCATGGCGGTATGGGTTATGCCGAAGAGAGTGCTGTGAGCCGATACTTTATCGATTCTCGTGTGCTATCTATCTTTGAAGGTGCGGAAGAGACGTTGGCCATTAAGGTTATTGCTCGTGCGCTTGTTGAGGGTGCTGAGTAAAGCAGCATACCTTTAGCGGATCCCAGGGTTCGCTCAGTGTTTGACTTACAGTATTCAGAAACCGCAGTAAATACATCCGTGTAAGCTTTCTTCGGCGTCCGTGCCTCAGAAATTTCTGAATACTGTAAGTCAAACACTGTGCTTATAGCGTAATTTATAGATCATTTGAATAGCCAATTATATAACCATCATATTTTTTAATATTCTCCAAGAATGGAACACAAAAACCATGACAATTAAGTTCGAAGCACAACAAGAGATAGCCCCAAATGCTGAAGCCACGTTAGACAATGTGCGCCACCCGCAATACGGTCGTTTCTTAGAAGAATATGTACCTGGTCAGGTTTTTGTTCATCCACGAGGATATACCTTTACTCAAGCACAAATTGACAATTTCTCTCGCACCTTTATGCAATGCAACCCTCTACACCTCGACCTTGAGTATGCCAAGGTTCACGGTTTTGATGGCATTCCTGCGTCGTCTCAAATGGTGTTTAACGTTATTTTGTCTTTGGGCGTTCAAAACGATTCTGAAAAAGTTATCGCTAACTTGGGTTATTACGATGCGCAATTTTTAGCCCCTGTTTATGCTGGCGATACTATTCGCGCTATGACCAAGGTAATTGACCGAAAAGAACGTGGCGCTGACAAACCCGGTATTGCAACGATTCGTACTTTGGGTGTTAACCAGAACGATGTAGTGGTACTTCAATATGAAAGAAAGTTAATGGTTGCTTATCGTGGTGATCGCTTGCCAACAACGCCACTTCCTAAAGGAGAGGCTCCTGAATTTCCTTGGCAGGAAGATGCTTCTGTTGCATTACCCAATGGTTTAGCAACTGCACTACGTGACGTTCCTGCAAGTGTGACAGGTTGGAATACCTATGCAGAAGACTTTTCTGCTGGTGACATCATTGTCCACAACAATGGCCGCACCATTACTGAAGAACACTTCGCCCTCACCTACCAAGTCGGCAACACACACCCCCTTCACTACGATCAAGTGTTTAGCCAAAGCTTGAGCGGTAAAATGAGTGGTAATCCCATTGTTTATGGTGGATTGGTTTTTGCTTGGTTAGAAGGAATAGCCAGTCGTGACATTACAGAAAATACAGTTTGGGAGCTTGGTTTTACTGAGGGCTATCATACACAACCTGCTATCGCTGGTGACACGGTATCGTCGCTTTCTCGCATATTAAAAGTTGAAGATGCTCCTGCTGAATTGACCGATGTGGCAAGCATCATCACTATTCAATTTATTGGTGTTAAAAACATTACCGCTGCTGCTGCTCTAGAAAAACACGGTACCGATTTATTTATCAAAGAGAACAGCAAAAAAGCCCTTGGCAAAGAAAAAATTACCGATAAGATTTTTGAAATTGAACGCCGCCTTATCATTAAAAAACGTCAAGCATAACTGGATACCACTAGGACTAACACGATGACCGAACCTCAAAAACATCAGATTACTGATAAAGATGGCAACGC
>CAJXXT010000105.1 GCA_913063495.1 uncultured Gammaproteobacteria bacterium | reverse complement strand
TGATGTGTTTGTTTGGGAGACACTATATAAATATCGAATTTTTGATGTTTTGTCTTCTAATAAAAAAGCATAAAAAACCGATTTTTATAGTATTGCTAGGAATAGGCAGAAAAAGCCGTTAAAAAGCCTGAATTACGAGTTAACTTTTTGAAAAATATTGCATTAAATCCAGCGTTATGCTGAAGAAAGCTAGGAAAAACTATGTCTACTGCCTCATTAAACCCCTACGTTGTCACCTGCGCAGGAGGGGTTGAAAATTTATTATTAGAAGAAATTCAGACGCTTGGAGGTCAAAAGTGTGAGGTGGTATCCGGAGCGGTTCACTGCCTGGCTGATTTAGAAACCGCCTATCGAATTTGTCTTTGGAGTCGACTTGGATCTCGTGTTTTGAGAACTCTGTCACATTTCTCTGCGGACGATAGTGACGATCTTTATGAGCAAGCCACGATGCTGCCTTGGAGTGACCATCTTGATGAAAATAGTACGATGGCAGTGCAGTGTGCAGTGGCGCAAGATGAAAAAGAAAATAGCCATTATTTGGCGCTGAAACTCAAAGATGCAATAGTTGATCGATTTACACGTAATCAGAAGCAACGCCCGTCCATACAAAAGACACGACCAGATGTGATGGTGTTTCTATTTCGCGCAGCTGGCAAAGCGACTATCAGTATCGATTTCTCTGGCGCCCCATTGCACTTACGAGGTTATCGAACCGAGGCTGGTCTGGCGCCTCTAAAAGAAACCCTGGCTGCGGCGGTTGTCGCAGCGGCGGGTGTGAATAGTGAAGAGGTTGGCCAAATTGTTGACCCTATGTGTGGTTCGGGCACGCTGCTTGTTGAGGCTGCTATGGTGGTTGGGGATATAGCGCCAGGATTAGCCCGTGATTATTTTGGATTTCAGCGTTGGAAGCAGCATGACGAAGCGCTATGGCAATCGTTGCAGAAAGAGGCGCAAGAGCGACGTACATTGGGTATGTCAAAGGATTGGCCTGCATTACGTGGTTATGATGCAGATAAAGATGTTGTACGAGTAGCGATTAATAATGTTCAACGAGCCGGGTTATCTGGAAAAATCCATATTGAACGACGTGAGCTTGCCCAGTTTTCTTTACCCAAGAACGATGCTGAGTCGGGGGTTATCTTATGCAATCCACCCTATGGAGAGCGTTTAGGGCAGGGTGATCAGTTGATGCACCTTTATCGCTGTATGGGCAGAACCTTTGGGCAGCATTGTGGTGGTTGGAAAACAGCCATCATTAGTAATGGTATTGAGCTCCTCGATACCATGGGTTTAGAGCAATTAGAAACAATACGTTTATATAATGGGCCTATACGATGCTATTTAAGGCTCTCAACCGTGCCAGTTGGCATGAAGGCAATGTTACCAATTGCTCATGCATTATCCCTGAGAGACGTCCCTGTGGAGGGAGAAGGGGCTGATTTCTCCAATCGATTGAAAAAGAACTTTCGTAAACTATCAAAGTGGATAAAGAAAAATGATATAGCAAGTTATCGTTTATACGATGCGGATATGCCTGAATATAACGTTGCAGTTGACTGGTATGATGGTTATTTTCATGTTCAGGAGTATAAAGCCCCTAAAACTATTGATGAAAAGAAAGCTGCTCATCGACTATCTGTTGCTGTGGAGTCATTATCAGCGACATTTGGAGTGAATAAGCGTTATGTGTTTGTTAAAACCCGTTCTAAGCAGAAGGGTAAAACACAATATCAGAAGCTGAATAGTGACTCAAAGCTATGTGAAGTAGCTGAGCATGGGCCCCGCTTATTGTTGAATTTTCACGACTACTTGGATACTGGGCTGTTCTTGGATCATCGTCCTATCCGCTTGTGGATTCAGCAGCATGCAAGAGGTAAGCGCTTTTTGAATCTATACGCTTACACGGGAACCGCGTCTGTGCATGCTGCCTGGGGCGGCGCAAAACACACAACAACGGTGGACATGTCGAATAGCTATACCGATTGGGCACGATCGAACTTATTGTTGAATGGGTTTTCAGAAGAAACTCACAAAATTGAGAGGGCGGATTGTGGTATTTGGTTAATGAAATGCCAAGAGCAATACGATTTGATTTTTATGGACCCCCCTACATTTTCAAACTCGAAGAAAATGGGGAAACATATGGACATTCAGGATGACCACCTGCGCTTAATTGAGCTTGCCATGAAACGTTTGGAGCCAGGGGGTACCTTGGTTTTCTCTAATAATTATCGAAAATTCGAATTAGATGAACGAGTTAGCAGAAACTTTAATGTTAAAGAAATTACCAAGTTGAGTATCGGTTTGGACTTTGATCGTGGTAAACCTATTCATCGTTGTTGGTTAATTGAGCATCACTAAGGGGTAGAAGGCATACGGCACAGGCGTGATTTGTATCATCTGCTAAGCTATTGAAAAGAGGTCAAAAAGAACCAATAGGCTTAGTAGATGAATTCTTTTGATAGGAAACTGCGCTTTCAGGGCAAGCTTCCCGCTATCGATTACATAAATGAAAGTATTGATTATACCCAGCAGCGGATGACAGGGCTCGGCGTCGAGGATACATTGTTGCTGGATCCTGACGATGTGATGGATAATCAAGTCGCTGTGTTGCGATGTAACTTTCTGCAGGCAGAGCGCTCAGCTTTGCCATTTAACCCAGAAGATCCAAATTTTTGGCGCATTATACGGGCTCGTATTCAGCCTATTGTTTTGGCGTATTCCACCCATGAGAAATTTGTACAAAGCATGGACTCCAACGTACAGGATAATCGGGTGAATGCTCTGATGCAGATATATCGCGAGCGCTTAGATAATTCCGAGCGTTTTAGGAAATTCTTCTTTGAATTAAATGAAAAAATCGCGAGGGAAGTCGATAGTATTCGTAGTGACGAGAGCGAAACACATGATCACCGTTCTCAATATGACGGTTCTGAGGATGTTGCTAACATTCAACGCAACGTGATCAGCCAGTTAGAGAAGACAATAAAAGACTATGCAAAGCGCGAAAAGAATTATGTAAAAGCGCTAAATGACAAAAATGCAGAGGGTGGGCCTTCTGAAGTAATGCTCGAAGAAATGCAATTATTGCAGGCACGTTTAGAGAAAATGTCTGAAGAAAATCTTCAGCTTAAAATTGCACTTGATGCCGCGCAGCGATCGAAAACGACTCAGCAGGACGAGCAGAAAGAAGCGAATGAACAGGCAAGTATCGACAGTCAGATAACCGCAAGTGTCGAGCAGCGAGTAGTGGAGGCGGTGGCTGGTGATATGGAATCACTCCAGCTTCGCGTTTCAGGCTTAGAGCGCGAATTAGAGTCAACTTCTGAGGCGGCTTATAATGCTTTTATGGCGAACTCTGATTTAGGTATTGTTATCTTGTTTATGTTGACAGGGTTTCGTTGTGGTACGTTGGATAAACTTGGCAATGAGGTGGTTAGGTCTGTTGGGACTTACGGTGTTAACCCAACACTTAGGGTGAGGGTGGGGCGTGATTACTTCTATTTTAATCAAGGTAATGTTCCTAGTGATGTAGAAGAGAGGTTCGCCTCAATGGAGTCAAAAGGAAGGATTGCCAGTGATAAAAGTAATTATTTTATCTTCGAAGATGATTGTGCGTTGATGGTCGAGGACATGCCTATCAACGATGTAGAAAAATGCGGCCGTCTTAAAGATAATCTTGGGACATTGATGCAAGGTGCGGCTGCGAGTTTGAATTTGATTGTTCTGGCAGGTGCAGCAGAGCGACAGAAAAAACAAATGGAACAACTGATTTTACGCAGTAATGATGTATTTGCAAAATTAGATAAAAATTTGAATAAAAATAAGTTAATTAGCGGCCGTGTGATGCAGAATTTTGGTGTTGAACTGCGAACGGCACTCGCTGTAGCACCGGGAGACCCGAAGAGTATAAAACTGAGCGGTATAATGAAGAAGGTCGAAGATGCGATGATTATCTTGATGAATAAAGATGAGCTGATTGATCCAGGGTTTGTGAAAAATATCAGCCGGGTCGCCGCGACTATTAAAAGGTAGCATGTAAAGGTAGGGTGCAAAGGTAGGGTGCAAAGGTCGTGTATAGAATTGTTGGCTGTAATAAGAAAGGTTAGTTTTTTAGGAACTTTTGTCTAGATTAGCACTTGCGAGAATGTCGTCAATGTCCGAAGTGTCGGTAACTATATCTTCGCTTTCTTTTTCACTGTTATCTGGGGTGCTGTTGTTGGCACTCGCTAATAGGTCATCAATGTCAGAGCTATCTGTGATGATGTCGTCGCTTGGCTTTTGTTCTTGTTCTGGCTCTGGTTCTGCTGGCGATGTATCGGGTGTGGCCTGAGGCATACCTATCATATCTGCCATGGTTTCTTCGTATAATGCGAGATACTTATCTTCTACTTCTTTAAACTCCTTTTGTAGTTGAAGTATCTCGTTGTTTTGTGAGTCAAGTTTCATTTGCAACCCTGCGACCAAGGGTTTGGCTTCTTCGCCATCGACACCTGGTTCAGAGGTCGTCTCTAATTGCTCTCGCAATTCATCGTTCTCTTTGCTGTATTGTTTGTTCTGGTTTTGCAGCATGTGTAGTCGTTCGACCATTTCAGCGCTTTCTTCTGTGAATTGTTCTATTAATTCAAACATCTCATTTTGAGAGTACTCTTGATCAGCATCTTCGCCTCCGCCGCTATCTTCTCCGGCGTTCTCCATAGCTTCTTTAAGTTGCGTTTCTAATTGACTGATTTGTATTTGGGCTGCATTAAAATTTTGTTCAAGAACATCAAGGTGTGCCATCAACTCGCTGCCTCCTTCTAGCTCATCTGTTTGGCTAAGCTGGGTTCGTAAGTTATGGATTAACTTGTTTTGCTCAGTAATGAGATTGTTGAGGGCTAGCGTGTGTTTGCCTGGTTCAGCGCTTGGCGGTGGTTGGGTTGGTTGAACGGTTGTGCTTTCGGATGTTGAATTGCCGTGATCGTAATAGGCTTCGTGAATTAGGTATACCACCTCTCGTAGACCTTCAGCATGATCAACGGTATCGCATAATGAAACTAACGCGTTGTGCAGGCTTAATTCAATATCATTTTTTGACGCTGTATCATCAAATTCTTGTTTAAAAAAATCTTGGATGGGGGCTAGCTGTTTTAGATCACCACTCAGTTGCTTGATGTTATCTTCCAAACGCAGGTGTTCTTTGTCCATATCTGCCATCTGCCCCTTGAATTTGACTTTGACTTTGTCGGGGATGGATTGAATATGGTTGTAATACAGCGTTGCGAGCTCAGTATAGGGTTGAATAATGGTTCGCCACGGGGTGACTTCACCGTTATTGGATTGCAAAAAACGCAATTCGTACGTTAATGCGGCATATCGCAGTGATACGGCTTGATCCTCAGCGGTAGCCTCGGGACGTAACGTTATTGTCTCTTGGGCGCAATGAGCCGTAGTGTCGTCAATTGCAAGTTGTAGCTGTTTGATAAGTGTTTCACCACTAGCATCCTCTTGGTAGTCCGTCAGCATTAGCTGCAGGCGAGCGATGGTCTTTTTTTGACGGCGTAGTAGTAGTATTAAAAACACCACCGCCAAGACAAAAAAGAGCGCCACCTGGGCGAGAATAAGTAGTTCAACCTGGGTCATAGGAAAAATCTCATTGTTTTTCTGTACTGCTTTTTACTGCATACGGCTACATTACATATAGCTGTATTACATATAGCTACGTCATAATAACATTATGGACTAAAACTCGGCTTATGCGACTTTCTACCTATGTTGTCAGCTAATGCTGTACCTCTTGATAATACGGTTCTTGACGAAACAAGAAAAAATCACCTTTCGGCTAAAGAATGACGGAAAACTGCCGATAGTAGACTTTAATAGAGTCACGTCTTTTGGAAAGTCAAAAAATAGCAAGCTTTGCTAAAGCCTTGACCGCATTATCCTCCTCATCTCACTTGCGAGAACATTGTTATGATATCGCTTGGACAACTACTTCATTCTCAGTCTCCCTTACAAGGGGGGAATGGCCGCTCTTTTGATGCACATGCAGATAAGGGCGTCGGTACGGGCCCAGGTAACAGTGATCATATTGTTACTGGTCGTCCTGCATTTTCTGCTCACGCGTCATCCATTCAGCAGTTTACGGTACAAGACGTACAAATCGCTCAGAAAACGGTTGAGCATGAGCTAAAAACAAAAATGGATGCACAAATAGCCTTGGTTAAACCGGAGGCCGCAGAGCTTTTGGCGCCAACGCCTTCGAATACCGGATTTGCGTCTGATGATTTTTCACCGGAAGCGGTAACCGATAGAATTATGGGGTTCATTGAGTCCCGAATTGAAGCAGAACGGGCCAGTGGTGCAAGTGAAGAAGACCTACAGTCGATGTTTGGCCAAGCAATGAAAGGCCTTGAACAAGGATTAAGAGAGGCTAAAGAAGTCATTACTGCTATGGATATGTTTGATGGCGAAGTAAAAAATACCTTTTTTGAAACGGTGTCATTACTTGATGAGCGAATGGGTGAGTTAGAGAAAACGTTGTTTGGATCAACAGATTCTGATGCAGCTGTTGTCGGTAGTATTCCGGGAAATGATAATATTTCAGGCGGTGCTTCAACTGCTACTTCAGATAGTAATAGTACCTCAGCAAGCGAGCGTGTTTCAGCAAAAACGCTGGATGTTGAAAGGGCATTTTCTTCTATTGCTAAAGGTAATGAGCGATATGCCGCTCAATCCAATGCGTTATTTTTTAGCCAAGACAACCAATTTGATATGGAAGTTATCACCCAGGATGGGGATAAAGTGACTATCCATGTTGGAGCGGGGGAGAGTCTAGATTTCCGGTCTGCATCACAAGTGACTCCTCGGGGCTCTATTTCAGGTTTTGCACTAGAGCAAAGTAGTTATTATGATATTTCTTTCTCTGTTGAGGGAGACCTTGATGAAGGTGAATTGGCGGCGTTAAATGATTTATTCTCTCAAGTTAATGATATTGCAGACTCTTTCTATTCGGGGAATGTAGGTGAAGCGTTTGAACAGGCTTTGGCGGTAGGGTATGACTCTGATGAGTTGGCAGCGTTTGCGGTTAACATGACCCATAGTGAAGTTGTTGCTGTTGCGCAAACTTACCGAGAGGTTGCTGAAGCCGACCAAGGAGAGGCTGTAGAGCGAGATGGAAACCCATTGCAAAGCATTATGGATCGTTTGTCGGAGTTTGCTGCGCAGGTTCTTGCGTCACATGATGTATTGTTAGATAACCCCAACAAACCCAGTAACCAACAAGCACTCTTTAGCGACATATTATCAGAGCTTATTCCTGCAAATGACGTGGGATCTCAGGGTGCGCAAGAAGAGGCAGCTGAGGAAAGTGGCAGTAATGTTGTTGGCGTACAAATTCATGATGCTTTTAGGGGGTTCATTGATAGCATATTAGGTTGATAGCTATATCAAGTAATAAAAAAGCCCCATAAGAAAGTAGTGATATACTGCCTTTTTTATGGGGCTTTTTATGGTGTTTGTTTATGTGGTGCAGGGGGATAAATAAATGAAGGAAGTGCTATGTATTTATAGTACGTCGGCGTGTCACCTGTGTGACCTCGCTTTGCAGGTGATTGATGCGGTGTTGAGCCCGGATTATTTTGACAAGGTGATTGTTGATATTGCAGATTCGGATGCGTTGGTTGAACAGTATGGCGTTCGTATACCTGTCCTGAAAATACAACGAACAGGGGATGAGTTGGGTTGGCCATTTAATGAACATGAATTAATGGAGTTTATGAACAAGGCTTTATTTTGATGGCTGGTTAAAATATTGTTATTAAAAGGAATTTCATGGTTATTTAAGGAATTGCTTTCAGTTGATTAGCAAACTCTAGGATGTCAACTATTCTAAAAATAGAGACTAGGGATGACAGCGTTAAGAGTGAACACATGCGTCAGATTGATCACACAAAATTAACTATCGCCGCCGCAACGGTTGCCGCAGAGTTATTTCATGCGGAGGTAATTGCAAAACAACTTACAATATCAGCTAAAAATGCTGCTGCTATTGTGTTACGCGCTGGAAGCCAGGCTGCAGGGTTGTCAGTAATATCTAGCTATTATGATGAATTAGCCAGTAAAACTATTACGTTGGCACGCTCTATTAATATAACGGCAGTTCAACTATCGATGGTATCGGTAACTGAATGGCGAACCAGTGCTGTTGTTACTCAGGTTGAGCGAGCAAGAGATATGATGGATGATCCTGAATCAATGCGTACAGTTGCACAGCTTGGTGTTAAAGTTGAGGCTGAGCTTGAGCATTTGTCGGAAGGGTTTCAGACGTTATTAAAAGAATTATATGAACAGCTGGATGAAGTGCAGCGCAACATGCGGGCTATTGATGTTATTGCTGTTACTTCACGTTTGGAGGCACAGCAAACAGGGGAGTTTAAGGAAGGTTTGATGCAAATGGCCAATAGCATTCAAGGCCAGGCTAGTGAGATTAAAAATCATGTCGCTAAGTCAGTCTCGTTATTAAACACATATACTTAAGGGGAGCCCTTTCGGGGCATAGGTAGGGTTAGATATGTTATCAAAGGTAATTTATCAGGGTGACCATCAATGGATAATGTTTGGTCGCGACAAGGATAAACCGGAAAAAATTATCGATACGAATCAATTTATGATTGTGAGCGGTGATGAAGCTATTTTACTTGATCCTGGTGGTATTGAACTGTTTGCACCTATGTTGGCTGCGGCCCTAAAGTTTGTACCGATTGAGAATATTAAAACACTTTTTGCTTCTCACCAAGACCCCGATATTATTTCATCATTGGGGTTATGGGATCAGGTGTTAGTCGATGCAACGATACATTGCTCTTGGCTTTGGGATGGCTTTATCCGTCACTTTGGGATGAGTTCTATCAAGTTTGAGCCGATTCGTGATGAGGGTGGGTCAATAAGGGTTGGGAATACTGAGCTTCAGTTTATCCCTGCGCATTACCTGCACTCTTCAGGTAACTTTAATGTTTATGACCCAAAAGCCAAAATTCTTTTTAGCGGTGATATCGGTGCCGCTATGGAAGCGCCAGAAGCACCATTAGAAGTGGATGATTTTAATGAGCATATTCCAAAAATGAAGCTGTTTCATCAGCGTTGGATGCCCTCAAATGAAGCGAAATTGAACTGGGTTCGGCGTGTGAGATTGTTGGAAATCGATATGATGGTGCCACAACATGGACGCATTTTTACCGGAGAATCAATTAATCAATTTTTAAATTGGTTTGAGCATTTGGATGTTGGTATTGCCGCATCGGAATGATGTTTTTGATTGGCAGATGCTGGGTGAAGTAACTTAGGCTCTTCAGCAGTACCTGCCGTCTATCTATTCGCTTTTGGGTTATATTGAGAAAAATTGCTTTGTATTGTTTGTTGTTTGTAAGATAAAGGCTTCAGTCGTTTCTCCGCGTAGTTGGGCGATAGTGTTTGCAATGTGAAATAAGTATTTTGGTTCATTGCGACGGGATTTTGGTTTTGGCTTGATGTTTCTTGGAAGTAAGTAAGGCCCATCTGTTTCAATCATTAATCGATCTTTAGGTATCTGTTTAACTAACGTCTGGAGCTCTTTGCCTCGCCTTTCATCACATACCCAGCCCGTAATGCCAATATGACAACCTAAATCGAGATAGTTAAATAAGGCTGTTTTATCTCCGGTAAAACAATGGATAACGGTTTTGGGGAGGTCGTTGCTGTATTCTTGCAAGATCATACGTTGACGCTTGTGAGCATCCCTTTCGTGGAGAAATAGGGGGAGGTTGAGTTCTATAGCGAGGTGTATTTGAAATTGAAAAACAGCCTCCTGTTGGTTGCGGGGTGAAAAGTTGCGGTTAAAATCCAGGCCCGCTTCGCCAATTGCAATAACCTTATCTGATTTAGCTAGGTTTTTTAGTGTTTCGTAGTCGTTTGGCCGCCAATCTTTAGCATGATGGGGGTGAACACCTACGGTGGAAAATAATGAGTCTGAGTGAGATTCTGAAAGCTGTGCGGCTCGTTGAGAGCTATCAATGTTAGTGCCAGTAACAATCATTTTAGTTACATCTGCGGCGTGTGCCGCAGAAATACACTCTGATAAATCCTTGCCAAAGGCTTTGTCAGTAAAGTTTATGCCAATATCAATCACAGGGAAGGGCCGTAAGTAAGGATGGACGTAAATAGAAATAGCATTAGTGCTGGTAAACTTAAGTACGTATACCGTCTAGATAAGCGACCGAACTATTTCCCCTGCCCATTTTAGCGCATCTAGGTAGATGGTTTCTATACGGTTTTCATCAATTTCATATAACGCTAGGTGATCCCATTCGATTTGATCCCAGAGCCCTTGTTCTTGATGGATGACGTTCCGTAATGCAACGCCCATTTCTCCTTCAAATTTTAACAAGGCGTTGGTGATGCTTTCATCAAGAGGTAATGAGTTAAAGATGACATCCTTTGTTTGGTCGAAAAATGCATCGATAGTTGAAAACAATCCAGCAGTAAAGAAACTGTCGGGGTTGGCGCCGGGGATATGACTTGCCATTACTTCCATCATTTTTGCCCGAGTCAGCGTGGTAACAATTAACTCATTTGGCTTGTCTGATAGCTGGGAAAGGGCAATAACGCTGGCCCAGGATCTTAATTGCTTTAACCCAAATAATACGATGGCTTTTCGAACGCTGTCCACTTTAGAGCGCAAAGTAAAGGCGGCAGAATCAAATATGCGTAACAGTTTGACGCTAAGCGAGGGGTCATTGGTGATCAGGTTTTCAAGATCAGCTATTTCGACGTCTGGCTTTTGCAATTCCGCTAGCAGTTTCATAACGACTAGCTTATTGGCGGGGATTGCGGTGCCAGTGATGTTTTGAGGGCGGCAAAAGAAATACCCTTGAAACATAATAAACCCGAGCTCCCTGCAGCGCTCGTAGACAGCGTAGTTTTCTACTTTTTCCGCGAGTAGTTTTACTCGGAAAGGTTCTAGCTGTCTGATTAGGTTTTCTAGCTTTTCACCAGAGTATACCAGCACATCTATTTTTACAATTTGTACCAATTCGAGTAAGGGAATCCACTCTTCGCCAAACTCAAAATCATCCAAAGCAACGGTATAGCCGTCGTTTACCAGTGATTGAACAGATTCTATAACTTTTGGTGAAGGTTTGATGGATTCAAGGAGTTCAATGGTGACTGCTTTTTTATCAAAAGGGGGTGGGGATTCTAACCAACGTTGAGTGAAATTAATAAATGCTGGCTTATTGTCCGCTGCCGAATGTAAGCCAATCTCTGCCATAGCATTAATAATGACTTGAGAGGTTGCTTTATCGCCGTCCCAGTCAGCCTGATTCTCTTGGTTGTCACTATGTTGTTCTGCTTTTGATGGGCGAAACAGAAGTTCATAAGCAACAACGGAAAGGTTGTCATCATATATAGGTTGACGAGCGAGTAATACGTTTTCTGAATCCATTGGCTAACTTATATGTGAGACTGAGGGGCGACTAACGGTTATCTATAAAATAAGTCTAGCGGATTTATGGAAGGTGATAGCAAGTTTGTCGGTTTATTTTCCAATTTTAGTATTTTGTGTATTCCAAAATGTTCCTGGGCGTAAATATGGGGATTTATATCTCGATTTGCTATAACGATGCGAGTGTATGAATATTCAGCTAAATATACAGTCACCGTCTACACTCATATTATATTTGTTAGTGTTTAGGAAATAAGTGTAATGGCAAGTGTACTTGATACCGTAGACCAGCGTACTCAGTTAGTGGGTGAGAACCGGTTGGAAATTTTAATGTTCCGGCTGGAGCGCGGGCAAATTTTTGCTATCAATGTATTTAAAATACAAGAAGTTCAGGTGATGCCTAAGTTGACTATGCTGCCAAATAGTCATCCCTGTGTTGTTGGCGTGACCCACGCGAGAGGTGTAACTATTCCGGTCATCGACTTGGGGCAGGCCATTGGTATGCCGCCATTGTCAGATAGAGAGAACTGCAATATTATTATTGCGGAATATAACATGACGGTTCAGGCGTTTATGGTGAAGAGTGTTGACCATATTATTAATATGAACTGGGAGGATATTATGCCCCCTCCAAAAGGAGCAGGGCGAAATCATTATCTTACGGCGATTACCAAGGTTAACGATAAGATTGTTGAAGTTATTGATGTTGAAAAAGTGTTGCAGGAAATCGCACCCTGCAATACTGCTATTTCAGAGGGTGTGTTGCACGACGATATTCAAACGCTGGCGGCTGGGCTTGATGTATTTGCTGTTGATGATTCAACTGTAGGTTTGGCTCAAGTAAAAGAAACGGTGGAGCAGATAGGGTTAACGGTGACCAGTGCAAGAGATGGCGCTCAAGCGTTGGCGTTGCTTAAACAGATTGCGGATGAAGGCGTGGATATGGTGAAGCGCTTTGTATTAGTGATTACCGATGCCGAGATGCCAGAAATGGATGGTTATCGTTTTACCACTGAAATTAGAAATGATCCTCGCCTAAAAGATCTTCATGTGATTTTACACACATCATTAAGCGGCGCATTTAATCAAGCAATGGTGCAAAAGGTAGGTTGTGATAACTTTTTATCAAAGTTTGAACCCGATAAACTCGCGGAAGCGGTGCAGGAGCAAGTGCGAATTTATCGAGAGAAGTTCCCTATCGGAAGTTAAGGGTATACTGCTAAGGGTGTAGCGCTAAGCGAATGCTTTCGACACGTTTACGGTTTGCCCCTAAGTCAGAATGACCTAATCGAGATGCTGAACGTACTTGAATGCTTGATGCGTCGATATAGAATTCTACATCATCTACAAAGCCCATCAGGCTTGAAGTGAATTCACTTCTAATGTATTCGCCTTGATCTGAAACAACGGTCGCTCCCATTGTTTCAAGAACTGCGAGTAATGCCGATTTAGTGTCTTCTGTTGAACCCTTTAATGGAATGGGGGTGATTGTGTGACCCTCATTCGTGTCATAACTGCATACGCAATTGGGTGAGCTGGGGCAGGGAGCCAATCGATTGTCGTTAAGCCCTAAATTAGTAGGCGCAGTACCCGCACAACCCAGAAGGCCGGTCGTTGCGAGAAGGGTCGCTAGGAGAGTTTTGACTTTACTCGTCGGTTTTTTTTGGGATGAATTTTTATTCATTTCTTGGTCTCTATTTTACGTTATATATAAACATTTGAGAGTACCCTAAACTCATTAGAATCAATAGGTCAGAATGTGCCAAGTTCCTTGGAATATATCCCTCCAATCCTAACGTGTAGATTCCGGCATGTAGATACTAACGTTTAGATACTAACTGGAATTGACAAAACACTGGTTGAGGCGTTCCTGCAATAGTAATCCTGGCAACTATGGGGTATAACGACCCGCTAAACTACGTGGTGTTGCCCTTGCGGAAATGCTTTTGTGAAATGAATGATCTTGTTGTAGGGGTGTGTTATGTCAGATCGTGTATTGTTCTCTATCGAAAATCATATTGCTATTGTTACACTTAATCGTCCAGAGAAATATAATGGCCTTGATATGGCGATGTTTGATGGTTTGATTGGTGTGGCCAAACGTATTCGTAAAAACAAACAAATCCGGGCTGTAATCATTAAAGCCGCGGGGGAGGCGTTTAGTGCAGGTTTGGACATCTCAGGTATAAAGAAAAACCCTCTACTTATCGGTAAATTGTTGGTTAAGCCGGGATTGTCGTATATTAATTTGGCACAAGAAGTTGCTTTTTGTTGGCGCCAACTGTCCGTACCCGTTATAGCCGTAGTTCATGGCAAATGTTACGGCGGTGGATTACAAATTGCGTTAGGGGCCGATTTTCGTTTTGCAACGCCTGATGCTGAACTTTCTGTTATGGAAATTAAATGGGGGTTGATCCCCGATATGTCGGCGAGTGTGACGTTGCGAGAGCTTGTCTCAATTGATGTTGCTAAAGAGTTGGCGATGACAGGGCGGTTGGTTTCTGGTGTTGAAGCGAAGGAATTAGGTTTGGTAACGCGGGTAACTGACACTCCTCTTGAAGAGGCGTTTGACTTGGCTAATGAGATTGCAACACGGTCACCGGATGCTGTTGCGGCCGCCAAAAAGCTATTTAATGATACCTGGGTTGCTGATGAGAAAACGGCGCTAAATCTTGAAACCAGCCTACAAAAAAAGTTGATTGGGCGTTGGAATCAAATCGCCGCTGCCAGTAAGAACCTTTCGAAAAAGCCCTTTGAATACGGGAAACGGCGTTTTTAGGTCAGAATTGTTCTTTTAGCTGTTTTAATAAACTTTTGGGGAGGTTTTTGATTGTGATGGTTTCATTGTTGCGATCAAATTGAATATCTTCCCCAAGTAGCTTGGAAGCAAAGCTTAAGCTGATATCTTTGTTTCTCCCGCTATAAGTGACGTAACGTTTTAGACTTTTTCTATCAGGAATAAATTCAGCTTTCGGGCTGTATTCTCGTTCTTCCTGTTGAGCCTGTGCAAAGGACTCAAACTGATCAGGCGCTTCTTCGTCGATGTAATGCGACAGGTCTTTGTATACAACGGGTTCGCCAATTTTACCTTGTTCAATACAGTAATCTACCACGCGACTTTTATATTCTTGTCCAGCCTCTTCAGGCATTTTCTCTGAATACGCTTCAACAATATTGATAAATTCATTGGTATCTTCCGTAATATCCACCGTATCCATAAATCCGATAAAGTCACCTAGGAGCTCTTGGATAACTCGTTCGCCACGGCCTTTAGATAAGGTGACATATTTTTCAGAGCTGTTTTCTATGAGCAGTGAAAGGTTAATGCGTGCGCCAAACCCCATGTGTGCAATATCGGCATATTCTGTTTCAGTAATTTCTAAACGGTTATTGATGAGGAGGCCTGGTTGGTGCTGTAAATGGAATATATGCAACCAACGGAAGTTTGCGGTTTCCTCTTCGACAAACAATAAGTGACCAAAAAAAGGCGTAGGCGTGCTGTCTAGCATTTCAACGAACAGTTCAGTGGCATTTTTGGTCAAGGTTAAGAAGGGGATTCGCCCTTCAAGGTACTCTTTTGTCCATGCCGGTAGGGGAGAATCAGCGCTTGAGTCACTAAATTGGCCGTAACGCTTACTGGAGCGGCTGGTAAATACGGATTTTAGCTCTTCCAACAGCTGGTTGGTGTTGTCTTCGACAGCCATCTCATCGCTTCGGTAGTTAACTTTGGCGGCTTCTTCAGCGTTGTGTCGAGTGATTTCGTGGGCAATACAGTGAGTTACGGGCATGGCTGAGTGATCTGTTCTCTTATGAATGTTGTTGATTAAACGGCCATGCAGTCTATCAAAATTGTTTGTAGAGTGAGTGTTTTTTATAGGCCGATATTGAGATATAGAGGTTGTTTTAGGGGATACAACATGTTCACTGTCAAATGAACGTGCTGTATCCCCTAAAGGGAAACGTCAGGTATACCTCTATTGTGACTGAACAGTAACTAAACTAAAGGCACGTATACATAACTGTTACCATTGTTAACACTCGATCTACGGACAGAAAGAGGAGGCGAGGTTATAGTTTAATCACTGAAACGCAGGGTCTAATAACAAAAGCAAATATGGCCAGGCGATAACAACAAGAACATTATAAAAACAATAAAAATCTATAAAAATAATTAGAATTTAATAAATGAAATATAGAAAATAATAACAATACAAAAGACAATAAAGAATAATAAAAAACGAAATAATAATAAAACTAGTTATAACAGTAAGGCATAGATAACAATAAGAAAGACATTAAGAATAATAAGAAAACCTATAATAAACACGAAATGTGTAGCGTCGGCATAAAATAGATATTTCCCCCTTAAAAAGGCCAGTACTCATACGAGTGCTGGCCTTTTTCATTTTCCGCTTGTTATATTTCTGTACTAGGTTTTGGTGTTAATCGAAAGGCATTAACTATTGCTGGGTTGTTGCTTTCATGGAATGTCTTACGGGCAAGCCATGCTTGTTTGTATCGATAAAACGGAATTGTTGGGTATAGGTGATGGGTTAGGTGATAATTCTGATACATCATTAGCGGTGTTATTAACCACTCCCATCCAAGGCGCATTGACGTGGCGCGATAAGGGTCATCTTTATGGGTAACATTATGAGGGATGTGGGGCAAATACATAAAAACTAAGCACACTAACCAAACCATGATTCTGGTGGGTATAAGCCAGAGGATGAGTACTTCCATTGGGAAAAAAAATGCAATGCCACCAACAATTGAAAAGCCAAGGACAACTTCTGTAAACATACGTACAGGGTTGTATTTTGGGTAGTGTTGTAAGTTTTTAAAATATATATATAGGTATCGAAAATCCCAAAAGAACCATAGAAAGAAAATATTAAAAGGGTTAGCAACTAACTGGTGATCGGGGTCAAGCGTATCATTGGTAAAACGATGGTGTTGCATATGCATTAGGCCTAAAAATTTTCCTGTATTTCCCGGCACATAAGTGAACATTAAGGAAAGTAGGGTAAGGTCATTTATCCAGCCTTTTGAGGAAATGGATCTATGCATAGCGTCGTGAGCAGGCGTGAAGAGAAAATAATAAGCAACAATGTTAATGGTACAGCCGATCCATAAAGACATATCGTTGAAAAGACAAAAGTACCATGAGGATATAATTGCTATTTGAGATGATAACTGTAATAAAACGGTTGGCCATGCAATAAGAGGTTTTTTCTTTAGTTGTTTCAATGCTGCTACACCATCACTGCCATCAATTACCGTGTTCTCTGCCATACATATACTCCTCAAGGTTTGCCTGCTCAGAATTTTCCTACTACAGAAAGGCTTTAAGGCCGAAGAGTTAGATTGTCAGAATATCAACGTTAATGTGAGGTGATATTCTGACTGTGAAGGGGACATTTTACGACAAGGTGTCGTTTGAATGCTTATACTCTGAAGGAGGTACGCCAAACCAGCGTTTGAAAGCTCGCCGAAAACTCGATGAATCATGGTAACCCATGGATTCTGATATTAACTCCAGTGTTATGTTTGGCTGCTCTAGATAATGCAAAGCGAGTTTTTTTTGTTCCGCATCGTGTAGAGACTGATAGCGAACGTTTTCCTCTTTCAGGCGCCGCAATAATGTTCTAGGAGAAACATTAAGTAGCTGCGCAGCTTGTGCCTGGGTAACTTGACGACCCGGCAGTTGGCGAAGAAGGGCGCTGATTGCCTCAGAAAAAGTATCAGGTTGTTGTATGCTTTTTTCCAAGGATTCGCATTGTTGTTCAGAAAATTGGCGTATTGCTTTGTTTCGTGTTGCTACTGGCATATCTAAATAGGAACAGGAAAATGAGAATAATGTTCGAGGTTGGTTGTAGTGGACTGGACATTTTAGGGTGGATTCAAGGAGTTCACTGTAGCTAGGTTTTTCAAAGGAACAATACACTTCCACATCACTTTGTTGACCACCAGCAAGAAAATCAAAGGACAGTTTTGTTGATACGATAAGTGCTTCAATAAGAAATTGACCAACCGCATCATTGTCTACTCGTAGTGTTTGAATCATTTTAAATGAATCGCCCTCTATCTCACTGGTAAGGTTCGTAAATTGGGCGCGCATTCCGTAATATTTTAAAAAGACACTAATTGCTTCCTTTACGGTTGGGCTGGACATGGCTGCACTCCCCATTGCGCCATGACTAGCAAGGGGGTAGTAACATCCTGCGACCACGCCTAGTCCTTCTTGATCAAAAAGGTCGATGGCATTTTTGATGATTCTGTGTTGATCACCCCAATTGATATAGTCTTCACTCTCTAAAAAACGGCTAGGTGTTAACGAGGTGCCCTTTAAAAACGTAGGTAAGGTGCCCTCATTAATGCCAATAGTGTTGGCAAGTACGCGAGAATAATCTATGGATATAACAATGTCGGGTGTCATTGGGAGCGGCTTCGTAAGTCTGTTGGTTGATAACTAAAGCAGTGAAGTTCAGTCAAAGCAAGTGACAAATTGTAGTGGATATCGATAATGGCTCGCTCTTTGGTATACACTGTACGCCTTGTTTTTGTTGGTCTTATCCTAAATAAGGTTATGGTGGTGAAGGTATGTTCGAAGAAAATATGAAGGAGTTGTTTTCATTGGAGGGAAAAACGGCGTTAGTTACGGGTGGTTGTCGTGGCATTGGCCGTATGATGGCAGAAGGGCTGCTACGCGCAGGCGCAATGGTGTGGGTTACCGGTAGAGATGTTGATTTTGTGACAGCAGCAGCGAAGGAGATGTCTGAGTTAGGCCGTTGTGTTGGCGTTGTTGCTGAATTATCTGATAAACAAGGTATCTCAGATTTGGCAGCAAAGGTTATTGAGCAGGCACCTGCCTTAAATATTTTGGTGAACAACGCTGCAGTTTATGTCGTTGGTTCATTGGAAGAAACAGACTACGATAGTTTTAATCAATTGTTACAGCTGAACACCAGTGCTGCGTTTGAACTCACACGTCAATTATTACCAATACTTAGAAGGGCATCACAAGATAAAGATCCTGCGAGAGTGATTAACATTAGTAGCAATATTGCATTGACTCATTGTGCTTGGCATTCATGGGGGTACGCTACGGCTAAGAATGCATTGCAACACCTTACGGTTATGTTAGCGAGTGA
>CAJXXT010000104.1 GCA_913063495.1 uncultured Gammaproteobacteria bacterium | reverse complement strand
AAATTGTATCGGCGTCTTGAGTCAAAGCTTTAGCATAAAGTTTAATATTTTCATGAAAAATAACAAATTTTTAGCACTTCTTGCTTATTCTTTTTTGCCGACTATGTCGTTGTTAACGTTATAAATATGTACTGTTATTCTTTGTTGTCGTTATAAGTCATTGTTATAACAGAATGTTTACAGTGAGTAACCTGTTATAAATTGATGGTTATTTTCCCTGGGGCAGATATTCGACCTTCCACTATCCGTTGTGTTTTAGTGTTTTTAACCTGTATTAGGTCACCTAGGCTGCCATCAACCAGTGCAACTCCCATTGCTTTTATCGATAGGCCAGAGCCTATGGCTTGGATAGAAATGCGCTCCCCTTTATTGACCAACTTGGGCGTGCTTAGGGATTGGGGGAGGATAACACGGTGGGTGGGAATGTTACGTTTAGCAATGGAACCGACAATGAGGTGAGGCTCCGAGAAATACCCTTGGTTTAATCGAGTAACCTCTCGATCTTCTTTCGTAAGGTTGCCGGCGGTAATGATTTGCCCCCTTAGAATGGGTCGAGCGGCAACAATAACACCCTCATACGCTTTTAACTCTAGCGGAACATGGAGTGACCAGTTTTTTTGATCGAAACAGGATATTTTTAAGGTGAGTCTACCCAGCCTTTTTCGTGTAGATGTTGGTTTTACGTCGAGAGGTGTATTACAGGTAGCAAGTCTAAGCCGCGGGTCTAAGTGCGGCAGTGTTGTGTCTATGCGAGCATAGTGCTGATTTTTAATAAGTTTTTCTGAGAATGCGCTGACGGCGGCAAGAATTTGTGTTTTTGCATCGGTGCTTTCTTCTGGATTGGTTTTCGGATTAGTTTCCGTATAGTTTTCAACATGCTTTTCCGCGTTGGCGGCAAGCGGCGTAATAAATGTGCCGCAGATAATGGCGGTATAAGAGGCAATGATAAGTAATGCTTTGCGTCGTATTAAATTTACGCGGAATCTGTTCATTTAACTGTTTTCGCCTATGCTCAAAAGTATGTGACAGTTTTCTGAATGAGTTTTGTCAAAAAGCCCCGATATAGTCAATTTGATGACATATTTGCTGGTGTAGACCTAATTATTCAGAAGATAGTAATAGCTTAAGCAAAGCTTGTGCCGACTTACAGGCTGATGGAGTCAAATTATGGCTGGTGTTTTAGATGCGGTCGATCAACGCACCCAATTGGTGGGACAGAATCGATTGGAGTTATTGTTGTTTAGGCTTGGTGGAACCCAGATGTACGGTATTAACGTATTTAAGGTTCGCGAAGTGCTGCAGTGCCCCAAGCTTACTGAGTTGCCTAAGCGTAATCCGGTGGTGAGAGGTATTGCTCATATCCGTGGGGGAACCATCTCCGTAATGGATATGGCGTTAGCGATGGGAAGTGCACCTTTAGAAGATATGGATGACTGCTTTATTATTATTTCTGAATATAATATGGCGGTACAAGGTTTTCTTGTAAAAGGTGTAGAGCGTATTGTTAATCTTAACTGGAAAGATGTGCACCCACCGCCACGGGGCACGGGCAAGAATAATTATCTGACGGCGGTAACAGAAGTTGATAATAAAATTGTCGAAATTATTGATGTAGAAAAAATTCTTGCTGAAGTGTCGCCAATGAATGAGGTGATTGGTGAGGGAATTATTCAAGAGGACAAGGTTGCTACAACGGTTCAAAAAGAACTGTCTGTACTTATTGCCGATGATTCCAGTGTTGCACGAAAGCAAATTAAGCGTTGTGTGGAAAAATTGGGGATCAACACGCATGTAGTGAACGATGGTAAGCAAGCGCTTGACCACTTAAAAGCATTGGTGGAAGAGGGCATCGATCCGGCGGATCGATATGTCTTATTGATTTCTGATATTGAAATGCCCGAGATGGATGGTTATACGCTAACGGCTTCAATTCGGGATGACCCAAGACTGTCGAGTTTATATGTTGTCTTGCATACCTCCCTTAGCGGTATCTTTAACCAGGCAATGGTTGAAAAAGTGGGGGCAAATGACTTTTTAGCGAAGTTCAAACCGGATGAGCTTGCAACACTCGTGCAAACTAGAATTGATACGGTACTGGGTGTGGATGCATAACGATGGTATTTAAAACAGGACAAGCTTCGGCGTATAGCGATAGTGAATACCGTAGCTTTCGTGCGTTTTTAGAAAAAAATTGCGGTATTGTCTTAGGTGAGAATAAAAACTACCTTATAGATAGTCGATTAAGGCGGATTATACGAGATAATGATATTGCATCGTTATCTGATCTTGTACGTAAGATAGATCGAGCAGGAAAAGATCCGCTAAAGCAAAAAGTGATTGATGCGATGACGACAAACGAAACCTTGTGGTTTCGTGACCGACATCCGTTTGAGTTTTTTGGGGATACATTGTTGTCGGAGTTAGCTGAATCTGGGCAGCCGGTAAATATTTGGTGTGCCGCAAGCTCGTCAGGGCAAGAACCTTATACCATTTCAATATGTGCGGAAGAGTTCAAAAAAAGAAATTCAACAAAACCTATTAAAGATGTGTCTATTATTGCTACCGATATTTGTACCGAAATACTGGATCAAGCAAAATCGGGTGTGTATGAAATGTTGGCGCTTAATCGAGGTATGTCGAATGAGCGCCTAAATCGATATTTTTCGGAGAACCATCAGGGTCAATGGAAGATTAAACCCGAAATACAACGCCGTGTTGAATTTAAGCAACTGAATTTAAAAGAAAGTTTTTCGGGATTGGGGCGTTTTGACGTGGTTTTTTGTAGGAATGTACTTATCTATTTTTCATCAGAATTGCAAAATAAGATTTTAAGGAATATTCACGGAGTATTAAAACCAGGAGGTTACTTGTTTTTAGGCGGGTCAGAAACCCCACGAGGTCTGAACGACTATTTTGAAGTTCGGTATTATACGCCAGGTGTTGTATATAGGAAAAAATAGCCGCCCCGGAAAATCTTTGCCTCCTCTATTGCCATAATTTTGCCTATTAACCTGCCGCTTTTCCCGCATCGTTCGTATCCTTGCCTCATCAACTCTTGGTTTTTTATCAAATCGCAGATAATTTGATAAAAAAAACGTTGGTTATAGAAAATCAAACGTTATCTTGTTTGTTGGCACACCGGTTGCATTATTTATTGCGAGGATGAGGAAAAGGACAATTCTCCAAGGATGGAGCCTCACTAATTAATTAACGTTTGGTGTAAAAAGAAAGAGGGTGGTGTTATGGCAATCAGTTTCGACAAAGCATTTGGTGTACATGATGATGCCCTTACTCTTAGATCCGAGCGAGCAAAAGTATTGGCAAGCAATATTGCTAATGCCGATACTCCTGGTTACAAGGCAAGAGACATTGATTTCCAACAAGTGTTGAAGTCAATGACAGGAAAGCCTGGTGGAAGTTTGCCGATGAACTCCTCAAACAACGGTCATGCCAACGGTTTGCTGAGTGCTGACTCTATTAATGGGTTGCAGTATCGCTCAGAAATTCAGCCCTCCATTGATGGCAATACGGTAGATCTTCAAAAAGAAAGAACCGAATTTACCCGTAATACCATGGAATTTAATACATCCTTTACTTTCGTCAATGGCCGGATTCGCGGTTTGATGAACGCAATTCGGGGAGAATAAACATGTCATTGATGGATGTATTTGATATTGCCGGTAGCGGCATGAGCGCACAAACCGTTCGCTTAAATACGACGAGTTCCAATATCGCCAACGCAGAAAGTGTTAGCAGTAACATGGGCGATACTTACCGGGCACGGCAGCCAGTGTTTGCCACCCAGTTTCAAAACGAATTAAAGAAAGACTCTTTTGCATTTAACAACGGGTTAGATGCGGGCGGTGGCGTTAGAGTTGCTGGCATAGTAGAAAGTGATGCACCTTATCAACTGCGGTATGAGCCTCACCATCCAATGTCAAATGATGATGGCTATGTTGCTTATCCTAATGTCAATGTGGTGGAAGAGATGACTAACATGATCAGTGCCTCTCGTTCATTTCAAACCAACGCAGACATGATGAAATCTGCCAAAGAAATGATGCAGCGAGTATTACAGTTAGGGCAGTAGTTAGGCCGATAGCTAGGTTTATAACGAGACACTAAACACATTTACATACCTAATGCTCTTATTGTAAGAGCACAGGGGAGAAAAGCAATGAGTATCAGCGGAGTAGACAGTCAGAATTCAGCACTTTCGGGTCTGTCCATTGATAATGTGCAGGCGGAAAAGGAAGAAACCGATCAAGACATGTTTCTGAAATTAATGCTGGCGCAATTGGAAAATCAAGATCCTTTAAAACCACAAGATGGAACGGAATTTTTGTCACAGATGGCACAGTTCAGTACGGTAGAAGGCATTGGTAATCTTAATAAAGGTATTGATGAACTAAACGGATTATACCGCTCGAATCAAGCGCTTCAGGCTACCGCGTTGGTAGGGCGGGATGTGCTAGTGAGTGGTAACGTGGGTTATTTAGATGCGGCGAACACATTAAGTGGTGTAATTCATCCAGATGGTATTGCTGCAACGGATGTTCTTGTCACCATAAAAGATGCTAGTGGGCAAATTGTTAAACAAGTAAATGTGGGTTCTGTATCTTCTGATGATGAGCCCTTTGAGTGGGATGGTACCGATCAAAATGGCCAACGATTGCCGGTTGGTGCCTATACCATGGACATAACTGGCCGTGTTGCCGGTGAAGTAGAAGCAATGCGAACCAGCATGTATGCAAATGTAAATAGTGTCAGTATCGTGAACAACAATGGTGACATGTTATTAAATCTTAATGGCCTTGGCCAAATAAGCTCAAACAGTATTCAACAGGTACGGTAATTTATGGCGCTATTGATGATGCAACGTATATCTCAACCGCAATGTAAAGCAGCCTATCGGTTATTGGAGGGAGTAGAACATGTCATTTAATACCGCACTGAGTGGGCTTAATGCCGCTCAATCAGAACTTGAAGTTCTTAGTAACAACATTGCGAACGTTTCAACGGCTGGCTTTAAAGGCTCCAGGGCTGAGTTTGGTGATATTTTTGCTTCATCTGCATTTGGAGGCGGAAGTACAGCGGTAGGTAACGGTACGTTATTACAATCCGTGAGCCAGCAGTTTACCCAGGGTAATATGAACTTTACGTCAAATACCTTGGACATTGCGATCAGCGGAGAAGGTTTTTTTGTAATGGCGCCTAACCAAGGGAGCTCTGAAAGAGTGTTTACTCGTTCTGGAGCGTTTGGTGTAGATTCAAGTGGAAATGTGGTGAATACATCAGGTCAGCTATTACAAGTGTTTCCCGTAAACGAGAACGATGGCACCGTGCAGTCGACGTCATTAAGCAGTACGCAAAATTTACGCTTACCTGAGTCGGCAGGTGTACCACAGCAAACAGGACAGGTGACACTTGGCATAAACTTACCATCGGATGTTCCAGCTTTGGATATTACGAATTTTAATCCAACTGATAATGCTACCTATAGTCGCTCGACCTCGGCGAATATATTTGATTCACAAGGCGAGAGTCATATTGCAACGGTGTATTATATTAAAAATGCGGGTTCAGCAACGGGCAATGAGTGGCATATGTTTCATTACATTGATAATGAACCAGTAGATATTGCCGGTGGAAGTAATTTGGCTCAAGCGGGGAACCCTTCATTGCCGCTGTCAGCCACTATAGAATTTGAAACCAATGGTACGTTTGACCCAACAGTTAGTCCAACGAACCCATCGCCGATCATTACGGAAGCGTTAGGCACAGGGGGGGCCAACCTTACCGAGTGGCAAGCGGGTGTTGATGGAACGCAACAAATTGTTTTTCACTATGACCAAGGTAATACAACGCAGTTTGCTTCAGCGTTTACCGTCAATGCACTGTCTCAAGATGGTTTTGCAATTGGACGATTGACGGGGCTTGATGTAAGCGATACAGGCGTTATTAGGGCGACGTATACTAACGGTCAGTCAACGGCTGTTGGGAAAATAGCACTGGCTCGATTCCCCAATAACCAAGGTTTAGCACAAGTCGGTAATACGTCTTGGTCACAAACAACAAATTCCGGCGAAGCATTGCCGGGCGAGTCTGGAACCGGCACGTTTGGGTTAATTCGGTCGGGAGCTCTAGAGCAATCTAACGTGGATCTTACTGCTGAGTTAGTAGGGCTGATAACGGCGCAGCGAAACTTTCAGGCTAACGCAAAATCCATTGAAACTGCCAATGCGATAACACAAACGATTCTTCAAATCAGATAACAGTATTTTTCCAAATAAACCGGAATATAATGCCGGTTTATTTGGCGCTGTATATCTAGCATGTGAATTTTATATATTTCCTTTTTCTTTCCCCTCATTTTTAATTTTCTGTTTATTTTCGAACTAGCTTTCGATTAATGGATAGTTGGCAAAGTCCTTGCAGATTACTCTCTATTAACCATATTAAGTCAGGATCATGACGCACAATATGTTGATTGCGAGTAATGATTCCAAATATAGCAGGGTAAGTAATGGATAAATTTCTGTATATCTCGATGACAGGCGCCAAAGAAGCAATGACGTCGATGACAGTGCGTGCGAATAACTTGGCCAATTCGTCAACGACGGGGTTTAAGTCAGATTATAACCAGTATCGCACGATGGCCGTGTTTGGTGGTGAGCTGCCGAGTCGAGCTTACGCGATGTCTGAGCGTCCAGGGACAGACACGACAGAAGGCTCTTATATTACAACCGGTCGAGATTTAGATGTTGCCATTAACGGCAAAGGTTGGTTTGCCGTGCAAACACCGGAAGGGAAAGAAGCCTACACAAGGGCGGGTGACCTTAAGCGTACAAGTGAAGGTATTATTACCACGAGTGCTGGGTTACCTGTGATGGGAAATGGTGGCCCGATTTTTTTACCAGAATATGAAAAATTGGTTATCGGTACGGACGGCACTATTTCCATTCGAGGCTTAGGTGAAGATCCATTGGCGTTAACACAAATTGACCGTTTAAAACTAGTGAATGCCAGTGATGGATTGCTAGATAAGGGGCTTGATGGATTATTTCACTTAAAGGATAAAAATGCCGGCGAGTTGGATGCTGACATCGGCGTCACTATGGTTAGTGGTGTTTTGGAAGGATCCAACGTGAATTCTGTTGGTGAATTGACAGACATGATTTCTGCATCTCGACTGTTTGAAATGAATATAAAGATGATGGAAAACGCAAAAAGTAATGATGAAGCTGCGGCACGGATCATGCAGGGTTAATCAATAATGAATAAAAGCGCCAAAAAAGGTGTTGATAGGAGAGTGTTATGAACAGTGCATTATGGGTGAGTAAATCTGGATTAAGTGCTCAGAACACCCGGCTAACAACAATATCCAATAACTTGGCCAACGTATCAACCAACGGTTTTAAGCGTGATCGAGCTGCTTTTCAAGATTTGTTGTATCAAATTGATCGTCAACCGGGCGGGCAATCTTCGCAAAATACAGAATTGCCATCAGGTTTGCAGTTAGGAACGGGTGTTCGAGTTGTCGCCACACAAAAACAATTTACCGAAGGCAATATTGAAATTACGGAGCAGGCATTGGATGTTGCCGTTAATGGCCGTGGTTTTTTTCAGGTGCTTAATCCAGATGGGTCTGTTTCTTATACTCGTGACGGGCAATTTCAGCTCAATAATGCTGGGCAACTAGTAAACGCGCAAGGCCTAACCATTGATCCTGCGATAACGATTCCTGATGGAACCCAGACGATTACTATTGGAATGGATGGTGTTGTTGGTGTTGTTGATGCAGCAACGGGAACAACGACGCAAATAGGCAACTTGACACTGGCGGATTTTTCTAATCCAGCAGGATTGGAGGCTCAAGGTGGAAACCTTTTTCGTGAAACTGCTGCAAGCGGCGCACCGGTTCAAGGTGAGGCTGGGCAGGGTGGGTTCGGTACTTTAATACAGGGAGCAATAGAAGGCTCTAATGTTAATGTTGTTGAAGAAATGGTGAATATGATTGAAACACAACGAGCTTATGAGATGAACTCGAAGGTTATCTCTACCGTTGATCAAATGCTGCAATACGCGAGTCAAAATCTATAAACGAGGAAAA
Organism: uncultured Gammaproteobacteria bacterium; assembly: GCA_913063495.1. Lineage (GTDB taxonomy): Bacteria > Pseudomonadota > Gammaproteobacteria > Pseudomonadales > Ketobacteraceae > 42-54-T18. The sequence goes on along the minus strand of CAJXXT010000104.1, from coordinate 10,583 downwards.
GACAATGACTATATCAACAATCATAAAGCAGTTAAGGCAGGGAGCGTCTCGTTTTGTTCGGTTTTTAACGGTCTCAATGTTTTTTGTGGTTGTTCTTGGCTGTTCAGTACAGCCGCCCGCGCCAAATGACCCTCGCTATGCGCCAGTTGCTCCAATAATTCCTAGCCCTAGTATGCACTCTGTGGGTTCTATATATGCTAGTGGCTCTGGTGTTGCATTATGGGAAGATAAGCGAGCAAGACGCGTTGGGGATATTGTTACTATTTTATTGGAAGAAAAAACCTCTACCAAAAAATCCACAAAAACAGAAATCACCAAAGATGACGCTAATGATATGTCTGTGACATCCTTGTTGGGTTCTGTGCCAAAATTTACCTTACCGGGGTTTATTAACAACAACGTTTCATTAACACCAACAACAACCACATCAAATAAACGAGAATTTGAAGGGGATGCGAGCGCAGATCAGAGCAATCAGCTGAGCGGTAGTATTACAGTGACTGTCATTGATGTATTAAGTAACAGTAACTTAGTGGTTCGAGGTGAAAAATGGATGACGTTTTCCGAAGGCGATGAGTTTATTCGCATAGAGGGCATTATACGAGCCTCTGATGTAAATCCAGATAATACCGTGTTATCCACGAGGTTAGCAGATGCAAGAATCACTTATAGTGGGCAAGGACAACTAGCGAATGCACAACGTCAAGGTTGGTTGTCTGAGTTCTTTACTGGCAAATACTGGCCATTTTGAGGAAAGGTGACAACATGAGCGTATCCAAAAATAAGTTATTACGTCGGTTATTGGTTGTTGTCTGCTGTATTTCGTTATGGGGTGTCGTTAGTCAGACGGCACAGGCTGACCGTTTAAAAGATATTACGCAGGTACAGGGCGTACGCTCCAATCCTTTGATCGGTTATGGTCTGGTTGTCGGGTTAAATGGAACAGGCGATAAAACCAGTGGTACACCATTTACCACGCAAACCTTTAAAAATATGATGTCGCAATTTGGTATTTCGGTACCGGATAACCTTAACCCCAAATTGGAAAATGTGGCTGCAGTGGCTATCCATGCAAAACTCCCTCCGTTTGCAAAACCCGGTCAACTTATTGATATAACCGTATCCTCAATTGGTAATTCTAAAAGCCTGCGAGGTGGGTCGCTATTAATGACACCATTAAAAGGTGCAGATGGAAAGGTATATGCCTTAGCCCAAGGTGATTTGGTTGTTGGTGGATTTGGTGCGGAAGGTAGCGATGGATCAAAAATCACGGTTAATGTTCCCAGTGTGGGGCGTATTCCAAATGGTGCGAGTGTAGAGCGGGCGGGGCCAAATCCTTTTGTAAATGCAAGTACTTTAACGTTTAATTTGCATCAGCCAGACTTTACTACGTCGAAACGTGTTACAGAGCAAATTAATCGATTGCTAGGGCCCGGAGTAGCGAAGTCATTGGATGCAACATCCATTGTGGTTTCATCTCCTCGGGATCCTTCTCATAGAGTGACATTTTTATCTGTTCTAGAAAATCTGGAAATAAAACCTGCAGAACCCACTGCAAAAATCATCATTAACTCCCGAACAGGTACGATCGTTATTGGAAAGAACGTTCAGGTGTCACCTGCAGCAGTTAGTCATGGAAGTTTGATTGTAACCATTGCTGAGAATAAAAATGTGGTGCAACCGAATGCTTTTGGTGATGGTGAAACCGCTATTACGGATGAGTCTGAGTTGGGTGTAACGCAAGGTGATAACCGAATGTTTTTGTTTGAACCTGGCATATCTCTGGCAGAAATTGTTAGAGCAGTAAACCGGGTTGGTGCAGCACCAGGAGACTTGATGGCTATTCTCGAAGCGCTTAAACAAGCCGGCGCGTTACGTGCTGAAATTGTTGTGATTTAGTCTCAGTTAACATGGATAATAAATACCTTAGCAGCACACACGGTTATAACGATGTTTCTGGATTTCAGAAACTGCGTACGGGTGCCAAGAATAATGATGATCAAGCTTTAGAAGCGGTTGCCAAGCAGCTGGAAGGCGTGTTTCTCAATATGATGCTGAAAAGCATGAGAGAAGCTAATAGTATGTTTGGTGAAGATAACCCGCTTAACAGCAAAGAAACGGAATTCTATCAAGGCATGTACGATCAACAAATCAGTTTAACTATGGCCGAAGGTAAAGGTATTGGTTTAGCGGATGTTATTATCCGGCAAATGCGAGGTGTTGGCGGCGATCAACAGAAAATACCCCCCGATACCGCAGCGTTGGGTTTTCCATTAAACCGGGAAATGGAAAATAAAATTTTGCCTCTTGATGTGAAACAAAGAGGTTATGCTTTACCAGAAAAGAAAACAGAATATGTATTGCCACTTGAACGCGTTCGGACAGTTGCTTGGGGAAAGAATGTTGAAGGTAGCAGTGCTAAAGATAGCGACGTTAAAAATAGCAATATGCAACCCTCAGGGATCTCCACAGACAAAGTGGCTTCCAATTCAAATCTCAATTCAAATTCCATTTCCGAGTCATTTGGCATACCTGCGTTACCGACAGCATCTGCAGAATCCACTTCCATCGCGTCAGTTTTGCGACATGCATTCCCAACTGCTGCGGCATTTGTTGAGGTGATTACCCCTTACGCTAAAGCAGCGGCGAGTGAATTAGGTATTGATGTTAATGCTATTGTTGCACAAGCCGCGTTGGAAACCGGTTGGGGTAATCATATTATTAAAGGGAATGATGGAAAGTCTTCATTAAATTTCTTTGGCATCAAATCCAGTCATAACTGGGAAGGTGATAAAGCAACCGTAAAAACACTAGAATACAAAGATGGTATTGCCGCCAAAGAAACGGCAGATTTTAGATCTTACAAAAGCATGGATGCAGCGTTTCAAGATTATATTTCCTTCCTTAAAAATAACCCTCGTTATAAGCACGCGTTAGAGAACACTAACACGGCAAAAGACTGGGGTTTTCAGCTACAACAAGCCGGATATGCAACTGACCCGAATTATGGCAAGAAGATTGCAAGTATCGTATCAAGGCTTAGTAGTAGCGACAGAAACTAGTCATAGCGGCAAATATTGATACCAATAATTGCCGCTTAAACACAAAGTTGCCGCTCTACCAAATCCGTTAAATACTTCCCCCTGATATTACCGAGACGATTGGTTATGGCAGATTTAATGAACATTGCAGTATCTTCACTGGTGTCGCAGAAAACTGCGCTTGGCACCGTGGGGCATAATATTGCCAATGTGAATACTGCTGGTTATAGCCGTCAAAGTGTTCAATTCGGAACGAATCAAGCGGATATGTTTGGCGGGCAGTTTTTTGGCACAGGTATGAGTGTCAGTGGTATTCAGAGAATTTCCAATGACTTTATTACGGAGCAAATGCGCCGTGATACACAAAATAATTCATCCTTTAGTGCTTATTACGAATATGCGGTTCGTGTTGATACATTGCTAGGTGATGATGCCACAGCAATCACCCCGACATTATTAAATTTCTTTGACGCGGTGAGTGATGTGTCAAATGATCCTGCATCAGTACCGGCTCGCCAGGTATTAATCAGTGAAGGTGAGGCGTTAGCCAATCGATTTAATTCGGTATATTCCCAGGTAGCGCTACAGAACGATACACTAAATGCCGATTTAGAAAGCACCACGGCACAAATTACTGCAATAGCTGCGCAGGTCGCCGATCTCAATAATGCTGTTCAAACTTCAGGTGCCAACGGTGGTGTTGGTGGTAGCCCCAATGATCTATTGGATGCACGCGAAGAAAAATTAAGAGAGCTATCTGAATTGGTGGGCATCAGTACCATCAGCAATACCGATGGCACGGTAAGCGTGACATTAGGGACAGGGCAAGCTCTGGTTGTTGGTGTTCAATCATTTACATTAAGTGCAAGCAGTACTATGTCTGGCGTTACCCGTCATGAAATATCATTAACGTCCGGTAGTAATACGGTGTTAATTGGCCAAGGTTTAGGAGGCGGTCGCCTTGGTGGATTGCTTGAAGTAAGAGAGCAGTTAATCGATCCGGTGTTTAATGAAGTGGGTCGTATGGGGCTTGCGATTTCTGATGCATTTAATAGTCAGCATCAATTAGGTGTTGATCTTAATGGAAATTTAGGTCGAGAGTTTTTTAGCGACATCAATGCAAGCTTATCCGAGGTCTCCCGTGTATCAGTAAGCTCAACCAATAGTGGCAATACCTCTTTGTCAGTAACCATTGATGATACCAATGGACTCAGCGCGAATAACTATGAGCTGCGATATAGCGCCACCACAGGCAACTATACCTTACGTGAAACCGCCAATAATACGGTAGTTTCAACCATCGCCGCGCCAGCAGTGACTCCTGCAACGGTAGCATTTGCGGGGGAGGGGTTTTCGATTAATTTCTTGAACGGCGCTCCTGCAGACGGTGATTTATATCTAATTACTCCAACACGTTTTGGTGCTTCGACTATTGATGCAGAAATCTCCAACACCAGTGAAGTTGCTGCTGGGTTACCCATTAACGCTACAGCACCGTTCTCCAATACGGGCTCCGTTAAGATTGATGTAGTGCAGGTGACGGATGTTAGTACGGCAGACTTTACAACGGCACCCTTGCAGTTAAGTCCCCCTTATGAAATTCGATTTGTAACTGCATCAACTTATGATGTGTATGACGTATCAAATCCCGCAGCGCCCGCTTTGGTTACTGGTGCGCCTGTTGCGTTTAATCCTGATGAACCCAATAACATATTAGCCAATGCAGGTTTAACCCCTGGATATGAAGTAGTTGTGAATGGCGCGCCTGCAGCTGGAGATATCGTAACGATTGCGTATAACGCATCAGGTCTAGGTGATAATCGCAATGCGCTATTGCTTGCCGATTTGCAGGCAGCAAAAACCATGTCAAACGGCACGACTAGCTTTCAAGGTTCTTACGCCCAGACGGTTGGTGGTGTTGGTACACGAACAAGAGATTCGTTGATAGGGCAAGAAGCGTCAGAAAGTGTGTTACGGCAAACCGTAGCGCAAAGAGAGGCGGTTTCTGGTGTCAATTTAGATGAAGAAGCTGCCGATCTGATGAAGTTTCAGCAGGCTTACGAAGCATCAGCGCGCATTATCCAAGTATCAACAGAATTGTTTGATACGTTACTGAATTCGGTGCGATAGGATGAGAGAGGGGGTGAGATAAAATGAGAATATCAACGTCACATATTTATAACACCGGCTTGAATTCTATGCTGGATCAGCAGGCGAAGCTTAATACCACGCAGCTTCAGTTAGCCGAAGGTAAGCGGATTATTAAACCGTCTGATGATCCTATTGGTGCAGGCATAGCGCTAGGCATCAAACAACTTATTCAAACCTCCGAACAATATGTGAGTAATGGTGAAACGGCACAAACCAAGCTGGAAGTTGTAGAAAGCTCGTTAACCAGCGTGACGGATATATTAAACCGAACACGAGACCTTTTGTTGCAAGGTTCCAATGGTTCTCTAAATTCACAAGATCGCAATTCACTAGCGTTAGAAATTGAGTCTAGATTAGAAGAAATGTTAAGTCTTGCGAATACACAAACCTCAACAGGTGAGTATATCTTTTCTGGTTATGCAACAAACACGGTTCCATACACCAAAGATATTGCTGGGAATTTTATTTATAACGGAGATCAAGGGAAGCAGTTTGTTGATGTGAATTCCAGCCTTGAAATTCAAACAAATTTTTCAGGATCAGAAATATTCTCTGAAATCCCGACGGGAAACGGCACTTTTCAGACACTTGGTAGTAGTGCAAATACAGGGCTTGGTGTGATTAGTAGTGGCAGTGTCATTGATAAGGCGGCTTATATAACAGATACCTATACGGTTTCGATTTTTAGTAATGCTTCGGGCGTTAAATCTTACCGTGTGGATGGTGCGAATACAGGGCAAGTGATACCCGCGTTACCGGCTGTGCCCGCGACGGACTCGCCACGTTATGTGGATGGCGCAAATATTGAATTTAGTGGTGTGCAGATACATATAAACGGTCTGGTTGAGGCGGGCGATACCTTTACGGTTGAGCCTAGTAGTAGCCAAGATATATTCACCACATTGCAGCATTCCATTGATGCATTACGAGCATCGGATCAGTCGTCGACATTACAAGCGCAAATGACAGACAGATTAAATAACGGCTTGATTAATTTAGATCAAGCTTTGGATCATTTAAACCAAGGGCGCTCTTCTGTCGGTACGCGACTTAACGTTATCGAAAGTGAGAAAACCATTAACCAAAATATTGTGGTTCAGGCACAAAGTTCATTGTCTCTTGTAGAAGACTTGGATTACGCCTCAGCCATTACCGATCTAAATAAACAGTCGGTAGCACTCCAGGCGGCCCAACAAAGTTTTGTGCAAATCCAAGGGCTATCACTGTTTCAATTTATACGATGATGATAAATAAAATGATTGAATTTAAAATAAAAAATATTAAGAAACAACGAATGGGTAGAGCAGCCAAAAAATCCTTTGGTCAATGTTTTTTCAAAAACATTGGCGCATGGCGGGGAGGTTAGTATGAGAAAAATCATAAGCACTCGTACTTCATGTTAGCGCTAATAGTCATAAAAATAGAACGAATGACAGCACTCAATATTGAACGATACGCTTTTTGAAAAAATAATTTTACTTTCCCCAGATCATATAAGGCAATAAATGTCGAGATCAAGAGGGATGGCAGTTAGGAGATAGCATCATGCCACAGATTATAAATACCAATATTTCGTCAATAAACGCACAGCGAAACCTGAATAAATCACAAGGTGCGTTACAAACTTCCCTTCAGCGATTATCGTCGGGTTTGAGGATTAACAGTGCCAAAGATGATGCGGCGGGTCTTGCCATATCAAACCGGTTTACCACGCAAGTTCGAGGACTAAACGTTGCGGTGCGAAATGCTAATGATGGTATTTCATTTGCGCAAACTACAGAAAGTGCCTTGGAAGAGATTTCAACAGCGTTACAACGAATGCGCGATCTTGGTGTTCAGTCTGCCAACGATACTAACAGTGCATCGGATCGCTTGTCTCTACAGGCAGAAGTCTCGCAGTTGGTGGCGGAAATTGAACGTATTGCCCAGACGACAACGTTTAACAATCGCCCGGTGCTGGATGGGTCAAACGCGACGTTGAGTTTTCAGATTGGTGCAAACGCAAACCAAACAGTATCGGTGAGCGGGGTGGACGCTAAGACCAGTGCGCTGGGTTCACAGCCAGGTATGGTTCAGTCAACGGGTGATCGAGTAGATTTTCTTGATGCAGGTATCGATGTTGGCACCCAAGGTATACAGGAGTCAGGGGCCTTAGCTATTGCGCAAGAGATTTCCAATTTCTCTATTCGATTAGATAGTGTTAGTGCGGCTGATGCGGTTGATATTACCGATACCGTTTATGGCGGTAATATCTCTACCGTAGATACTGCATTTCTACTGGATAGATTTGATGATAATTATGGTGGCGGTTTAGCTAAAGCGATTGCGGAGCGAGTTAATGCTGTTCGGTTGGGAGGAGAGGAGTCCTTACAAGGGGTATATGCGACTGCAGCGACGAGCTTTAGAGGTAGTGATCTTGCCGCTGCAGATTATGCGGGTGCTGTGGATACCGTTAACGCGCCAGATACGAATGTGGGTCAAGGTGTATTAGAAAATGGAGATTTAACCATTAATGGTGTTGATATTGGCCCCGTTAATTTTCAGGAAAACGATGCATCCGGGACGTTAATTACTGCAATTAATGCAAAATCGGATATCACCGGGGTTACGGCAACCGTAGATAGAAATGGCGAACTTGTATTGGATGCCTCAGATGGTCGCGACATTATTGTTAGTACATCGTCTGCAGGAGTAACCAATGACTTATTTGGCGGCGGTGACGAGTCATTGTTGGATCGTTTTAGTGATGACTTAACAAATTTAAGGATATCGGGCCGAATCACGGTAACCGGACAAGACACGCTTAACTTCACCGGAACCAATAACGATGAACTTGGTTTGGATGTAGCTGGCTTAGCCGCAACTGGGTCTGAAGATAATATTCAAGCCGTTGGTACCATCGCAAATGCTGATGTGACAACAAGGGAATCTGCAAACACGTTAATAGAGTCAGTGGATAGCGCACTGGATCAGATTAACGGCATCCGAGGTGAGCTCGGTGCGATACAAAACCGTTTTGAATCGACGATTCGAAATCTGTCGAGTATCTCAGAGTCACTCGCCGCTGCGAACTCTCGAATCTTAGATGCTGATTTTGCTGCAGAAACGGCGGAGCTGTCGAAAAATCAAGTGTTACAACAAGCGGGTATTTCTGTATTGGCACAAGCCAATGGGTTGCCACAACAAATACTGTCTCTACTGCAAGGTTAAAAGTAAGGGTTAAAAGGAAAGGCATAAATAGAACGGTGAGTACAGATAGTTGATTGGTTTCCTAGGAGAATAAGGGGCAAAGCCCCTTCCTACACGAAACCTACAAAATTTAGGCTAAACATGATAATTTAATGGATATAGATAAAATGTAGATAAAACAAGGTGTTATAAAACAGTTTTCTGTTAAAAAAACTTTCCATAAAAAGATATGCGAAATCTCTAAAGGTTATTTTTCCTGCGCCGATAAGATTCTTGTAGGCAAATTAGTCTTTCAGGTCTCTCAGCAGGGGCCAGGAGAATCTCGTATCCTCATGGCGATTAAGCTGAGGTCGGAAAGAACATAGCAGGAGACCACCATGGCACTGTCCATTAATACAAACGTATCTTCACTAAACGCGCAGAGAAACCTGAGTAAATCTCAGGGTGATTTGCAAACATCCTTTCAGCGTCTGTCTTCTGGTCTTCGTATCAACGGAGCAAAGGATGACGCAGCCGGCCTAGCAATATCCAATCGTTTTACCACCCAGGTTCGTGGTTTAAACGTGGCGGTACGTAATGCTAATGACGGTATATCATTCGCACAAACAACGGAGGGAGCGCTAACGGAAGTTAGTACTGCGCTTCAACGTATTCGTGATTTGGCGGTGCAATCAGCGAACGACACCAACAGTGCTTCAGATAGGGAATCACTTCAGGCGGAAGTTAGCCAGTTGGTTGCGGAGATTGACCGAATCGCTGAAACAACTAACTTTAACGGCTCCAATGTACTGGACGGTAGTAAGGATACTCTGAAATTCCATATTGGTGCAAATGCCAACCAGACGGTAAGTGTTGCTGGTGTAGATGCTAAGTCTTCATCCTTAGGCGCTCAGCCTGGGGTTGTTCAAACCACGGGTGGACGGGTTAATGTCTTAGCTACTCCTACGGGAACTACGGGTCTTACTGATACCGCAGCAGCAGGATTAGATATAACCAATTTCACGGTTAGAACCGCAAATGTTGCCGCAGCCGACGCAGTAGATATTACTGATGTGAAGTATGGCGGTAATATCGGGCAAGTTGCTACCGCAGACCTTCAAGATCGTACCGATTCCAATTACGGGTCAGGTCAGGCAAAAGCGGTTGCCGATAGAATTAATGATATTCGATCAGATGGCGATCCAAACTTGCAGGGTGTCTATGCTTCGGCTGTTACTACTTTTCAAGGTAGCGACTTAATTGCTGCGGATTATGCTGGTGGCGTTGTTGTTACCGATGATTCAACATCAGTTGGTGCGGGTAAACTTGATAATGGTGAACTTAACATTAATGGTGTGGACATTGGTCCTGCGACTTTCCAAGCAGGTGATGCGGACGGTTCATTGACAAATGCGATCAATGCAAAAAGTGATGTGACCGGAGTGCAGGCCACTATCAGCAAAGATGGTGAGTTGGTGCTAACCGCTAGTGATGGACGTGATATCGTTGTTACTGTAGACGAAGATACCGCAGCGGGTTCCGGTACCGCAGATGATGCAATATTAATGAATGATCTGTTTGGTGGCGGTGATGAGCTGACCAACGATCGCTTTGATCAGGGTGTTACTGATCTTAGAGCGACAGGTCGGGTTACCATTAGTGGTAACGATACTATTGTATTAGGTGGTGCTAACGTTGATGAATTGGGTCTCGATGCAACGGGATTAGCATTGGATGGCTCTGTCGAAAATGGCCAAGCACAAGGAACAATTCAAAATGCTGACGTTACCACGTCGGCGGCTGCAAACAGTACAATAGAATCTGTTGACAGTGCGCTTGCTCAAGTTAACTCTTTCCGAGCTGACTTGGGTGCGGTACAAAACCGCTTTGAATCAACGATTCGTAACTTGTCCAGCGTATCTGAATCACTTTCAGCTGCGAACTCTCGAATCTTGGATGCAGATTTTGCTTCGGAAACGGCTGCACTATCGAAAAACCAAGTTCTACAGCAAGCAGGTATCTCGGTTCTCGCTCAAGCGAACGCCTTACCACAGCAAGCGCTATCTCTATTAGGGTAACATCCCTTGAGAATAGACGCCTGAGATAAGGCACACAAGGAATAGTCGCACAGGACGTGCAACAACGTAAAAGCGAGCCCCGAGGTTAACCCCTTGGGCGCTCGCGTTTGTATTGGAAAGGTGATGGCATGATTAATAATGACAC
>CAJXXT010000103.1 GCA_913063495.1 uncultured Gammaproteobacteria bacterium | reverse complement strand
GGCAGTGTTCGAAGCTTTGAAAACCCGATTACCGGCTTAGAATTAGCCGCTGATATTGGTCCCGGCCTTGCGAAACAAGCCGTTGCTATCGCCATAAATGACGAGATGCTAGATCTAAGCACCACATTGGACAGCAATACTACGGTTCGTATCATCACACGCAACCAACCTGAAGCTTTGGAGCTCATCCGCCATGATGCAGCTCACGTGATGGCACAGGCGGTCAAGGAACTTTACCCTGAAACTCAAGTAACTATCGGCCCCGCCATTGAAAACGGATTCTACTATGACTTTTTCCGTGAAGAGTCGTTCACTCCTGATGACCTTGATAAAATTGAAAAGCACATGTTTGCTATTGTTGATCGAGCTGACGATATCATTCGTGAAGTCTGGGATCGTAATGAGGCTATCAAGTTTTTCGAGGAAAAAGGCGAAAAATTCAAAGCTGAACTAATTCAAGATCTTCCAGAGTCAGAAACCATCACACTATATCGCCAAGGTGAGTTTATCGATCTTTGTCGAGGCCCACACCTGCCAAGCACCAGCAAACTCGGTAAATTTTTCAAAATAATGAAAATTGCCGGTGCTTATTGGCGCGGGGATGCCAATAACCCTCAGTTGCAACGTATTTACGGCACTGCCTGGCGCGATAAGAAAGAGCTTAAAGCTTACCTCCATCAGCTAGAGGAAGCCGAAAAACGTGACCATCGCAAGCTTGGTAAAGAGATGGAGCTGTTTCACATGCAATCAGAAGCTGTGGGTAGCATGTTCTGGCACCCCAAAGGCTGGAAGCTTCGTAAGAAGCTTCAGCAGTACATTGGTGAGAAAATGGAACGTGTCGGCTATCAGGAAGTTTGCACGCCGATGATGATGGATCGTAAATTATGGGAAGCGTCAGGCCACTGGGACAAGTATGCAGATGATATGTTCACCTGCTGCACGGATCATGGAGAGATGGCGATTAAGCCCATGAACTGTCCTGGTCACGTTCAAATTTTTAAACAAGGCTTGAAAAGCTATCGCGATCTACCGCTGCGCTTGGCTGAGTTCAGCATGCTTCATCGTAATGAAGCTCACGGGGCTCTACATGGGTTAATGCGTGCACGTTCGTTCGGTCAAGATGACGCTCATATCTTCTGTACTGAAGAGCAGATTAACAAAGAAACCAAAGACTTCATCGAGTTCTTAATTGAAGTTTATAAAGATTTTGGTTTTGAAGACATCTTGGTGAAATTTTCTGATCGCCCTGATAATCGGGCAGGCAGTGATGAGACGTGGGATAAAGCGGAAGGTGCATTAAAACAAGCCGTTGAGTTAGCAGGGTTAGAATATGTAATGAACCCTGGTGAAGGTGCGTTTTATGGCCCTAAACTAGAATTTACTTTACGTGATGCGATTGGACGTGATTGGCAGTGCGGTACTCTTCAGGTTGATTTTGTATTGCCTGAGCGTTTGGATGCTGAGTATGTGGGAGCTGATGGTGAGCGTCATCGCCCGGTTATGTTACACCGTGCGGTTATGGGTTCTTTAGAGCGTTTCCTTGGAATGCTTATTGAGAGCACTGCGGGGCACCTTCCCCTTTGGTTAACGCCGACTCCGGTTGTTATTGCTACGATCACTGAAGAGGCTGATCCTTGGGCAGAAGAGGTACGTAAACAATTACAAGCTGTTGGTATTCGTGCGGAGCTTGATGTCCGTAACGAAAAAATCGGCCGCAAGGTTCGTGAGCATAGTAATCAGAAAATTCCGCAAATTTGGGTTGTTGGTAAAAACGAAGCTGCCGACAAACAAGTGGCGATTAGAAAGCTGGGCAGCAAGGCTAATACGGTAACTGATATCGCTGATGCTATTGCTCAGTTGGTTGCTGATACGGCGATGCCTGTATAAAACTACAAGCATCTCTGAAGAGGTCGCGGATCTCCAAGGACGTCTTGTACTCATAATCACCTTTCAGAAATCGCAAAAGATCGCATCCATGCGTGCTCGACTGCGGCGTCCATGCCGCAGACGTTTCTGAAAGGTGATTATGAGTACAAGACTAATCGCGTAATGTGTAGATTTACTGAATAGATATAATTAGTTCAGTACTACCGCTGTTAAAACGGCAAAAAATTAGCATCAACAAAACTAAATCAAAACCGAAACTATCATGACGATAAAACTGCATAACACCCTGACGCAAAATAAAGACGTGTTCACCCCCATCAACCCAGATGAAATCACTATGTATGTCTGCGGCCCCACTGTGTACAACTACGTACATATTGGTAACGCACGGCCTGTGGTTATTTTTGACGTGTTGTATCGGTTATTAAAACGTAATTATGCCAGCGTTAAATACGCTCGCAACATTACCGATGTTGATGACAAGATCAACAAAGCATCGGCTGATAATAACGAAACGATCGGTGAGCTTAGCTCTCGCTTTGCTGATGCCTTTCATGAAGATATGGCGCACTTGCAAACATTAACCCCTGACCTGGAGCCAAGAGCCACTGACAATATCGATGCAATGATTGAAATGATTCAAACATTGATTGAGAAAGGTCACGCCTATGAGGCACAAGGTCATGTGTTATTCCAAGTCTCTACAGATAGCAATTATGGGAAGCTTTCCAACCGTAATGTGGAAGATATGCTTGCTGGTGCTCGGGTAGAAGTTGAATCCTATAAAAGGGAACCTGGTGATTTTGTTTTGTGGAAACCGTCCACCGACGACTTACCTGGCTGGGAGAGCCCTTGGGGGCGTGGTCGCCCAGGTTGGCATATCGAATGTTCCGCAATGATCAATAAACACCTTGGTAAAACCATTGATATTCATTGTGGCGGGCAGGATTTGATTTTTCCTCACCACGAAAATGAAATTGCTCAGGGTACCTGCTGCCATGACCATGGTAGTGAGAACTTTGTTAACTACTGGATGCATAACGGTTACATCACCATGAATGGTGAAAAAATGGCGAAGTCCGTGGGTAACTTTTTTACTGTGCGCGAATTACTAGAAAAATTCCCCGGTGAAGTTTTACGGTTTGCGTTATTAACAGCTCATTACCGCTCACCGCTGGATTGGTCTGAAGATACGTTACTGCAAGCCAAAGCTAGTCTTGATCGTTTATACGGGGCATTACGAGACGCACAGTTAGACGCCGCTAACGCTCAGCATGTGAAGATTGATGAGTTAGAAAACTTTATCAAGGACGACCTTGCGACACCACAGGCGCTATCGGTGCTACATTCACTGGCTGGTGACATCAACAAAACTCAAGGCGATGAGAAGTCGAATTTACAACAAGCACTTCGTAAAGCCGGTAGCTTTTTAGGGTTACTTTCTCAGAACGCTGATGATTGGTTTAAATGGCAGCCTGAAAGTGCCAACAATGAGAGTGGGCTATCCGATGACAGCATTGATGCGTTTATTGAAGAGCGCTTACAAGCGAGAGCTGACAAGAACTTCGCTCGTTCTGATGAAATTCGTGATGAATTAAAAGAGCAAGGTATTATCTTAGAAGACTCAAAAGAAGGAACTCGCTGGACTCGCGGATAAACATATTGCTGCAATCTAGACAATAAAAAGGCCTTAAAAAGGGCGGTAACGTAGTATAACGTTACCGCCCTTTTTAAGGCCTTTTTACTTTTACAACACCAAACATTATGGCTGAGGTAAATAACCGCCATTAACGCCTTTGGTCACAATGCTAACTGCATTATGAGCATGGAGACTTTCAAGGTGATTTACTCTCACCCAAAAATCTGGATAAGCCGCTTCATTTAGCGCTTTCTGAATTTTACGTGCGGCATCTTCACAGAACATTAAATTCTGACCATTAAGGCGAGCAAACTCCTGCTCATCTTCGCGCTTAACCGCTGTTTGCACCGGTGTTTTTAAACAACCTTCAACGGTATCAATAATCTCTTCCAATGCAAAACTGTCTGCATTTTCACCTAACTCAACACGTATCTCCGCAACACTACGCTGACTATGAGGTGTCGCCATAATACCTTGCTCTGTTCCCAGCCAGCCATAAACGTCTTCTGCTGATACTTTATCTGCATCACCAAAGTCTGATTTAAACTGCTGCTGTATTAACTGACGAGCTAACGCTGCAGAACAAGGACATGTGGATGAATATGGAATTTCACAACGTAATTCCATATCAACCTTGCCATCTCGATGTGTTGCAATAATACGAGAAGGGTAAGCTTTCCAACCGCTAAATTCGCTTTTTAATGCCGGGCGACGAGCAAGAAAGTCAAAGCGAAAATCTAAAAAAGCTTTATCGCTTAACCCTTTATGGGACTCCAGAAAACGCCCTAATACTTCTTTTAATGAAGTAACCGACAACGGCTGATGACATAGCTCATCTAACAAAAGATATAAGCGAGACATGTGAATGCCTTTAGCTTCTGGGTTTACCAAGTTCACATAGGCTTGTGCCTTTGCCACAGCATGGGCAATACCACCATTACGAGTCACTATTTGCAACGGCACTTCGATCTCGCTCATACCTACCCAGTCAAGAACACCGGCAGCTTTGGGCTGAGAAACACTGGCTACATCGGGCATCGACTTACTGCCCATGGAAGATAAATCCATAAATTTCATACACTTACCCCTCAATAGGGATGTTTAACAACAAAATTGTAAAAGATATTTGTAAAAATGACGGCAGATTGTATAACAAATAGCAGAATTACTGAAATATTCGATCAGCTTTAAACCTCTACCTACCTCTTTAATTGTTTCAAAATAGTAACTTTTGGCCTTTTTCACAAGAGTCAAAAGTGACAAAGCGCTACAATCGTTTAAATGTTTAGATTAAAACCCACATTAAAAATCCACACTAAACCCCATGGTAAATGAACGCTCAACCTCGGTTTCAGCATTCGGTTGGTCACTTACAACGCGCCCCTCTACATGACCACTATCAAACATATTTTTTCCAATGATAAAAACATCCAACTCAGGCAGTACCGCGTAATTCACCTTCACATCAACCGTTGTATATGCATCTACAGAATCCCATCCGGAAAAATACGGAGCCTTATCAACGTAACGTATAAACGTATTCAGGTGCCAACGCTCTGTCACCGTCCAATCATGTTGTATTGACGCTTGATGCAATGGGTCTAGATACTCTTGAAACTCATAATATATCGACTCTCCACTTTTCGGTTTTACGTCCAGGTTAAAATATGAATATGAAAAACGCCACATCATGTCTCGCCCCCACTGCCAATTTAACACCAGGTCAGCACCGTTGCTTAACGCATCAACTCCTTCAGAATAGTGTAAAACACGCTCCACATAATCAATCCCCTGAGTGTTATAAAACAAACGATACTCTGACGTCTCAGCAGTAATAATATCGCTGTATTCGTGAAAGTACGCAGACAAATCCAACACCCAATTTTCCGCTAGGCGCGCCCTTACCCCCCATTCCCACGCTGCCAACTGAGTTTCAAATTCATTACCACTCTGACCTTCCATAACGGTAATAATAGGAACTATCGCTGCAGGGTTGTTATTTGCGTAAACAAGAACTGCCGGCGGCAAGCCGTTAAGCTGATCCGCTCGAAACCCATCTAACACATCGTTTAAGGGAGTATTACAAACACAGGCTAACCGCCAATGTATACCACGAAGGTCTCGGGTTTGTGCCTGCATCGCCTTAGAGTAGGCAAACCATACGGTTAGATCTTCTTGCGCGCTCCATGATAAACGTGCCGTCGGCTGAATGAATGTAGACTGCACACGATGCCGCTCAAACTTAGCACCCAATGTTAAAGCCCAGGAATCGGAAAATGTTATTTTATCCTGAACAAAACCAGCAACAAGATAATTGTATTCGCTGTCGGGCTGTAAATACACATCCTCAGTCCCGTCATAATCATCGGTATAACCTCGATAATTACCACCTAACGTGATGTTATGAACTCCTGCCAAAAAACGATACTGACTACTGATATCTAACTGCCCTTGCCGCTCCCGTAATACCCCCCCTAACTTACGATCATAGTACTCCGCGAATAACTGCACGCTCCACTGCCGACTCTGCGAAAGGTTCTGACTCAGCTGGGAATTAAACGTGTAACCCTCTATATCCACATCGACATTTTGTATTCTTGGTATGTTGCCTTCAAAAACATTCTCTAAGTAGTCAGTATTGGCTTGATAATACTGGGTATCTGCCCACCACTGCATTCGATTATCCAACATACTATCAACGCGTGCACCAACACGACGGGCAATCCCACTATCATCAACTAGCTCATCCTGGCCCAATTGCCCATAGCTGTTTTCGTAACCATACTCATCACTGCGCTCGTACCGATGCTCATCAGCAAACAAACGCCACGTAGTGGATTTTTGTAAATCATTACCCTCGCCACCCACAACAACCGTTGCCTGTTTCTCCCGCGGACTAATATGTGTCGTTAACGTCCCTCTTTGCTGTAAGGCGCTTGATTTAGTGATGATGTTGATCACGCCATTAAGAGCATTTGAACCCCATACAGCACCACCAGGGCCTCTCACAACCTCAATACGATCAATAATCGACAAAGGGATATCCCTCTGCTCCCAATAGACGCCAGCATACAATGGGTTATAAATAGAGCGCCCATCCACCATAACCAGCAGATGCTTCGGGAACGGGCCATTCAACCCCCGTATAGATACATTAAATCGCGTATTGTTTATACGCTGCACGTTTAGGCCAGGGATTAAGCGCAGCGCTTCAATAAGAGAGGTCACGGGGGAGCGGCGAATATCCTCAGAGGTCAGCACAAATACCGCAGCAGCAGCTTTCGACACAGGTTCTTGATGCTTCGATAAAGAGGTAATCGACAAAGCCATGAGGTCTTCGATTTCCATACCGTCGTATGCACTTTCTTGTTGGAACTGCGCCGATTCAAGCCCCCAACTCTTAACACTCATTAGCGAGAAAATTAACAGAAGTCCCCAGCTAAGCTGCAAAGTCATTGTATTAATACGCAACATATCTACCTCAGCCACCCCCAAAGAAGAGCATCACATATGCCTACTATGACCCCCAGTCCCTTCTTATTACAGCGGTTGGTTTTGCTGCAACATGGTAACTGATTATGAAAGAATAAATCTATGGAAAGGGCAAAACCAGTCTAACCAATATAGGGAGCAACCTTCTTTGAATACCGCAGGGACGATTCAAAAACTCCATTCACAGGTGAAACCCAGAAGAGCAATCCAAAAGCACAACTAATAAAATTTCAACTTTCTTTGCGCTATTGCCGTCTTTTACATAAACACTACAAATATTCACCTCTGCAATACTCATTTTTTGTACAATGCCCGTACAAAACAAGCTCACCTGCTTGACCATTACACGATAAAAAGACGCGCTAACCTCCATGCTTTCATTGCACTATTTTACAAACCGACTCCCCAAGTACATCTTAGTGATTGTTTCTATTGCTTTTTTTTCAATCACAAGCGCTCAAACAGCTCGAGCAGCAGACAACAAACCTTCAAAAAACAACCCAGAAAACAATCAACATGCCTCCATTTTTAAGCAAGCAGCCGCAAAACACGGTATCAGTGAAACCGTATTACGCAGCATTTGTGAAGTTGAATCCCAGAATAACCCCTGGGCCTTTAACGTCAACGGAGAGGGTTTTCAGCCTAAGAGTTTGGCGGATGCCCTAAATCAGATAGATAACATCCACTCCCGCCCATGGTTACTAAAATTATCCTTTAGACGGCAAGCTCCAACACGTTTGTTTTATCGTAACGAAAAAGACGCCCGATTAGCCTTAATTGATATATTAAAAGACGCGAAACGCTGGGGCTTTGAAAAACCCAAAAAATCTCATATACGCCTGTTAGACGTAAAAAGTACAGACATCGGTTATATGCAAATCAATTGGCGCTTTCATGGCCGTCACTTTAACAGCATGGCTGACCTGTACGACCCCGCAATTAACATCGATTATTCAGCTCGATATATTAAAAAACTCATCCAACGTCACGGCAGCATGTCCAAAGCGGTGGCCTTTTACCACAGCAACACTCAGCGTTACCAAGCTATTTATTTAGACAATTTCTGGCCTATTTATCAGAAGCACATATTACTAGCGCGTGGCTAGAGGTAACCTCAAACTACCACCAAAGCGATATTCCCGCTATATTATGTAAAATAGCCATTTTGAGGGGATATTATGTCCACCAGTACTATTGTTTTTTTAGTCGTTGTTGTCGCTACAATTGTCTTTGCGATTACCATCTACAATCGCCTCGTGTCCTTACGTAATCGATTTAAAAATGCTTTTTCGCAAATTGATGTACAACTACAACGCCGCTATGACCTCATCCCCAACCTAGTTGAAACGGCCAAAACATTTATGGAGCACGAAAAAGAGACGTTAACGGCCGTCATCGAGGCCCGCAACCAAGCACTAGCGGCATCCAAACACGCAGCCAAACACCCCGACGATAGTGGCGCTATTAGAGCATTATCCGGTGCAGAAGGGTTACTGGGTGGAGCGCTAGGTAATTTTTTCGCACTATCCGAAAGTTATCCTGAGCTGCAAGCCAATGAAAATATGGCTCAACTCATGGAAGAACTATCCTCAACAGAAAATCGCATTGCATTCTCTCGCCAGGCTTATAACGATGCCGTCATGGAGTACAACACCTACCGAGAGCAGTTTCCCAACAGCATTATCGCCAACCGATCCAGTTTCAAACAAGCGGAACAGTTAGAGCTTGAGAATCCCGAAGCCAAGAAAGCTGTAAAAGTATCCTTTTAACAAATCTCTTCTTAACGTAAGCCTCAGGGATAAACCGTGAACTTTTATCAGCATCAAGAGCAAGCCCGCAAACAAACCGGGGTGCTATTCGTATTTTTTATTCTTGCGGTAACGCTCATTGTTATTGCAATTAACGCCGTGGCTTTTTTCGTTTTTTTCCAAATAGAAGAAGGCCGCACTAGCCTAACACAGTGGCTTCAATCACCCGCTTGTTGGATTGCAGCCGCTGTAACGCTTAGCATTATTATCGGTGGTAGCGTATCAAAAGCCATGCAATTGAGTAACGGAGGGGCAGCTGTTGCCGTTATGGCTGGAGGCAACTATTTATCCTTAGAAACCAGCGACCCACAAAAGAAACAACTGATCAACGTTGTGGAAGAAATGGCCATCGCATCAGGCATTCACGTACCACAGATATTTATTCTCGAAGATGAAGTTGGCATCAATGCATTTGTGGCCGGAACCTCTCCCAACAACGCAGCCCTGGCCATTACGCAAGGGGCTCTAGACACATTTAATCGAGATGAATTACAAGGTGTTATTGGTCACGAGTTTAGTCATATTTTAAATGGTGACATGAACATCAACATTAAACTCATTTCTGTTTTAGCAGGCATTCTATTAATTGGTAAAATTGGAGAGTCTCTCACTCGCAGTAGCTCTTATGGGCGGCGGCGTCATTCATCTGGCTTCTCTAGCAGCAACCGCTCGGACAACAAAGGATGGGCCGTTGGTTTAGCGTTAATGGTGGTCGGTTATATTGGTTTATTCTTTGGTCGCCTTATTAAAGCCGCTATTTCTCGCCAACGTGAGTTTTTGGCTGACGCATCCGCCGTACAATTTACACGAAATCCTAACGGTATTGGCCAAGCGCTATTTGCCATTCAATCTCATCAAAATGGCTCCCTGTTAAACACCCCCAACGCGGAAGATATGAGTCATTTATGCTTTGGGGAGACCGTCAAAGTAAAACTCTCAAGCTTATTATCAACCCATCCGCCCCTTGATGAGCGCATAAAAGCTATCGACCCAAGCCTACCAGCCCGCTTGCGCGCAAGACAACGAAAACAAAAAACGTTAAAAAACAAACCGCCTCGGCAAAAAACAGCGTCACACGCTTCATCTCACCAGGGTTCAAAACTACACTCAGGGCCAAACCCAGAGTCCTATTCCAATTTACATTCACAACAGATACACGTCCCCTCTCCACCAACGGCATACGATGGCACCCCAATTGAATTTTCTGCCAGCAAACGAGCAAGTACCACCTCATTAACACCCACATTAAAAAACAGTATCGGTAATCCTGCACAAGAACATCAACAGTATGCTCAGAAATTATTAGCAAGCATTCCCCCCCAATTATTAGATACCGCTCATTCTCGTGAACATGCCGATATTATCATCTACATTCTAATACTCGCTACGATGACGACCCACGGCAAAGAAGCAATCTCAACTATTAAACAACACACAAATACTGACAAAGCCAACAAAACCATAGCATGTTATAAGTTACTCAAACAAAACCCTGAAACAATTCGCTTACCACTTCTCGAAATAGCGACTCAGAGCCTATCTTTACAAACCCTAGAAAACACAACCCAATTACTCTCACGCATCGAAACGCTTATCAATCTAGACAACCAATTCACGCTGTCAGAGTTTGTGATTTTCTGTTTAGTAAAAAAACATACATCTTCAAACAAAAAAAAGCGTCACACAATCAATCACTACTCCGCTGTATTTAGCGAAATACAGCATGTTTTGGCGGCACTTAGCGCCACATCCAACAAAGCAGGAGAAATAAATACTAGAATATTTCATCAAGCCTACGCGGCATTTTCCACTACAGAAGTTGCACCCTCACTACCCAGCATTCAACAACTAGCCATTAGCCTTGAAAAGCTAGGCCAGCTATCTCCACTTTTAAAACAACCCATTATTGACGCCTGTATTGATTGCATCCTAGATGATGATCATGTCTCAATCCATGAAATAGAATTATTGCGTGCCATCTGTGAGACATTAGATTGCCCTATGCCTCCGCTCATACCCGACAACCCAATGGATGTTTAAATCTGCGGCAACAGCATCAATTTATCCGATGACAAAAACGCTAACGTTAGCTCTCCCTTTCTTTGCCAAAATCAACATAGTGTGAAAACTCATAGGCCAATGCCTTATACGCATCTTTCACTTTGGGTACTAATACATCGACATACACCCGATCATTCGAGCGCGCAGACTTTTCTAATTCAGCAGCCCTTTGTTGTAAACTCAGCCCACCTAAGTTGGCTGCTACGCCTTTAATCGTATGAGCTGAATGCAAAATATCATCCACCCCCTCCCCAAGACATGCTCGCTCAAGTCCTTCAATTTGTGTCGGCATATCTCGATAAAATAGTTTTATCAATTTTTTTAAATTTTTCTCCTTTCCACCCAGTCGTTTTAACGCTGCTGTTTTATCCCATATAGATTCATCCCATACAAATGAATCTATATGGGATAACCGAGTAACTACACTAGCGACTTTAGGCTCATCACTAACAACTGGTTTAGACGTAGGCGCAACATCTAACCACTGACATAACATTTCTTTCAGGTCACCTTGCTCTATGGGCTTGGTCAAATAATCACTCATACCTGCTGCCAAACACTTTTCTTTATCACCCATCATCGCATTTGCTGTCATCGCAATAATCGGTAACGCTTTATTTCTCTCTCCGGCTTTTCCTGAACGAATATTTCGTGTTGCTTCATACCCATCCATCTCTGGCATTTGACAATCCATCAATATCAAATCAAACCCATTCAACTCAGGAGCCCCACTTAACGTATGTATTGCTTCAACCCCATCATTAGCGATATCTGCGTGCAATCCTATTGCCTCTAGCACTCCCAGCGCTACGTTTTGGTTAATCGCATTATCCTCAACCAATAGCAACCGTAAATTTTTTGGCCAGACAACGTCACTCATCTCAGACTCCATCAGCGTCTGTAAATAATACCGCGTAACCAAGGGATTGGCTTGCAGCAATGCATCCCCGCCATCAGCAACAATCGTCAATGCGGAGAATAAATCTGATGCTGTGGCTGGCTTGGAAAAATAGGCACTAAACCCTAAATCAGAGAAATACTGTGCATCTCCCCTATGCCCCATAGATGTCATCATAACTAATTTAGTATCACCCAGTGCCTTGTCTGACTTTATTGTACGCCCTAGTTCAGCGCCATTCATCCCTGGCATTTGCATATCAAGCAACACGATATCAAATGGCTGCGTTCTTTCTTTTAGTCGGGCTAATGCAGACACCCCACTTTCAACTTCCTCCACTTTCGCCCCCCAATCCTCTAACTGTTCTCGCATCACCATTCGATTGGTGGCATTGTCATCAACAATAAGCAATGACAATTCATGTACATTAATTTTAGGGAGAACCTGCAATTCACTATCACTACTTTTCACTAAAATAATAAACTCAAAACAGGAACCTTCACCCACCTCAGAGGCAACGCTAATGCTCCCCCCCATCAACTCGCAAAGTTGTTTAACAATGGATAAACCCAACCCTGTTCCGCCATACTCTCGTGTGGTCGATGCATCCACCTGCGTAAATGCCTCAAACAACCCAAGCAGTTTATTGTTTGGAATTCCAATGCCTGTATCTCGAACAGAACAACTCAAAACAGACTCATTTGACCCAACTTGTTGCATCCTTGCCCGAACAACAATTTCACCAGCTTGAGTAAATTTAATGGCATTCCCCACTAAGTTTACTAGGATCTGTCGAATACGCCCCGGATCCCCTTTTACTCGAGATGTCCCGAGATTGACGGTGTCCAAAATTAATTCTGCCCCGTTTTCTTCAACACGTAACGCCATAGACTCAACGAACTCTTCAAACAAATGCCGCATATTAAAATCAAGTTCTTCCAATTCCAACTTGCCGGCATCAACTTTGGAAAAATCTAAAATATCATTAATTACCGTTAACAGTGCTTTCGCGCTGGATTGTGCAACACCCGCTTTACGACGTTGGTCTTCTGTTAACTCAGTATTTTGCAGCAATCCCAACATACCCAGCACACCGTTCATTGGGGTACGTATCTCATGACTCATACTGGCCAAGAATTCACTCTTGGCTAGAACCGCGCTCTCCGCACCTTCCTTAGCGTGAATTAAGGCTTGCTCCGTTTCTTTGCTCTTGGTAATTTCCGTACGAATGGCTATATAACTTTGTGGCTTACCCTGATCATCAAGAAACGGCACTATAGTGGTATCAACCCAGTACAAATGCCCTTGCTTTGCCTTATTACAAACCTCTGCATGCCATACATTACCTTGACTAACGTGAAGGTACATATTGCGCCAGAACGCCTCAGCATGCATGCCAGAATTCAGCATGCGATGATTGTTTCCAATCAACTCATTTTCCTGATATCCACTAACATCAATAAACCGCTGATTAGCAAATGTTATCGTCCCTCGGACATCGGTTATCGCAACAATCGCATGTTGATCCAATGCATACTTTTGCTCATTCAAATCGTTGAGCGCCATTTTCATTTGATGTGTTTTATCCTCAAGCGCGGACTCATACTCACCCCGCGAAACCACCATTTGATTAAACGCCTTAGCTAAGGTTCCTATCTCATTCTGGGCCTCAACATAAACTCGCTGAATACCATTTTTATTCGTTTCGGTCGCGGCTTTTGTAGCGGCCACAAGAGCAACAATTGGCCGAGTAATTCGACGGGCAATAACAAATGCGAAAAACATAACGACAATAGCGGTTGCCAACAGCAATCCTAACGTCTCCTTCCCTAACCAAGTAACCGCCTGGAATGCCTCATCACGGTTCACCTCACTAATCATTGTCCAATTAACATTCAGTAATTTAAGCGGCAAATGCAAGCCGACAACCCATTCTCCATCTACTCCAACGTATTCTGACGCTACCCCTACACCCCCACTATAAACACCTGATAAATCGACCTTCCTTGTTAATACACTCGTTTCATCATCAACCGGGGTTCGCAAAAGACCTTGTTCCCCCACCAAGTATTCACGCAGTTTTATTGACTTATCTCGATGTAAAAACCCATATATTCGCGCCGCGCTTAACTTTATCGCTACAACCCCCACCTTTACGGAAAAATCATCCAATAGCGGAGCAGTAATAAAACCAGACACCTGATTATTGGACGAGACATAACGCTCAAAATCTGAAAATTGAGTTTGACCTGAGGCTAGAGATACCTTTACAGCACTGGCAAAGCGGGTTGTTGAATAAGGGCCTTTGAACAAATTGGTGCCAAGATCTGCCCCATTAGCTGCACTAAAAAGAATGTTACCTTGATCATCAATAAGAAAAATATCCGAGATATAATCATACTGGCGAGTTAACGTAATTAAATTGTCATCTGAAGCATCTATTCGTTTCGCCCAGTCATAGCTTTTAACATAAGCACTTAAGCCCTTTCTACTTTTTTCCCATCCCTCACTCAACCCTGCCAGCAATGTAATATTGGCCAGAGACTCGGCCTGCACACTGATATCCATAAGTCTGTAGTCAAACCAGCTTTCAATGAATCCAATATTTTTTCCCGCAATCTGCTCTAAAGCATCAACCTTTGCTGACCTCAAGCTACTATGAGCTTGTTGGTAGCTAATAAAAGACACTAGCGTCAACGGTAACAATGCCAATAATAGAAACCACAGCACCAGGCTTCTAGCAAGCGAGTGATAACGCCCGTTATTGCGCTCGTTATTGCTCCCTTCATTTAGCCCGTCAATTTCCAGGGGCACCCTCAGTCCATTATCTTGCTTCATCGGTTCCTGCTGCTAACAATTATTCACTGTTATCAAAGAGAGCTTTTACACACGCCCTACCACAAATGTACTCCTTTTAAAGCCTAGCCTAACCCGCAGTTCTTACCAGCCTCACTTAGCAGGCGTTCTTGCCTGCACACACTGGATGTTTACCTACCTCTGGACTAAGCTTTGATAAAGCGACCACAATTCATTCGACAGATGTTGCCATGAGCCTTTTCCAACCCATTGAAATTTCACATAAAAATACAAATGCTGCGGACACCTTTCACCTAGGCCCTCACAACTGCAATGTCATGTTTACGAGTTATGAAAAAGGGACAGACACGGGTGAGCTAATCAATTTAAAAGACACAAAAAACCGTTTAATTACTGGATCTATTCGTTTAATCATCAATGACAAAACACAACAGATTCAAGCAGGCGAATGGTTCCGAATCCCATCGAACACCGAGCACACCCTGCAGTATTTATCTGATTGTACTGTGATTGAATTTCTATTTGATAAGGCCGAACCACAAGAGCCCAATAGTTACTCTGCTCTCTAAACCACTCTGTATTTCAAACCGTCAATTATAACTCACAACTATCTGTCTCATGAACAATCCGTCAAGCTATTTGTAATCCATGCTTTTCTGTATAACAATCGCTGTTCGCTTCTGACGGAGATAGAACCATGATCACATTTTCACTTAACGGCAACGACCTCAGTGTTGATGCGGATCCTGCCATGCCCTTATTGTGGGTGATCCGCGACATTGTACAATTACAAGGCACCAAATTTGGTTGTGGCCAAGGGTTGTGTGGGGCATGTACCGTACATCTAGACGGTGTTGCCATACGTTCTTGTATTACTCCCGTATCGGCAGCAAAAGGGAAAAGCATCACTACCATTGAGGGTTTACAAGGAAATGCTGAAACAAGTGAACACCCCGTTCAACAGGCATGGATAAAAAACAACGTGCCACAATGCGGCTATTGTCAATCAGGGCAAATAATGTCTGCCAGCGCATTACTGGCAAAAAATGCCTCCCCTACCGACGAGGACATTACCCAAGCAATGTCGGGGAACATTTGTCGCTGTGGCACCTATCCAAAAATTCGCCAAGCAATTCATGATGCCGCAAAAAACCTTGCCTCACCTGCCTCATCGAATTCTTCAACCGTCTCATCGACGGCAAACTTCCAATCTGACCTTTCTAGCTAAGGGGCTCGCCATGAATACTACAACCAATCGTAGAAACTTTCTTAAAGCTGCCGGCCTCACTGGAACCGGCTTAGCCTTTTCTCTCCCTCTTAGCGGATGCGCAAGCGGCCCTATCCACAATGGCAACCATCAGAGCAACAACAGCTGGCACGCCAACGCCTGGCTAGAACTTACACCCGACAATCGTATCTTGTTTTATCTACACCGTACAGAAATGGGACAAGGAACCATGACGGGGCTAACAACACTTATCGCTGAAGAGTTGGAAGTAGAGCCTCATCACATTGAGGTAAAAACCAGCGGGGTGCATACCGATTACGTAAACCCTTTATACGGTATTCAAATTACAGGGGGCAGCAGCAGCACTGCTACTAATTGGATACCTTTACGCACCGTTGCCGCCACAGCAAGAGAAATGCTACGCAATGCAGCAGCAAAGCGCTGGAACGTAAAACCTGATGCCATTCAAATCCAAGACGGCAAAGCACATTATCAGAAATACAGTTTTACTTACGGTGAACTCGTTGATATAGCGAAAGACCTTTCGCTACCGTCAGTGACACTAAAAACACCCGATCAGTTCCAGAAAATAGGCAAACCAAGCATCCGCCTTGATGCCCCAATGAAGTCTAAAGGCACAGCCCGGTTCGGCATTGATTCTGCGCCAAAAGGATGTTTAAAGGCCTCTGTAGTACGCTGCCCTGTCATCGGTGGCACAGTAAAAAGCTGGAACGCCAACGGTGCATTTGATATGCCTGGCGTTAAAAAAATCGTTACCATCCCTAACGGTGTTGCCGTTATTGCTATTAGCTGGTGGCAGGCCAAAGAGGCAGCAAAAAAACTTTCCATAGAGTGGGACAAGCCCGAATTCTCCAAATTATCCGACGCCAGTATTCTTGAGGGTTATCGAAACGCGCTCAAGAATAATAGCGGAAAAACTGCCAGGGATGACGGTGATACCGATTCTGCTTTTGATTCAGCTACACAAGTAATTGAGGCAGAATATCGCGTTCCCTATTTGGCCCATGCCACCATGGAGCCAATGAACTGCAGCGTTGTATTAAACAGCGACCATTGCGAAGTATGGGCACCTACTCAGGGGCCTGACCTTGCTGCTGCGGCCGCTGAACACGCATCAGGGTTACGCCGCAGTCAAATCACCATTAACACAACATTAATGGGAGGCGGCTTTGGCCGTCGTTTAAACCAAGACTTTGTTGAAGAAGCCGTTCATATCGCCAAAGAATCTGGCCTTCCTATCCAGCTAATTTGGTCTCGCGAGGATGACCTTCAAAATGACTTTTATCGGCCCGCCGCTGTCGTTCAATTAAAAGGCAGCATTAACGCTCAAGGGCAAGTCGATGCATTGCATTACAAAGGTGCCAGCCCAAACATTATGCCTTACACCTTCAAAGAAGCCTCCGCGGTTGTGTTACCCGCGTGGCTACCTGACGGTATGGTAAAAGCGGTTGGCTCCCTTGGCCCGACTATATACGGGGATCTTCTGTTGGATGAAACCAGCGTTGAAGGTGCATCAGACAGTCTTTACGAAATAGATAACTTTGAAGTTCGCCACGTTCAACACGACCCTGGACTACGCGTTGGATTCTGGCGTTCCGTTGGCCATTCTTACAACGGCTTTTTCATGGAAAGTTTTATTGATGAACTAGCCCATGCCAGCAATAAAGATGCGTACCTATTTCGGCTGGAATTATTAAAAAACAACGCCAAAATGACGCAAGTGCTATCTACCGTTGCGGATAAAGGTCGCTGGGGAAAACCATCTCAAGACAAGAATTCAAACCCAAGGTTCCAAGGTATAGCAGTTCATCATTCATTTAAAAGTTATGTTGCACTACTTGCAGAAGTCTCTATTCACAATGACAAGGTGAAAGTTCATAAAATCACCTGTGCGGTGCATTGCGGCCAAACCATTAACCCCGATATTGTCAAAGCACAAATGTCAGGTGGCATTGTCTTTGGGCTAACACAAGCAATGAAGGGAAAAATAAGCATTAAGGATGGCGCGGTTCAAGAAACTAACTTTCATAATTATGAACTGCTGCGAATGAATGAAATGCCAGAGATTGACGTACACATCATTACAAGTAGCGATGCTCCGACCGGAGTTGGGGAGCCTGCGGTACCCGTAGTGGCCCCGGCAATAGCCAATGCGGTATTCGCAGCAACGGGAAAGCGATTACGCTCACTACCGCTAACATTAGATAGTTGAGATTAAATGAGCAATCCGCTCCCGGTTTTTTAATACTTGCCGCAGGCCAAGGAAGGCGCTTTGGTGGTAATAAGCTAACCGCGATTTTAGATAACAAACCCGTTATCCAACATTGCCTGGATACACTATCCACACTCAACCATCCTATTGCTGTTGTTTATGAGCAAAGCAACACCCAGCTCTCTCATTATATCTCAGCGTATTCTATCCAAAAAATCCCCTTTGATACCGCTAACCCAGGAATGGGTACCAGCTTGGCTTATGGCGTAAAACAAACAAAGGATTGGAGCGGCTGGATTATTTGCCTGGGAGACATGCCTTGGATTTCGGTAGACACTTATCAAAACATTGCAAACAAACTACAGAACCACCCCATTACAAGGCCAGTCATCTTCAACACTTCATCAACTCAAACATCTGGACACCCTGTCGGGTTCCAGCAGCAGTTCAAACAAGAATTATTGACATTAACAGGGGACGAGGGAGCAAAGTGCATTATTTCTCGACATAAACACCTGCTTTACCCCATGGAAACCTCGGATTATGGAATAGTACTAGACATTGACCGCCCATCTGACTTAAATAGACCACCTTAAACAGTTTGATGACAAAGAGTTCTAATGCAACAAGAATCGCCAGAAA
>CAJXXT010000102.1 GCA_913063495.1 uncultured Gammaproteobacteria bacterium | reverse complement strand
TCATGCAGAGACAAGAGATCCATCACCTGGTCTATATTATGATGACCTTTTTGAGCCATTTCCATTAAAAATGTCTCTTTTTCAGCAACGCTATCCTGAGGCATCACTTCCAAAACACCATCCGACAACATTATTAGCGAAAAATCATCCGAAAGCGGTACCTTTGTATCAGTATAGGTGACACCTTCAAAAATTCCTAGAGGAAGCCCTTTGCCGTCTATCGCTTGAACTTCACCATCATTTATCAATAAAGGGGGTGGAAAATGTGCAGCAGAACAATACGTTAACTCATTCTTTTCCAAATCAACCATTCCACAAAATATAGCCAGATGTTTACCTAGTGCGAGAGGTATAAGCTCTTCATTTGAACTCATTAATACCGATGCTGGTGAGAATGACGGTTTCGCAGAACGCATAAGCCGTCGCCTAATGCGGTTAGCCATGGTCTTCAATAAAATAGTGACAAATGCGGATGACGCCCCGTGACCAGATACATCCGCAAGATAAAAGCCAAATTGATTATCTGACACCCGAAAGTAATCAATGAAATCACCGCTTAAATATAAGGAAGGGATTATACGATAGTCGATATTCAGGTTTTCATATTGACGTTTTTCAGGAGGTAGTAATTTTAACTGAACCGTTCTGCCTGCTTCTTGATCCTCTTTTAGTAAACGCAAACTTTCTTTTAACTTCGCGTTTTTCTCCTCCAATTGTTCACGATAGGTGCGATTTTCAACCATTAACCGGTGATCTGCTACGCCGCGACTCACGGCATGTTCAAGCACAGTGTAATCATCAACTGGCTTCACTAGAAAGTCTGCTGCCCCTAGCCTCAATGCCTGAACAATGCTCTCCCGGTCCCCTTGTGAAGAGATCATAATAACTTGAGTTTCCTTGTCTTCCTTCGTAATGCTACTAAGGAAGGTAAGCCCGTCAATCCCATCCAGACAAACATCACAAATAACAACTTCAGGCCGATTATCTCTCCACCATTCAAGCGCAACACCTGAGTCATTAATAACCTCTACTTGATAGCCAGCATCAAGTAGCCAACACCGGACTTTTTGGATAACCGTTGGCTCTTGGTCTACAAGTAACACTAACCCTTTGTTTTCTTTCTCAGTGGACACCAAATCGACTGCCTTATTATTTTCGTGAACCTATCTCTACCCAATTCTCTACAATCCATCGCTACACTTAAACCCTACAATCAGCCCTGCAATTTTACTATAACAATGGCTTAATCGGAAAGTAGTCCTATTTTTAATAACATTCAACCTCGAAGCGACATTTGAATACAAAAAACAAATAACCCCAGCCTCCTTACTATGTCCCTCGCAGTGTTAGGTAAAAACACCCATTAAATCGTAGCGATTATTGAGACCTTTGTTATACTATTTTAGAAGCCTGTGCCCAGTTCTAATATCAAAGCAGACTGGACGCTCAACCAGGGCTGAAATAAAAAGAATACCAATAAACGTAACGGGAATAACATATGACACTCTTAGAACAGTCATACGCAGAAAAAAGAAACTTTATCCGTATGAGAGTAGACACGATTGTGTCCTTTGTTCGTAGTGGAAAACCAGAGCGCTATGAAGGCCGATGCCGGAACCTAAGTGGTGCCGGGATGCTATTAGAAACAGATAAGAAGCTTGCTTTAGGTGACCGATTAACGGTAACCGTTCCTGCTGACGGCCCTAACTTTACACCTCTTGATGCGCTGGCTGAAGTAGTTAGAGTAGAGTCTATTCCAGAATTACATAAATTTCGTTACGGAGTAGTCATTCGCAACATAGATTCCAAAACATAGACTCAAAAACATAACCTAATAAGCCCATACACCAAATGCAAAAAAACCGCGCTACGACCCTCGTAACGCGGTTTTTTTTATTCTAACCAATCATGGTCAGAAATCCTCGTCATCAAACTCATCATCGCCAAACAGTTCCTCATCTGACAACTGACCATCACTAATCAAGAATGTCCGTCTCTGTAGGTAGGCATCTCTTATAAAAGTATATCGATCCCCCGCCGCAAGTTTCTCTAAATCCAACAAACCCGCTCGTAACTCCACAACACCTAAACCACTCAAACCATACTTGGTTGGCTCATTGTCTATCGTATTAATCATTGTCAGAGCCGAGTCAGGATAAAGCGTCGCCGAACTTAATAGCGTCTTTGGACCAAAAAATGGCAGCATCACGAAAGGCCCTTCCCCAACCCCCCATACAGCAAGCGTTTGGCCAAAGTCCTCGTCATGTTCCTCAAGGCCAATTCGTGAGCCAATATCAATAAAACCAGCTATACCTACCGTACTATTAACAACAAACCTCAGGGTATCCTTACCACCCTGAGCAAACTTACCCTGCGCCAAGTCATTTACAATCGTAAGCACCTCCGTGGCATTACCGAAGAAATTGCTAAAACCATCCTCAAGAAAATCAGGCGTTATTGCCCGATACCCCTTCGCAACAGGCTTAAGGCAACAGCTATCAATAAATTCATTAAAAGCGAACGTTTTTCGGTTCATCGACTCCCAGGGATCTGAATCTTCTTTCGCAAAGGCTCCCGCTGACGACATCACTAGTGCCAGGATTGATAAAACCCGAAGAAACGAGTGCTGCATCATATTTTTACTTACTTCCATTTCCTAGAAACCCTTTAACTTACAACTTCCGAACAATGACCGTACCTGCTGAATAGCCTGCACCAAATGAACATATAACACCAATATCCCCTGGCGCCATATCATTATTGTATTTGTGGAATGCTATTACCGAACCTGCCGAACTTGTATTCGCGTATTCATTAAGAATCACCGGTGCCTCTTCTTTTGTGGCTTCACGACCTAATACCTTCTTAGAAATCAGTAAATTCATGCTTAAATTTGCCTGATGTAACCACATACGTTTAAGGTTTTCTACACTGATAGACTCATCACTAATATGACTAGATATCATTTGAGCAACCATAGGTACAACTTCTTTAAATACCTTGCGGCCATTTTGAACAAACAACTTATCTCTTGCGCCCACTCCAGATTCATCACAACGATTTAGAAACCCGAAATTATTGCGGATATTATTGGAAAAAGCCGTTTGTAACCGGGTACTGACAATCTCCCATTGGTTACCCGATGTTGCGGTTTCTGCTTTTTCAACCACTGAAGCCGTGGCGACATCCCCAAATATGAAATGACAATCCCGATCCTGCCATGCTAAATGAGCAGAACATATTTCTGGGTTCACAACCAAGATAGATCGTGCAGAACCCGCCTTCACTGCATCGCTAGCAGTTTGCAAGCCAAATGTTGCCGAAGAACAAGCAACATTCATATCAAATGCAAACCCCTGAATGCCGAGTGCTTGCTGAACTTCTATCGCAACCGCAGGGTATGCACGCTGCATATTGGAACAAGCGACAATCACTCCATCAATATCTTCAGGTTTTTTATTTGCATTCGCCATTGCCTGCTTCGCAGCAGCAACCGCTATTTCACACTGAACAGATTGCTCTTCATTACTTCTTTCAGGGATGCTTGGAGCCAAGCGAGAAGGATCCAAAACTCCCGATTTATTGATAACGTAGCGGCTATTGATGCCGGAAGCCTTCAGGATAAACTCTTCACTAGAATGACTTAGTGCTTCGATGTTTCCTGCATCTATTTCTGCCTTATTATCTGCATTAAAACAGTCTACATAAGCATTAAACGCAACAACCAACTCTGCATTACTAATTGACTCGCTAGGGGTAAAAAGGCCGGTTCCGCTAATAACTATTGAACCGTTAGATACTGTCTTTGACACCTGAGATCCTCCAAAAATATCGTACATGACCGATGATTCGCGTTTTATTTAAGGGGATTCTACCCCAGAATTCGCAGGAGGGGTATTCGTAAGATGGGTCGCTTCGTGTTTTAGGCGATTCATCTCATCCATCCAAGATAAAACATGGGGAAAATGGTCATTCACAGCATCGGGATGCGTCAACATCGTGGTATGAGAATAATTATGCAAACTACTGCCGTCCTTATCTAGTACGATTAGCCTACCATTATGATTCCCGACCTCACGCATAAATGCAGCTACATCCTTAGGGTCACCATAACCAAAGTCGCTTTTTGAGGCCAAATATAGACTAGGCGGGTACTCCAGCCCCTCGCTCAAAGCCGCTCCATAATCAAACTTATCAGACGGATCGATCCAGGCGCCCCCTTGCATCCAGCTTAGATTTTCTGTCCTCATAGCTCGGAATTCATCAGCGGTTCCAATCTTTAATAACGCGCCTGGTATAGTGCCTCTTACTTGACTGACAATTCCAGCTAACCATCCCCACAAGCCATCGACAAAAACTCTACGCTTGAGATTATTCGCTCTAGCCACTCGACGCGTGCCAAAATATACCAGACCAACAGTTTCCGAACGATGGCTGGGGTAACGAGCCAAAAAGGAGCTTAACAGTACCCCTCCCCAACCGTGACCGACCCAAAACTTGGGGGACATTCCACAATGTTGATTTATGGCCTCTATAATCGCAGGTATATCTTGAGTCACTGCATCTATAACACGGTAATTAAGTATCTCACTAACATGTGGCCAACTTCGACCCTTACCCCTAAGATCAGGTATATATACATCATAACCCGCATTAGCCACGCAATATGCAAGCCCTCGCTTCAATCGTGAATAAAACACAGTACCATCTTCCAGCAATCCATGTAGCATCAATACGGGTGTGCATGAACCTTTTCCATTATGCAAACGACGCACATGTAATTGCTCGCCACCGTCTAGAGATACCATAATAGATTCTTCAATTAACTCGGATGCAGCTTCAGTGTTTTCCAAAATATTGTTTGCCAACAGTTGCCAAAAGGAACGCTGTATAAAAAGCATCATTCACAACCTTTAAACCGGTGAGTCCTGAGCTATTTAGCACAACACGCTACAACACATCTTCCCATAACTTCTTTAATCGTTTCTCTGACACAGGATAGGCAGTTTTCATGCCTTGAGCAAATAGGGATACCCGGTACTCTTCTAGCATCCAGCGATAAGACACCAAAGCAGCGTCATAAACCCCATCAACGTCCCTGCGTTGGTGGCGTTCTTTGTATTGTTCCCAGTACTCTTTCAGCTGATCGGCCTGAATTTTATCCCTTGCCACATTACCCTGCAAACGCTCTATCCTCAACAAAATCGCTTTCAAGAAGCGCGGATATGCTTCCAAGCGCTGGTAGTCGATAGTGGCTATCCAATCAGCCACAAAAAGGTTCTTAAGCTGAAATTTAATATCCTGATAACAATTCACGCGAGCTATGGGGACATTCCCATTCACCAATTTAGAAATCTTATGATGCAAGCCCAAAATTTCTGCCACTAACGTCGCAATGACATTAGCTTCTGCCACGACCAATCCTCGCCCTTTCTCCATCAACGCATCAAACTCACCTTTGGTTCTTGGAGGCGCCTGATTATAAATAAACGCCCTATAAAACGCAGCGTGAGCAATGCCCTGCGCTAACGATTCCTGACTACCAAAGGGAGCATATTGAAGAGAAACTTTTTTCGGTACTGCACAGTGTTTTTTTACATATTTCATTTGTTGTGGCAAATCCAATATGCATAATCGTAAAACACCCTCAGGATGCTTGGCTTTTGCCTCGCCCATAGAGTCACACAATAAGACGCTAACATATGAACCATGGTCAACCAACGCGGGGTAGGTCTTCACAAGAGACCCATTCTGCTCAAACTCATATACCTCAGGAACTCTCTCGAAATCCCATGTAGTAAATTGTGATTCATCATGGTCATCATGCACGCCATCAACACGGACATTCCCAATGGCCTCTTTGAATGTCGATTGCATACGCTGTTTTAACGCTGAAATATCACGACTTTCGTGCAACAACTCATCGTTCTCATCAATCACTTGCACATTAGCTTTTAAATGCAACGCTAAAGCAGAAAAATTCCAATCCGACGGTTTAATATCAACACGCGCTCTTTGTCGCAAGAATTGCGTTAATTGTTGAACGAGGGATTTCTCCCTATTGGGATTACTTTTCAGAAACTGCGCGGCAACATCAGGAACCGGAACATAGTTTTTCCGTATTGCTTTTGGCAAGCTCTTAATCAACGCGATACATTTTTCCAGCTCTAGCCCTGGCACAAGCCATTCCAATGAAATCTCATTAACCTGGTTAAGCAATGTAATCGGTACTACTACATTAATGCCATCTTGCTGCTTACCTGGCTCAAATTGATAGTCAATTTTTAACGTGCCACCAGACACCGTTACATCGTCAGGGAAGCTAAAAGAGGTCTCTCCAACAATATCTTTTGCTATGAGATCTTCTTCCGATAAAAACAATACATTAGGGTCATTTCGCTCCTCTGCTTTTCGCCACTTCTCAAAGCCCTTCCCATTAACAATATGTGCTGGCAAGCGATCATCAAACCACCCATGCAATACTACATCGTCCACCAATATATCTCGGCGGCGAGATTTTTCTTCCAAATAACCGATCTTTTTAATAAGTTCCTGATTATGTAAATGATAAGGGGCTCTCGAAAAATAATCTCCTGCAACAAGGGCATTAAAGATAAAGATTTCTCGACTAATTTTAGGGTCAACCCGACTGAAATCCACTTTCTTTTTAGGGTTAACAACCAAACCCAAAAGGTTTGATTCTTGAAAGGCTACCGCTGCAGCGCGTTTTTTCTCCCAATGAGGCTCGAAGTGTCGATATTTAAGTAACGATTTCCCCACATGCTCTATCCATAGTGGATCAATCTTTGCCACCGTGCGTGCATATACTTTATGAGTCTCAACAATCTCCGCAGCCACCACCCACTTAGGCCCTTTTTTGGAAAGCGCCGACCCTGGAAAAATATGAAATTTGCGATTTCGAGTCCCAAGATACTCGTTGTTATCTTCCTTCATCCCCACATGGCTAAGAAAACCCGCCATAATTGCTTGATGCACAGAAGCATAATCAGCAGAAGTTTGATTTAACTTCCACCCCATGTCTTGAGTAATCAGTTTTAATTGTCGGTGCAAATCTCGCCATTCTCTCATTCTCAAATACGAAAGATAATTATCTTTGTACCAACGCTTTAATGCACCAGCACTTAAATCCTGCCGCTGCTCTTCATGAGCATTCCATAAATTAACAAAAGCGAGAAAATCAGAGTCTTTGTCTTTAAAGATACGGTGTTTTTCATCGGCCTCGGCTCGTTTCTCGTGAGGGCGCAACCAAGGTTCAGGTAAACTTAGGCCGCTGCCAATAGAAATCAGTTCTCCTAAACAGCCCAGATGGTTTGCCTCTATAAGCATACGACCAACACGCGGATCAACAGGCAGCCGAGCGAGCGTTCGCCCTAATGATGTCAGCTCCTTATCCTTACCCACGGCCCCTAGCTCATCAAGCAACCTGTATCCATCATTGATTAGCTTTTCTTCAGGGGGATTGATAAAAGGAAATTCATTAACACTACCCAATTGCAACGATTTCATTTGCAGAATAACGGATGCCAGATTTGAACGAAGTATTTCAGGATCAGTAAACTCATCCCGTACTTCAAACGAAGCTTCATCATACAACCGGATGCAAATGCCTGGCGCAATACGACCACAACGCCCCATCCTCTGATTTGCGCTAGCCTGTGATATAGCCTCAACAGGTAGGCGTTGAACTTTTGTACGGTAACTATATCGACTTATCCGCGCTGTACCAGGATCAATAACAAACCCAATATTTGGTACAGTGATCGAAGTCTCCGCGACATTGGTAGCTAATACTATTCGACGATTAGAGTGTGCCGCAAAAACCCTATTTTGTTCTGCATTACTTAAACGAGAATAAAGTGGTAATACTTCCAGTTGTTCACGAACATGTTTACGCAGCAAATTGGCTACGTTTCGAATTTCTCGTTCACCCGGCAAAAACACTAAAATATCTTGAGCATCTACATTCGTTACAGTGCCTTGTTCCGTCTCAAGAATCCCCTCCACTGCGGTCAATACTGCGCGTTCAACACCATCGTCATCTGCTGCTTGATCATCATCAACGCCACCGATCGGCTGGTAAAACACCGTTACTGGGTATGTCCTTCCAGTAACCTCAATGATAGGGGCTCCAGAGAAGTGCTTTGAAAAACGCTCATGATCAATTGTGGCTGACGTAATAATAAGCTTGAGGTCTTTACGTCGCTGCAATAAGGTTTTCAAATAACCTAAGAGAAAGTCAATATTGAGGCTTCGTTCATGAGCCTCATCGATAATAATAGTATCGTAGCGATTTAAGTACCTATCTTGCTGAATTTCAGCAAGAAGAATACCGTCAGTCATCAGCTTAATGTAGCTACTCTCACTGACATTATCTTGGAAACGTACTTTATACCCAACCACAGCCCCTAATTCACTGGACAACTCCTCCGCAATACGAGAAGCAACCGTTCTTGCAGCCAGGCGCCGGGGTTGAGTATGCCCAATCACCCCAGCAATACCCTGCCCTGCCTCTAAACACATTTTAGGCAACTGCGTGGTTTTACCTGATCCAGTTTCACCCGCGATAATGACAACTTGATTAGTCTTAATCGCCTTGATAATTTCATCTCGACGATGAGATACAGGTAAATCAGGGTAGGTCGGCTTAGGTAAGTTCTGATTACGCACATAAGCTTTTTTTATGGACGCATCTAATGATGCTTGCGTTCGTTGAAGCTTTTTTACCAGGCTTTCTGAGCTGCCCTTTTTATTAAACTCCCTTAAAATCCCATCCAACTTCCTTGAGTACTGAAAACGATCAGAAATCATCGCACCTGACAATTTACTTTTTAATGTTGAAATCAACGTCTTTGACACTAATTCGCCATCACTTCTCGATGTAGCTAACTCTATTTCGTTCACAACGATCCCTTACAATGCCCTACAAAGGCCTACCAAATTCAGCCTATTGTAATAGAACGGGCGACGCGGGGGAAATCAATGAAGCCATAAACCAAAAACCCTCTAAATGGGATCACTTAGAGGGTTTTTAGTAAACCTAAGAAACTAAATCTAAAGAGCAATTGTCAAAAAGATCAGTCTCGAAGTTCTCTCCGTAATATCTTACCTACGTTGGATTTTGGTAGTTCATCCCTAAATTCAACGTGTCGAGGCACCTTATAACCTGTCATGTTCGCCTTGCAATGAGCGACAACCTGTTCTTTCGTTAACGTGCCATTCGAAACAATAAACACTTTCACCGCCTCCCCACTCTTCTCATCAGGAATACCAATCGCCGCAGCTTCTATAATGTCAGGGTGCGAACATACTACATCTTCTATTTCATTCGGATAGACGTTAAACCCAGATACCAAAATCATATCCTTAATACGGTCTACGATTTTCAAGAAGCCATCTTCCTGAAAAACCGCCACATCACCAGTTTTCAGCCACTCACCATCTTTAGTCATCGTTTCTTGTGTTGCTTCTGGTCGCTGCCAATAGCCCTTCATTACTTGAGGGCCTTTAACACACAACTCACCACGCTCACCCAATGCCACCTCATTCTCTTCATCATCTAGCAACTTGACATCCGTTGCAGGTAACGGAATACCGATGGTGCCAATTTGAATGCTGTCCGGTAGGTTTACAGAGATAACAGGTGAAGTCTCCGTCATTCCGTAACCCTCACAAACCTGGATGCCTGTTGCTTTTTCCCAATCATCAGCAGCGGCTTTTTGTAAAGCCATGCCACCAGCGACCGTTATTTTGAGATGGCTGAAGTCTAGGTTGTGAAACTCTTTGTTATTTAGCATGGCAACAAACAGCGTATTCAACCCTGTCACTGCTGTAAATTCCCATTTAGACATTTCATCAATAAATGCAGGAATGTCTCTCGGGTTAGTAATCAAAACATTGTGAGCGCCCGTTTCCATCATCGCCAAGCAACCCACGGTAAAGGCGAAAATGTGGTACATCGGCAACGGAGAAATCATTATCTCTTTACCGTCTTCAAATGACGTTAATATTGACTTCATTTGCAACATGTTCGAAACAAGGTTTTTATGCGTAAGCATCGCACCTTTAGCAACACCCGTAGTACCACCGGTATACTGAAGAACCGCAAGGTCGTCGCCACTCGGTGCATGAGAAGGGTCAAATGTGGCTTTTTTACCAAGCTTTAATGCCTTTGTGAAAGGGATAGCACCAGGAATGTTAAAGTCAGGAACCATTTTTTTCAATTTTTTAATCGCAAAATTCATTGCTGCACGCTTCAAAGGCTTATGCATATCAGCAACTTGCGTAATAATAACAGTTTCAATACCCGTTTTAGGGACTACCTTTTCAACCAAATCCCCAAAATTCGCCAACGCAACCAAGGCTTTTGCACCGGAATCGTTAAATTGGTGCTCCATTTCTCGAGCGGTATACATGGGATTGGTGTTTACTACAACCAAACCCGCTCGCATAGCGCCAAACACAACAACTGGAAACTGAATCAAGTTAGGCATTTGAACCGCAATTCGGTCGCCTTTCTTTAGATTTGTATGATGCTCAAGGTAAGCGGCGAAATCAGCGCTTAAATCGTTCAGTTGCTGGTAGGTAATTGTCACCCCAAGATTCGAATAGGCTGGTAACGATGCAAAACGCTGACAAGAATCGTTAAATACGTCGATTACAGTAGAGTACTTATCGTATGAAATTTCTTGCGAAACACCTTCAGGGTATTTATCTGCCCAAATTCGATCTGTCATAACACTTTCCCAATATTCTTGTGTAAGAATGGTTGTCCATTCTATTTTTTCTGATTTCAACCCTAAAGTTCAGCATCTAGCCTGACAACTTTAAGCGGCCGAGAGGTTACCAGCTTTAAAAAATGATGGCTACAAAAACAGCCGTCCGCCCAGTCATGCACCTTATAGAGGCACAATGGCATTAAGCGCCACAAAGAATCCCTAGTCTCGTTTGTTGTTTTAGAACAAACGAGACTTTCAGCTTAATGCCTACAACCATTATCGACTATCCAGTAATTTACCTTTGACTATCAAGAGAAACACGTCATATTTATAATTGATCGTTCCAAGCTTATACCCAATTCGACATAACCAGCATTGAAGTTACAAGCTTTGATATTACCAATGTTGATGTAATGAAGTGATGCAATGAACAACTCTCAACCTATTTATGATGCGTTTATTATAGGCGGCGATATTAACGGCGCCGCAATAGCAAACAACCTGGCAGCTAAGGGGTTTTACGTTGCACTGTGCGACGAGAACGACATCTCTGGTAATGTATCCAGTCACGGAAACAAACTGTTCCAATGCGGGCTTGAGCACTTAGAAAATCTCAATCTAAGCCACGTTTCAAACGCACTCAAGGAAAGGGACGTTCTATGTTCGCAAGCTCCCCACCTAATGCAAGCAATCGATATTGTAATACCTGATGCACCAACGGTGCGATCCTCGCTAAGAACAAAAGCTGGATCTATGCTGTACGGGTGGTTACTACGCTCGAAAACATCCATGAAACCCTATACAGAGAGCATTCAAAATTCACTTTATAGCCAGCCTCTAAAGGCGCCGTCAGAAAAGGCCACACTCTGCCAAGAGTACCTTGTTGATGACTCAAGACTCGTCATAGAAAACCTATTAAGCGCAGAGAAAAACCACTGTCATTTACTTCCGAGAACAAAAGTTATTAGCGGCTCACTCTCCAAAGGAACCTGGAAACTCAAGTTGCAAGACAGTATTAACGCAGACCGGACCACGGTATCCGCTCATTGCATTGTTAACGCGGCTGGAGCGTGGGCCCAGTCGGTACTAAGACAAGCATTAGGGTGCAAAACACGCTGTGAGCAACCATTAGAAAAACACAGTTTCATCGCAGTGCCAAAATTTTATGAAGGTCTGCACGGCTACATGCTGCAACTACCCGATCAACAATTCCTCTCCGTCTTGCCCTATGCGACAAACTATTGCCTAGTTGGCCCGGTGATAAGCCCTGTCGATAGCAAAGGACTCTCTACCACGCCCTCACCAACAAAACACAGTAACGCCCCTGTTAATAGTGAGGAGTCAAATGCACTTGTCACACAGTTAAACAAACACTTCAACACCCAACTTTCAACCGATGATATATCTTTGTCATTTTCTTCAGTGAGACCTGCAACACAAGACGCCCATCAGCCAGTACATATGCTCGACCTACAATGTAGCGATGGACGCTCCCCTGTGATTTCAGTCTTTTCTGGGCACATCACAACTCATAGGGTACTTGCGGAGCAGGTGTACGAATGTATTCACCCCTATTTGCCGGCACCACACTCATCCATAAAAACGTCAAGCGCTGACAATCTTCCGGGGGGGAAGTATGGTGCTGATATTAAAAATCACAAAGAATTAACCGCAGCGTTCAATACACAGTATCTTTGGCTACCGAAAGCCTTATTAACCCGATATTTAACCACTTACGGGGCAAGGGCGCAGAACTTATTGGACGGGACCGTAAACCTACGCTCTTTAGGTGAAGAGATTTTACCCACTTTGTATGAAAGAGAGCTTACCTGGCTCATCGAAACTGAATGGGTTACATGCACAGAAGATGTTTTATGGCGCAGAACAAAACTAGGGATTAACACAACGAAGCAGGAGGAAATGCGCCTAACTGCCTGGTTCAAACGTCATCACAAACACACCTCAGCAGTTTCAAAAATAGAGAATTTAGTTCATAGTAACTGCAAAGCCTCTTGACCTTGAGCGCATTTTGCTTCATCTTCGTTTTTATTCGAAAAAGAACACTGAATCTATATCTGCCTAAACTACATTGTTTTGAAAAAATTACCTGCAAGAGTAAGGAATGACAGTTATGCACCACGAGTCGTGCTATATCGACGCCTTCGATGACCACAAAATATATGTCAACGTTTGGAAAAAAAGCAAAGCGATTAAAAAACCTCGCGCTATTTTACATATTAACCATGGAATGGCTGAACACAGCGCTCGTTATGCAGTTATCGCTGAACGCTTTGTGCAAGAAGGGTATATCGTATATGGCCATGATCATCGAGGTCATGGGAAGTCGGTTCAACATGCCGAACTTCTTGGGCATTATGCTGATAGTGATGGCTGGGAAAAAGTCGTATCTGATGTGTTACAAGTAAACGAATCCATCCATGCATCATATCCGAATACCCCCGTTATAATTTTGGGCCACAGCATGGGGTCTTTTATCGTTCAATCGTACCTTGCACTACATG
This sequence comes from uncultured Gammaproteobacteria bacterium, assembly GCA_913063495.1. GTDB lineage: Bacteria > Pseudomonadota > Gammaproteobacteria > Pseudomonadales > Ketobacteraceae > 42-54-T18. The sequence goes on along the minus strand of CAJXXT010000102.1, from coordinate 5,506 downwards.
GCGATACAGTTGATGCGGCACTTCTATCGGGCTCGGCATTAAGCGACAAGGGCACTATGCAATTTGGCGCCTTTCTAGCAAAACTCGAAACTCGCCGAAAAGGCGTATTAGGGCGAAGTAAAGTATTGGATTTCTTTTCATTCGGGATTTACAACCGGGAATTTAAACCATTTCGAACCAGTGCGGACTGGCTTTCAACTGATCCATTAGAGGTCGACAAGTACATCGCTGACCCCTTATGTGGGTTTCTCTGCACCAATCAATTATGGACAGATTTACTTGCCGGAATGAAGGATGTTTCCGATATCAACACTCTTCAAAAAATCCCTAACACGCTACCCATACTCGCATTTTCGGGTGAATTAGACCCATTAAGCTATAACAAGCGAAAAACCCACGGGATTGAGAAATTGTCCTCTCACCTTCGATCCAGCGGACAACATTACGTTACCCATAAGATTTACCCAGGCGGTCGTCATGAAATTTTAAATGAAACCAATCGCCATGAGGTTATTGATGACGTATTGCAGTGGGCGGAAGAACGCTGCGATTTACCTACGTTAAAAAAACCTGTAAAAAGCGCAAAAAAAAACATAGCCCTTGAATCTGCGTAACCTTGAATCTGTATAGTCTTGAAACTGTATAGTCTTGATTCCGCACAGCCTTGATTCTAAGCAACCTCAGGTTAGCTTAGACAAGCAAAGTTCACTACATTTTCCGTTTTTGTCACACCAAGATGTAGTGAGCTAACTTTTTATTCATATCCTAACACTACCCCGCAAGTGCAAACCCTCTACCTGCTGCGCCCTACAAGAAATCTTACATTATTTTCCTCCACTCCCATCTTGAGTTCGTTAAAATGAGTAGTTACATTTTCTCTATTCATACAACGGTCGCGGTAAATAAACCTATGGAAATATTAGAAAACAAAACATTCGATGAATTAACAATAGGCGAAACTGCGGAACTGATTCGCACCGTAACTGAACAAGACATCCTCCTTTTCGCTTGCCTTTCTGGAGATAACAACCCTCTTCATTTAGACGAAGAATATGCAAAATCTACGCAGTTCGGACAGCGTATTGCTCACGGCATGTTTAGCGCCTTGCTTGTCACTACAGCCGTCGCCACCAAGCTCCCGGGGCCTGGCACCATCTATAGAGGCCAAGACATGAAATTCCAACGGCCAATATTCATCGGCGACACTATCACCGCAAAATTAGAACTTATTGAAAAGAAAAAGCGTGGCAACCTTATAAAAATCAGCTGCACGATGACAAATCAACGTGACGAAGTTGTGTTCAGCGGAATATCAACAGCGATTGCTCCGACAGAAAAAATCAAAATTAAGGCTTCACCCCTGCCCAAACTTTCATTTGAAGCAGAGGTCTGAAAACCTTATAGATTAACGTGCCAGAAAACGCATACCCTCTTCCAGTCCTTTTAAGGTAAGGGGGTACATTTTCTCTTCAACCAAACGACGAGCCCACGCTACCGAAGTTGTAAACCCCCAGTTTGCCTCCTGAGTACGCCGATTATTGTCCTTCCATACCCCTTCATAAATAAAGTTATGAAAATAAAAAAGAACATCAGAACAATAACAATCACAGCGAAACCAACAACCCTTTTATACAAATCCTACTTAGTCATCAACGGTTTTTTTTGGGGGGGGGGGCGTTCATAATTAACTGTGCTGCCAGAGCATCAAGATCACCTTTACTCATATCTTTTGGGGTAATTTCGTCAAGATTATCTGGTTTATAGTTATAACTTTTAAACGATGCAGCGTTGCCTCTAGGTCCATCCAACGTTTCCTGCACCCTTCACTCTCAAGAAATTCTAAAAGCGCCTGCCGGTCTTCCTTGGGTATTGCTGTTATGCCTTTGTGATCATTTACGGCAAGCCTATAGCTATTATCAGTAATGATTATCGTAATTGTTAATATATAATCCAGTATAGTGCCTCACCAAGCCACTAGCCTCATTGTCATACCCACTAAAAAAATCTATATATATTAAAAACATTGCATCCAATACTTTAGTTTAGCCTCATTTTTTACTAACAAAACCACAACAAATTCATTCCACGAATTACTTACGTGTGTATATATAATGCGTGAATAAACGTTTTTTTGGCGAGGTATAATTGTCTTGCGTAAGGTAAATAGTTTGCAAACCATGAACCGTGACGAACATCACAAAGCCATACTGAAGTCAATGAGGTTTCCCAACAGCTACGCACTGATGAAGCACTTAGATAATGAACTCGTAGATCACCTAATAGCCAAGATTGGGCTTACTAAGGATAAATTAGAAGTCACTAACGGTACCGTGTCAGGCCTTGCATTTAAGCTATTGCTAGATTTGAATATAGAAATACACGATTCACCAATACCCTACAGCCTAAACGTAGCCAACGAGTTCAATATCGCGACCCACGGGATGCTGGGATTGACCATTGCATCTGCAAAAAACTTAGAAGATGCCCTTGGCTTAGCCACAAAATTTACGCCACTTATTAATCCTGCCATCAATACTAAAATTCGAGCAAGCCGTGAGAATTCCCTCTGTATTATGACTTGTAACAGCGCCTTCGGTAACTCCGGTAACGTGTTGCTCGAGGTGTCTATGATGGTGCTTAACCAATTTCTCCTGCAAACACAAAACAATGTTAGACCGGAGTTCTTGCAATTTAGTCACCAAACCGAATTCTCATCACATTACTATGAAGAGTATTTTCAGTGTCCCGTGTACTTTAATAGCAAAGAAACCTACATGGCAATTTCAACTGAGAACTTTGAAAGCCCCATGCTTTTTCATGACGAGTCGACTGCCAGCGTGATGCAAGCGCACCTTGAAAAAGAAATGAATAAATACAAACAAACCATTAACCCCTGGGCGACCGAAGTACGGAAATATATTTCCCTGCATATTAGTGATGCGCATCTAACGTCAAAAGTAGCGGTCTCCGACCATTTAAACATAACCCCCCGCACGCTTACGAGAAAACTCTCACAAGAAAACACAAACTACCAGCTCCTACTGGAAGAGCGAAAGCTTAATTCAGCAAAATATTTTTTAAAAAAAACCAAGCAACCCATATCTCACATCGCATATGAAGTTGGTTTCAATGACCCTCAGACCTTCTCTCGTGCGTTTAAACGCTGGACTGGCGTTTCGGCCCGTGAGTATCGTGAAATATCTGATTAAAGGTATTCCTGTATTTTTACACGCATAAATAGTCTCTGCGTCCCAAACTGTTATCTTTTCGTCCTAAATTACCTAATTGCCGCTACATGTGTTCGTTAGAATTCTTATCGGACTTTGTCGATTTACAACGCAATTGGTTAGGAAAAAACAATGAAAATAATAAAAGATATGAGCAGCCAACTTAAGAAGGTGCCACAGGTTCTTATGATGGTAACTTTTTTAGGAATGGCTATAGGGTTAAGCGGATGCGGAGCAAGTGTCGATGCAGAAGCCCCTCCCCTACTCAGTGAAGGAGACACCTCTCAAGGGCGCGATGCCTATTTTGATGCGCTGTGGAAAGGGAGTTATAGTGAGCTAGATGAAATCATAGCCACCCTGAAAGAAGAGTCAAACGCGGGAGACCCCCAAAGTCTCGCTGTATTAGGTTTTGCGCATTCCTGGAAATTGGCAGAATACCGTCGAGACCCCTCGAATGCGAGTATCACTGATCATGCCAAGTTAGCTGCCGATGCCTTTAGTGGAGCGATCAAGGAAACCCCTCATGATGCACGCCTTCTAGGTTTTCGCGGCAGTTTTCGGCAAGCGCGCGGGAAAATTGAAAACAATAGTTTGATGACCGCTCTTGGCTGGCTTGACGAGGTAAATGCCTCGAATCGGTGGCCTGCCTGGGGTCTATTCACAAAGGCTTACGGGCTGATAACTTTCGGCCCTGATGAGTCTCTTTATAAACAGGGCATCGGTTTCCTATGGGATAATCTTGATGTCTGTGCTGGAGAGAGCATTAATAGAGAAGCATTTAACCTGCAGGATTATCCACAACTTACACAGCCCAACATTGACCCCAGAATAGAACGTCCGTGTACTAATACTCCCGTCGTACCTCATAACTTAGAGGGCTTTTTCCTCTATTTTGGTGATATGTATGCCAAGGCATCAAAACTCGAGCAGGCAGAAACAATGTATCTTACCGCTCTGGGGGTAAACCCAGGTGATTGGCCTTATGCTGATGTAGCTACAAAACGCATAGAGCGTCTACAAGAGTTACCTTCATTGTTTAATCTCGAAAGAGGTAGCAGTGAACAGGTTTCGGTTGATGAAATCAATTTATTTCAAAGCCAGATAAGTTGCGTTGCTTGCCATCAAGGTTCTTCAGATTAACTATGATTGGGGTATCTAGTAACTCTAGATACCCCCTACCCAAACTTTCATTTGAAGCAGGGGCTTGAAACCTTTATAAATTAACGCGCAAGAAAACGCATGCCCTCTTCCAATCCTTTTAAAGTAAGGGGGTACATTTTCTCTTCAACCAAACGACGAGCCCACGCTACTGAAGTTGTAAACTCCCAGCTTGTCTCCGGCTCCGGGTTCAACCAGATGACTTTATCAAACTTATCCGTCACCCTGCGCATCCAAACCTCACCAGGTTCTTCATTCCAGTGTTCAACGCTGCCGCCAACTGAATTAATTTCATAAGGCGACATGGTAGCATCACCCACAAAAATCACACGATAGTCAGAGCTATAGGTTCTAAGTATATCCCAAGTATCCGTTTTCTCCTGAGTACGCCGATTATTGTCCTTCCAAACCCCTTCATAAATAAAGTTATGAAAATAAAAATATTCCATATGCTTAAATTCGGTTTTTGCCGCAGAAAACAGTTCTTCGCAACTTTGAATGTAAGGATCCATTGACCCACCTACATCAAAAAATATCAACACCTTGACGCCGTTGCGACGTTCAGCAACCATTTTAATGTCAAGGTAACCTGCATTTTTTGCAGTAGCCGCAATCGTATCGTCAATATCCAGCTTGTCAGGCATACCTTGGCGCGTAAATTTCCGCAAACGCCGCAGTGCCATCTTGATATTACGCACGCCAAGCTCAACCGAATCATCCAAATTTCGATACTGTCGCTTTTCCCAAACCTTTACCGCTTTTCCATTTCTAGATTTTCCAGCAACACGAAATCCAGCAGGGTTTTGGCCATAGGCTCCATAAGGCGAAGTTCCGCCCGTACCTATCCATTTATTACCACCTTGATGGCGCTTCTTTTGTTCTTCTAGGCGCTTCTTAAACTCTTCCATGATCTTTTCAAGATCACCTAATGCCTTAAGCTTATCGAACTCTTCTTTACTAAGCGTTTTTTCGATCTCTTTTCTCAACCACTCTTCAGGAATCAACGATTCAAACAAATCGTCAACATTCTCCATACCATCAAAGTATTTTTTAAAAGCCCGATCAAACTTATCAAAATATTTTTCATCTTTTACGAGACAGATTTTTGATAACGCATAAAA
>CAJXXT010000101.1 GCA_913063495.1 uncultured Gammaproteobacteria bacterium | reverse complement strand
TGGTCTAGCATAGTGTTGTTTTCGATGCTGATGGCGACCAATGAGCTTAGAGCTTCAATGATATTTTTGTCACTTTGATGGAATATGCTTTGGTTAACTTTGTTATGAGGAAGGTTATGAGGGTTGTTGTTTGAACGATTATGTGAACTTTCATGATGAGCGTTAACGAGTTGTAGTACGCCGATGACATGTTCGTCATGATTTTTTAACGGAACGGTCAAAATCGAATGTGTGTGATACTGATTTTCATGATCAAAACATTTTATACCGCTAATGTCGTATTCAGCGTTTTCGTGTGCGTTGGTAATGTTGATAGTTTTTTTGCTAAGGACACAGTGTGTGGCAATATGGTGGTTGTTTGGTTTAAGAGATTCTGGGTCGTAAAGAGGAAAGTCTGGAAGCGCGTTGTTTTTACGGTTAGTGATTGAAATGTCGAGGGATGTGTTGCGCATAATTACTGGGCTTAACATCAGGCCTTCGTCACACTCTGTTGTTAAATAGAGTGTACCTCCGTCGGCCTCACAGCACTGTTGTGCTTCGAGTAGTATGAGTTCATACAGCTTCCAACGATCATGCTCCGATGATAGCGCTTTGGCAATGGCGAGTATTTTGGGTAGGAATTCGTATGATTCAGGCTGCTGCATGGTTTGGGACTGCTGTATGGTTTAGATTTGCCGTTGAGGCTTTATCTTATATTAGCAGCTAATCGTTTATTTCATTTTTCATTCGTTTTACTTGCGCTTTAGGCCGGCTAGGAATATGCCTATGAGTAAGCCCCAGCTGAGTGAGCCACCGCCACCCCCGCCGCCAGAACTAATGTTTGTTGAGCTATTTTCTGCTTCCTGTGTGGAGGTGTCTTCTGGTGTTGTTGAGGTCCCGCTATTATCCGTAGCCATTGTGTTGGTAATAGTGAGGGAACGTAAATATGTGTTGTTATTTGTGTTTATATCGATAACGGTTGATGGACTTACTATACTGACGGAGTGTGTCGTGTTTAATGATGTATTTGTGCTAGTTGTACTGATGGTTAGTGCGTTTGAAAGCCTCGTAGCAACCAATATGCATTGATAGCTAAAACCATTGCTGGCAATAATGCAGGTTGTTCCCGGTAGAGAGACTTCTGTGAACTGCCCGTTGAGTGGTGTCGATATGTCTGCTGTGGATAGAGTGCCAGTGACGGATATTGTCGTAATTGATTGATAAAGAGATGAGATAGAAATTGTGAAATTATCTATGGTCGTATCGGTTTGATCACTTGATGAGACATTGTTGTTATCCGCTGTGATGGCAACGTCTGCAGGAAAACTTATGCATTGCTCGATGTTGTTGGTGTTGCTTATGGTTGATTGAATGTTTTCAATAGAGCAGCTTGAGAATTGACTGGCGAAACTGGATAGCGATGGAGCCATGATAAACCCAGAGTCACAAACGTTATTGGCTGGATCATCATGACTCGACCCCATGTTGTGGCCTATTTCATGAGCAACAACCAGCGCAGTGAGAGGGATGTTGCCTGAAACAAGCTGAGAGGTACCCACACTATATCCGTTGGTGTCACAAAGGGTTCCTAAGTACGCGACACCTACAGTACTTGTGTCGAATTCACGTCCAGTAATAAAATGAAATAGCGCAGCATCATTTTTAATGAAAGGTAGTTGCTGATTGGCCTTTTTTGACTGAATATCATCAAGCAAAGAAACGGCGTCCGTTGAGGAGGAAAAGGTTTCTGTTGATAAAATCTCTGATGTGATTTGATTAAAGCCGATATTCATGTCGTTGATATAGTAACCTTCAACAATATTGATAAGGGAGTTTGCTTGATCCTCTGCAGTGTCGGGGTAACGTGATTGAAAAGCTTGATCGAATGCCAACTCAAGCTCAGCGACAATACAGATACCATTGATGGTGTCTGCACATAACGTATCGTAATTTATGGTTTGACTCTCTATTGTTTGAGTCGCGATTGTTTTGGATGCAGAAATTGTTTGAGGTAATAATGTGTTTGTTGTGCCACATTGCAGGGGAGTGCTGCGCTCTGCGAGCAGGCTCGAAACGACAATGTTACCTTCAATGTCAGCGGTGCTATTGGCGGGCGTGATATTATGAATATTGCCATTAATAGAAATAACTCCTTGCCACTGATTTTCTATACGGGATAAACGAACCCAGCTGTTGGGATTCTGATGGATAAACCCTGAAAAATGTTGAGCTGTGCTATTGGTAGGCGTTGAGTGTTGGCGAAATCGTGGGTTGGTCGTTAAAGTAAGGTCGTAAGCTAAACCATCAATAGTGATGGATGTAGGGCTTGGTTGGGATGTTTGGTTTTCAGCGATGATGGGGGTTGAATAGGGGAAGAGAGTAAGGCTAATAAGGTAAGCCAACCCAATGAGTTGGTTTTTTAATGTTATATTACAGTGTGCCTTTAGACTCATATAGTATTACCTGACGTATAAAATATGTGTAGTGAAAACCATGATGACTGATACAACGGAAAAATACTGTGTGGGTTATCGCAAAGAATTAGAATAAAAAATGTTGCTAAAACAATTCAATATCAGATCCACTATCATCATCTGTTGCTTCATCAAGGTGATTCTGGTCGAACCGTGTAAATATCATGTCCAGTATTTTTTGTTGACGTTCTGATAGGTGTTTAAGCAATCGAGTTATTGTATGAAATGACTCGCGAATGTTATCGGATTGATCGCTAAGGTCATGAGTGTTGATTACCGCATCTTCAATTCGTTTTAAAATAAATGTTTCTTGGTCTTCTTCTAGCCCCATATGAGGCAGTTTTGCTTCCAATTCTGTTAGCATTTTTGTTAATGATTTGACAACGTTTTGTTGACTGTCACTCAACGATTTGGATAAGCCTGATAGGGTGTTGTTAACTGCTTGAAAAGAAGAGGATACACTTTGACTTTGTTGTAATAACGCATATTCCGTATCCAGCGCCTTGATTTTTGCATCAGCTGCACCAAGCAAGGATGGTAAAAGATCTTTGTAACGGCCATAGGCCGCCATATCGTTAATGGGCATGTTTTTAATTAATAACGATACTCTTGGGTAGGTTATTTGTGTTCTGCAGCCGAAGTCATGAAATCGATTTCCCGCGGATTGTAGAGCGGGCATCAACTCCATTTCTAATGGAGTTGCACTACCTTTAGATGAAAAGAATTTATTTCCATCAGCGGTACTGAAAAATAAACAGCAGTTGAGGTTTAAGTTGTTCGTGACTTGGAAAAAACGATTGGCAAGTTGGTCAAATGAAGCGATTGCATAAGCGTTTTCCATAAATTGAATGACTTGGCCAAGCTCGTTGTTACCAATCATTGCGATTAATGCTGTTTGTGATGCATCTTCCGCTTTAGTGACTAGTGCTTTGTGGGTGGTATGTTGACTACTATGTATATAGAGTTTGGCGATTAATTCTTCTTTTTCGCAGGGTTTTGTCAGAAAGTCGACAGCCCCAGCCTCATACCCTAGCATTTTTTCTCGGGTTGACGTTTTTCCTGAAAGGAAAATAATGGGTATTTTGGATGTTGCGGTGTTTTGTTTTAGTGCATCGCAGACTTCATAACCATTCATCCCTGGCATTTCAACATCTAAAAGTATGACGTCAGGTTGTTGCTCTGTCGCGGTGTTGATTCCTTCCTGACCGTCACCTGCACAAATGGGGTGATAATTCTCACTGAGTGTTTTGCTGATGAATTTCTGGATAAACTTATCATCATCAATGATAAGAATTGTTTGAAGTTTTTCTTGTTTAGCATTGTCCAGTGAGACATCCATTTAGACAACGACCTTATTTTCTGAGTTGCTGCATGTAGGGGGAGACTGTTTTGATGTGTTATGTTTTTTTTATCTTTTTTTAAACGTGTTTTTTTTGCCTCTTTTTTTTTGAAAATAGCTACCGCTCTGGCGTAAATGTTAAGTTGTGCCCAGAAAAGGCTGAATACATATAGAAAGAATCCAACTTGTAGCGGGGCTTCCACCACAGGGAATGAAGGTATGATATTGGTTATTTCAAGAATAAAAATGAATGTACCAAAGGATAACCAGAAAAAACCTAGTAAAGTTACTTTGTTGGGACGTGATAACCTCTGCCAGTGTCGAACGGATAGGTAAATTAATAAAAAACAGAATGCGGTGGCGGCGATGAGGTCTAAGATGAGTGCGGTGGTATAACCGATTGCAATGGGGGCGATTAGTAACAGTATATTGGCCACACTTAATGATAATAGTGAATGATGCCAGCGGTTCCCCAGAGCCATTTTAGAAAATATTATGTACAAATAGAGTGATAAAAATGTGAGGGATCCCGGTATCAACGTCGCTAACCCCATTCGATTCCAAAAAGGGTGTTCCGGCCATACATATTGAAAGGCATAACCCTCAATGGTTAATAGAGCTAATAAGGGAGTGATTACCATCCCTGGGAATATAAAGCGCCGAATTCGAGGTTGCGGGGAAAGTCGATAGAGAGCATAAGCCATTAATGCGAACAAAAGCGTGAAATAAGCAAAATTGAATCGATTTTCAAATTGACTGACTTGCCAAAATGCATCATTGCTCCATATTGTGAGCGGTGCCTGTAGGGAGTGGCTTCCTGTTAACCTAAGAAATAACTGGCTACTGCTATTGGGGGCGATTGATATGGGAATGATAAAGTTATGATGCGCAATAGGGCGGGAGCTAAAATGTAACTCACTGCCCATAATATAGTTTGATAACAAACGGCCTTGTTGATTAACGTGGTAAAACTCCACATTGTCTATTAGAGAGTAAGGAAGCTCAATAACTCTATCGATAGGTTTGTTTGAGGGGTTTGTTAGCGTTGTGTTTAACCAAATGGCAGCGTTGGAAAAACCGAAGTTGAGGCGTTCATCTCGGGGAGGGAGCCACGCTAATGTATTTTGTTTTTTGACATCTGCAATTTCAAGTTGTTTTTTGATATCGATGTAATAACTTACATAGGGGCCTAGATCCTGCTTGTTTACACTGTCATCTATCGTCATGCTCGCGGCCAAAACCTCTTTTGACGATAAAAGAGCAAGGGTCGACATGAGGATAAATATAGCAAGGTCACGAATGTTCAACGATAGTGATTCCTTCAATAGTTACGTTTTGGTGCATACAGATGGAGGAGGTAATATCAAGTAGACGTAGTGTCACCAGGGGTTTAGATGAGGCGTTTGGGGTGGAATCCAAATAAGCCGTATGGGCTCCTCGAGCGATAATACATTGCATTGCTACTACCTTCTGCTAGGCCGCCGCTATACGTGGTAACTGTCTTTACCGGCATCATCTACATAGTGGCTACATCTTGAATAGACCTTTAGAAAGTAAAGCACAATTAACAGAACTTACTGAGTGCCTGGGTCGAAAGAATCCAATAATTTTCGCCTAACCCCTCCAGACTTGTCACGCATTTGAATAATTGTTGCACCAAGCAGTACCAGGAGTATAACTAACAACCATGTTTGCCATCCTGTTGTTGGTTTTATTCCCGTTACTTCTAACACACCCAGTAATACTAAGTGAAAGATATAAACAAATAGCGCATGTTTTCCAATATTGTTGAACACATGGATGACTTTGGATGAATTTGATTGGTTTTTAAATGCGAGCATAAAAATAAGCAATACGAGTGTTAACCCTCCACTGACTCTGAACAGGAAGATCGACGAGTGGTTCCAAAAGTGTGCTTTGATTTTGGTTGGTTGAAGGTCACCTATACCCAAGGCATGTTGTATCGAATGTAAAACGGCGGTGACGGGATCCCCATAAAACAGTAAGAATTCGCTTTTTACATCCACTGTCCAGGGGTATTGAGAGCTACTAATACTTAACAAACCGATAAAACAACCCACAGCGGCAGCGGTGAACAACCCATTGTTATGAAAACGTTGGTATAGGATACCAATGATCGCCCCGATAAATGTCATGCTAATTAACGGGATTGCACCACCAGCCCCAGCATTAAGGCCGATAATGTTAACTTTTGATTGTTCAAGTATATAAGCGGTTAGTGTTACCCCAGTGACTGCCAGTGCTAATGTGAGCATGGGTTTCGGTGATATTAACATGCAACCGGTAAGAGCCATTGATATGGCGATAATAGAAAGAATCCCTGAAGAAACCAATAAATCAGGAAGTTGAATGCCGTTGTCACCAATGAAAAACACAACCGAGACGAGGTATAAGAGTATTAGTTTGGGAGGAAGAGATAACAACCACTGGCGTTTACTGATTTTGGGGGTGGCTTTTAATATTTTAGATAATGATAACGTGAGGCTAAATCCGGAAATAAAGAGAAATTGGGCAGAAATAATGGGTTCTATTTGTATAAAAAACAATAAGCATTGATCCCAAAAAGATTGCTTGTCTGGATGTTTTAGTAGAAAGGCAAAATTACTTTGAATCCGGATGCTATGTGCAATAATCATCATAATCACTGCAACAGCACGAAAGATATTTAAACCGATTATGGGAGACATAAAAATACGTTTTTTGTTAGAGGTAACTAAGGCGTGAGAGAAAGGTTGGGTCTCACCTAATGAAGCGCCATTGAATCGTTAAATCCTTTCCGAGTCAATGGCGCTCACAGGTTACATGGCACGTTACATAACGGGTGTTGAGAGTGTTGATGATTTAGGTAGTGTAGAGGATGTTTTAGGTTAATTGATTTAAGACTTCTAGTGTGGAGTGGTTACTACCTGAAGACTTGGCTGCTGCAAGGTAATTACCCATATACAGTTTTGTTTGATCCTTCACTTTCATAAAGTGCGCTTCGAAATAGGTCTCAATATCCATCGGCATGACATGGGGGGCAACTCTTAACAATGTTTTGATAATAAGAGGAGATGTCAAACGTAAGCCGATAGGGCGCTTAACGTGGTGTTTGACCTCTAGGGCTGAGAATATTTCATCTATAGAGTGCACCAATTGCTTGAGTAATGTCGGGTTATTTCTCAGCGTAATAAAGTTCCATTGGCTTGACTCCAGTGCAGTAAGAAACGCCATCAAAAATGCAGTAGGGAACAGGGATTGAGTGCGGACACTTTTTGCCGATTTTGCCGCCATCTTTCCATCTAAGAACGTAGTAATGATCTCTTGGCGGCGATTAATTTGACCGGAGAAGGGTGAAGGTACAAAAGGCGGTAACCAATACGCAGTGCCGGGCAATTCAACGGTTTCTGTGGCCAGCGGTGCGGAATAGCTGATTAATGTAATCATACCTTCAACAATCTGCTCCGCAGGGAATGTGTTGGATAGATGTTGATAATCTTCAACGCTGGGTTGCAGCATGACAACGGTAGGTTTGCCCGTTAATGCTTGTTTAAAGCCGGTAAAATCAAATGACTGCAGTGCCGTTGATGAAAAGCAAAGGTATACTTGATCCCATTGCTGTTGTTGAATTTCATCAAAGTTAGAAACAAGAGAGTACTGTGTAAATCGAATAGGTTTTTTCAGCGATTTATCGGTATTCATATGATACAGGACAGACCCTTTTGTCATTGTTTCAAGGTATTTCTCTCTTACAAAAAAAGTAACCTTGTGCCCAGCATCTGAGAAGTGTTTTCCGTAAACTAGGCCAACAGCACCTGCGCCTAAAATTAAAATGTTCTTTTTCATTTGAGTCTCCGCTTATTGGAATAATTGTATCGATATATCAACGATGAATGTTATTTTGTGGCTGCTTCACCAATCATGGCTTGTAATCCTCGGGGCACCGCTCGCAAACTGGCCATTGATATTTTGTATAAAAGTCCCGGTACAATTACCGATTTCCCTTTAGCGACTGCACGTAATCCCGCTTGTGCAACCGCGTCACTGGTCATAATAGCGTGTCGTCGAAAGCCAGTGATATTCTGACCTGACACATCCATAAACTCCGTGGCAGTACCACCGGGGCATAGGGTTGTTACATTGATGTTAAACTCCGATAGTTCTTTACTTAGCGACTCTCCAAGGCTTAACACAAAAGCTTTTGATGCTGCGTAGGTAGCAAATTGAGGTATTGGCATAAAACCGGCGATGGAGGCGACGAGCAATATATAACCACCACCGAGCCGTTTCATATCTTCAGAATAGAGATAGGTCAACTCTGTTAGTGTCGTGGTTAGTAGATGCATCATGTCTATATGAGTATCAAGCGGAGTTAAGTGAAATGGCCCGTGCTTGGCGTAACCTGCATTATTAATCAAAATATCTACATCAAGGCCCAATGCCAGGGTCTTTTTGTGTAATGACTTACCCGCCTCAAGTGTTGCTAGGTCATGGCTAATCGTTGTCACAGTAATGTCGTATTGGGTTTCTAGTTCATGTTTTAACGCGTTTAACTTGTCTTCACGGCGTGCTACAAGAATAAGATTGCAGTGTTTTTCTGCTAGTTGGCGAGTAATGGATTCGCCTATTCCGCTGGATGCTCCTGTTACCAAAGCAGTTTTTCCTGCAAATTTATTCATAATTTACCTTTAAATTTTATTCGGATGAAATATAATCAGTTCGATGGTTGTAAAAATATCGTTCAATTCGATGAATGTCAAACTGTAAATTTGTAGGAACGCTCGTTCATCGTTAGAATAGCGCTGAATTTGCATGCATAGTTAGGTTAGACAAAGTTCTGAGGTGACCTGTGTATGCCTCTAAAGATATTAGGAAAGCAGTATGTGTGACGTTACAATGGCTAAACTGAAGCGAATGGCAAAAGCCTTTAAGGCATTGTCTAACCCTAATAGGCTTCAGATATATCTAGAAATTATTGATCAACGCAGCAAGCGTATGGAAGGTCAGTTGGAAGGTGGCTGCGGAATTGCAGAGTGTATTAGCAAATTGAATATTGGGGCTCCAACGGTTTCTCATCATGTCAAAGAGCTGGTAAATGCAGACCTCATTTCTGTTGAACGTAACGGGAAATTTATGACCTGTTATCTCAATGAACCCATGTACAATGAGTTAAAAGAGTTTTTTGATGGAAAATCCTTATTTTCTGGGGCAGGGTTATTATCCGCAAAGAGTTAGTGAATAATCAATTAACGCTTATCTCAAGGAATAGAGGGCGTTTTTTGATGATGGCAACACTTTTTTGTGTGTTGCTTGTTATAGGGTATTTCGGTTCACTTTGGTTAAAACACAAGGTATCTAATGCCGTTGGTACAGAGTTAGCCGAGGTGGGTATTTATAACGTATCGTTTGAAGGCGTTACGTTAAAGTGGCTTGCTGTTGATGTTCGCTCACTAACGTTTGATGTAGAAAGAAACAGCCAACGGCAACGCTTTTCTTTAACGGACATATCTATTCAAAGTTCTTTGACATTGATTCAGCGGAGACGAATACAAAGCTTTAGCGTTGATGAATTGATGGTTGTTGTTGAAAATGCGGTTCCTCAGGTTTTAGATCAGAGCGCAACGCTGAAGGTTGCTGCTTTCCTTATTCCTTCAGATCTGTTTTTGCTGTTGCCTGCAGATAGTGTAGATATCCATCAGTACACTGTTCGCCACACCAATGATCAATGGCGTGTACGCAGCGATCAGGGTGTGGCGATTACAAAAGATCTATTGCTCACTGATTTTTCATTCTTTTATCCTGATTTACCTGAAATAAAAGCAAAATTACAACTTAGTGCTAAAAATCAAATTACTATCAATATAACGCCCTCTTTGTTAGAGAAAAAATTGTTACAAGAAGATCTGTTAGTTGCGGGCCTGCCAGTAGAGCAGCCGATACTGATAAAACTTGAGAGTCAAATTAGCGGCCACTACAAGCTATTATCAACATCTTTATCGATAGATGTTGATATAAAAGAAAGTATCGACCGTTCAGCGTTTGTTCAGGAATACATTGCTAGGATCATGGGTAAGGATGTATTTGTCCCTAAAGGAGAGCTACAAATGTCTGCTGATGTGACTGTGAATATAGAAGAACTTCTGAATGCAAGGGCGGGGACTGTAAGCGAGCTCATCGCATCAGTAGAGGGGCGAGGCCAGTTGCAGCTTAATGATATTAACGTCGTTGGTCAGGCTAAGAGTGTGTCGGGTCTTAAGGGTGTGTTAGATTTTGATATTGACGATTCCCAATTGTCTTTTGCAACGGATGGTATCCTTATAGAACAGGTGAAGTCAGGAGTTAACGTTGACTCTATTGACAGTATTTTTAGTGGTGTTTTTGATATAAAGAAACATGTCTATCAATTAAATGTAACATCCATTGATGGACATGTTTTGGGAGGGAATATGTCTGCGCTGCCATTTTCTGTGACGGGGCCAGTACTTGATAGTGAATTTGAAATGCAATTTAGTAATGTTGAATTACGTCAATTATTAGACCTGCAGTCAAATAAAGATCTATCGGGAGAGGGTCAGCTAAGCGGGTTTATACAAGTATCGATTAATGAGTCGGTGATAGAGGTTCATGATGGTCACTTTGGTAGTAAAGATGGACATATTCGTTATCAACGAAACAGTGTGGCTGATGCGGTTAGTGGTTCTGGCGAACAACAACAATTGACCTTTGTACTTGATGCAATGGAAGACTTTCAATATACATCGCTGGAAACAGGCGTAATATTAAAGGCCCCAGATAATTTGCACCTTGCTATCGCATTGAAGGGCTCGAATTCAAATGTAGAGCAAGGCAAAATGCTTCACCTGAACCTTAATTTAGAGCAAAATATAGGCCCTTTGATTCAAGCTGCGAATATTGATAGTGCTTTACAAGACAATTTTTTAAAGCAATATCAAAATAAGTAAATTCGAGAATAATTAGGCAGGATGATATGAAAATACGGAAACAATGGCTGCTCAGTATTTTACTGATAATGACCGTGGTAGCTTGCACGCCGACGGTACGAGTGGCAACAGATAAACCAATCACCATTAATTTAAATGTGAAAATTGAACATGAAATCACGGTAAAAGTGGATAAAGAATTAGATGATCTATTTGCTAGCGACAGTGCTTTATTCTAGAGGGAGAGTAAAATGAAAAAAATAACTAATGCGATTAAACATCTTGCAGCTGCTTGTGTTTTGTTAGTGATTACATCACAGGCATGGGCGCTTAATTTACAAGAAGCTAAGTCAAATGGCTTTGTGAAAGAAACCGCTACAGGTTACTTGGTTGTGGTTGATGCGAGGCAAAAGGAGGCTGTTTCTTTGGTTAAGGACATTAATGTTAAGCGAAAATCTAGGTATAAAGAGATCGCAAATAGAAATAATATTTCAGTTCGTTCAGTAGAAATGCAGGCAGCAAAAAAATTGATGAGATAGTATTTCATTGCTTTTATTAAGGTTTTTTTGATGCGGCCTTTCTTTATCGATATATCAGGGTGATAGGCGAAATTCGCTCCTTTTTCTCTGGTTTTATGTGATGTTTGTCACAACGTGGCGATGCCTGTTTTTGTCGGTTTTATATCAATATCGCACCAATATGGCACATAAATTTGCAATCAGCATGCAGAAATAAGTGCAATAAAATCTAATGCATTGATTTTTACCCGTTTTATTACGCTCCAATTTCTTGCATTCATAAAAAAACCCCCATATATTTAAATGACTGATGAGTCTGTTTCTCCTTGTTATATTAGGCAATGGCTTTGAAAAGGCTTTGAGTAGATACGTTATGTATGAGGGCACTCAATGATTAAAGGGCATATAGATCCTAACTTCTCCAACGTCGCAAGCTTGTTCGAAAAGCTTATTCCACGAAATGGAAACGGAGGTGCCGCGTTATGTGTATACCACCGCGGTAAACCGGTTGTTGATATTTGGGGTGGTACAAAAAATGAAATGGGCGAACGCTGGGATGAAAACACTCTGGCGTTATCATTTTCTACAACCAAAGGTATTGCATCTACGTTACTGCATATTTTGGCAGACCGTGGGTTAATTAAGTACGACGCACCTATTGCTACCTATTGGCATGAGTTCGGCCAAGAGGGCAAGCACGATATCACAGTACGGCATTTGTTATGTCATGAATCTGGTATGTATGATATCCACCGATTACTTGATCACTCTAGCCAGTTGAACAGTTGGGATACGGTGATTAATAAGATAGAAACCAGCCGAGCGTCACATCGTCCAGGCTTGGTTAACGGTTATCACGCATTAACGTATGGTTATCTAGTTGGTGAGTTAATTTCTCGTGTGACGGGTAAGCCTTTTGCGCAAGTGCTAAAAGAAGAATTGGCAGACCCCCTAGAATTAGACGGAATGTTTGTTGGATTGCCAGATGATGAATTGCATCGACGCTCGACGTTAATTAGTCATCAGGTACCTGAGGCAGCGTCTTCAGGGAAACCTAAAAGTTTACAATCTTTGATTCTAAAACAAGTTATTGCTGGTGCCATTCGCTTGTCTGGTGCTAACCCAAATAATATTCGAGCTGGACTCTTGCCTCGTGGAATGTCGACGTTTGATTTTAATTCAAAAGAGACCGTTCAAAGCTGTATTCCTTCAATGAATGGTATGTTTACGGCTCGCTCCTTAGCGGCAGTTTATAATATGCTGGCAAACCAAGGAGTGGGTAACGGTCAAAAGATTCTGTCTGGTGCTACGATTCGTGAAGCATCAACTATTCAGAATATGCGAAGGGATAAGGTGGTTCCAATCCCTATGCGTTGGCGTTTAGGTTATCACCGAGTGTTTACTACCGGACCAAAGACGCCGCATGCGTTTGGACATTTTGGCTACGGTGGTTCCGGCGCATGGTGCGATCCTAGTCGACAACTCTCTGTTGCGATGACTCTGAATAGCGGTATTGGTACACCTTTTGGAGATTCCCGATTAGCACGGATTAACGGTGTCGTTATTCGGTCTGCAGAAAAATTAACTGAGGAAAAAGGTGCGGTGTTGGGGTATAACTAAAAGCCTTGTAATGTTTAACACTGTATCCGAATAGCAAAAATAAAAACCGACAATCATTTTGTCGGTTTTTTTTGGCTATTTAGTTTATGCCAACAACTGTCGAGCCAGCACGCCGCAACCGATTAACATAAATAAGTACGTTGCCCCGGCGGTGATTTGTCGCAGTTTGAACAAAAATGAAATCATACTGTAGGCATAAGCGATGCGAATAAAAATAAAGTTAAATGCCAAAAATGCTACCAAACCTTTATCAGTGCTTCCCATATCCAACGCTAAAATGATGAGCGCAAAAGGGATAACAAATTCAAGTGTGTTGCCATGAGAACGAATGGCATTGCGAAGACTCTTGTTTCCTCCATCACCGTTGGCAACTTTTTCTTTCATGCGAACACGAGATACGTTGACTGCAAGTATCGAAATGAGGAGAACGCTGCATAATACGTAAATGTTAAAAATCACCATGAGATATCAGCCTATTGTTTTTATATGGATTGAAACGATTGTTTGATAATAGGCGAAGTGGCGCAGAGTAGCTATGGGGTATTCGGCCAAATTGGTGTTGTGGAAGTGACAGATTGTGTATTGGGGGAGGGCATATAAGTAGGAACCCTCTTTTTGAAGGGGGCTCCTACTTATTATTATTGGCGTATGTAGATTATGTTGGTATCGTCACATTAACAATCCCATCAAAGGCAACCAACCCAGCTTGTGTTTCCTGTGAGCCCAGATCAGTACCAAATAGATCAAAGAATCGACTTTGTTCGTCTTCTCCATGTAGGGCCATATAATTTAGTACAACGGTTTGGGCCAACAAGTTTGGATTATTTGCAGCAGGGCTTGAACCCGTTTGTACCGCCCCGTTTGAATCCATATAACCAATTTGTTGTCGGGCTAGCTGTTCATCTTCGTTGTTACCTTTCAGGACGGGTTTGGCCGTAGGGTTGTACACAAGGAAAAATGCGGCTCCAGTAGATGAATTATCGCCGGTCCATACGCCTTTGTTACGTCCGGCATCAGATGAGTCAATAGCCCCGTTGCTGGCCACAGACCCGTCAGAGAAAACATACATCATCAGTGGCTTGCCTTGTCTGCGGGCATACTCCAGACAGGCGCCCATACAACGCCCAGCTCTTTCATCTCGAATTTCTCCGGTGGAGCGATCGCCAGTGTGGTAATCATACCCCCCCATGGTAATTGTTCCTGCTCCCGCACGGCCATCAATAACCAGTTTCATCACTGAGCCGGTTTTTCTAAATTCGCCATCGCTATCCCACTCGGCTTGAGAGAATATTCCCGCATCTCCGACAATATTGTCATCTTCTTCAGGGTTGAGTACTGATGGGCCATCTTTAAAATCATCTGCAATAACAGCACTTTTTAAGTAGCCACATTTTATGATTCTTCGGACATTATTTTCGTTAACATCGAGCGGGTCATTGGTATCAGTAAGTATTTTTCCGGCTTTTGTTTCGCTAAGCCGGGTAATTGTTTCCATAACGGATACAGCGTCATCCCCTAAGAGCGCAGTTAACTGCCCGGTGTCAACTAATCCCGTCGCGTCAGAAGGTCGGTCAATTTTAGTGGGGCGAAGCACGGGAGAGTCAAGACCCGCCGCCATCCCAATCATCTTTGACGGGGCCATTGAGTTGCCGCCGGATTCACTACTGCGAGATCCAATCAGTGGAAGAAGTGATCCATTTGCTCCGGCTACACCAATTCCGTACATTGGATTGTGAGGGTTGTTGCCTGTGTCATTGTCCGAGCGAGAAGGTATTACCGCGCCGCTGGTATTGGCAGCCGTTTCAGGTGAGATGCTTAGGTTGATACCGCGCAAAAATGCGCTGTCAGAGTGGAATGCTAAGCCGAGGCTCCGGTCAATAGAGTCGGTAGAGTCGCCGCTGGGTAAGCCTGGGATTATGTCACCAGGCAAGCCTTGACGGCTATAGCCTGACGTATTGAGTAAGTCTAGTTGCCCACCTTGCTTGCCTACAAGAACGTTGGAGCCAGCAATATTGGCTCCACCGGCGAGGTCAAAGCAGATAAACGGAATTTTACCAGCACCTTCGCTGATATTGCAGGCATCTTTTGCAGCCTCTAAGTCATCCGCTAGGGCCGCTAGGGCACTGTCTGGTGCGATCATACTGAATAACGATGTGCCAACAACAGCTCCGGTACCCATCATAAAGCCTTGGCTAATAAACTCTCGTCTAGTACGTGGCCGACGGTGATCCGCGTGGAATAAAGGAGCGTCTGGAGCCAGTGGTTTGTTTGTCTTTTTCATAATATTTGCCTCAAAAGATATCTTCAGTCGCTCGATTATTGGATTAGCATTACTGCGCTGCCAGCTGTTGAGGCACATAAAGCCTTAACAATGGTTTGTGTTCGTTCAGCGTTGCAATTACCACTACAGTTGGTCAATGGGTCCCTACCGGGGACGCCATTGAGCAATTGCTCCAGCGGTGTGGAAAGTTCTGCCAAGGTGACATTAGTTTCCACTGAAGCGTCAGACATGTTGCTTAGCAAGGGGTTAAAAATAAGATTACGTTTAGCTTCGCTATCAAATGCAGTATTTGGTAGGGCTGTAAAGTCAAACCCTGCAAAATAAACATCTCGTTTGGCGATGTCGTCTACTAGAGCGCTGCAATAGACCATCGCAAGCTGCGCGATTGCCATCTGGTGAGCAGGGACAAAGTCTCGGATGGTTTCAGTGACGGGAAGTTGTTGTTGAATCTCTGTATAAAGCGCAGCAACACTTGGGGTCGTTGACGCAACCGTTGTCATGGTTTCCAGTGATGCATTAATTTCCTCAAAAGTACGGAGCCCTATTTGATCAGGCATCTCTCCTGGCTCTGGGGCGGAAGGTGTAATTGAGGTAGGATCAGTATATACACCGGTCTTTCCTGCAATCTCACCAAATGCTAAAAAGAATTGATCAGAGTTCGCGCCATTTTGTTGATTAAAAATGGTGCCTATCGTTGATAGTACCTGGCGATCTTCAGTGACTTCATCTACTACTAGTTTTTGGAAACCTTGACCTGTAGGTTCTATTTTTCCGTTGATACCCAAACGCATATCGCTAATGGAAAAGTTATAGGTGCTTTGTGTTGGTTCTTCATCTGTGGTGCACTCTACCGGCACTCCATCTCCAGCTTCTTGTTTAGTATAGATACGAGCAAAGTAAGGTTGGTTAAACAGATAGCTGTAACTGTCGAATTCCGCAGCTTCGAACACAACAAAGCTATCGAAACAGTCACCAATTTCAACCAAGCTTGATACGTTAAATAACAATAGGAATTTTTGACCAACACCTACCTCAAAGTTTTGAGTTATTTGCTCTGCTGTTAATGCGCGGTTATGGATAGCAACCATGCGGATAACTCCTTGCCAAGTGAAGTCGGTATCCTGAGTGCCGAGCATAAACTGATATGTGCTAGCCCAGCTTCCCACGGATTCACTGATAGAGGGGTCTTCATCTCCCGTAAATTCACCATTAACGTAGATTTTTCTACCTTCTCCAGCGTTGTAGGTAACGACTATATGTTGAAGAGATGCTTGCAGGCGTTCTGCGTCATCATCAGTGGATAGTGCAGGGTTACCTGTGTCATCGCTGGCCTCGCTACGGTGTAAGAAATCATAATTATACTGTGTCTGCCCCAGCATAAAATTGCGATTATCGTCACCGGCTGAATAGTTAATGATACGAGAAGGCCCTTCTTGCGTTACGTTGTTAGGGGCAAGCCATGCCTCAATGCTGTATTCATTACTTTCTTGAAGCCGGTTATGGAGTTTTACACTGGCATTACTGGTTGCGAGTGCTCTTCCTCCGTTGAGGTTTATGCCCCAACCGCCAACCCAGCTAACGTCACCATCAAATTGTAAATCCATCAAAGGTTGAATGCCGCTGGTGTCACGAGACGTTGCACCACTACCTTCCTTGAATTCCCAGCGAGCAATAACGGCAGATTCGTGACGCCCGCCAGTGTTGGCTGGAAGGCCATCAATACCTAACTGTAAACCTTTGCTTATCTCAAGCTGGTCATCGACTACTTGCGGTTCTATGCTGGCACTAATGGCTTTAACACCGTCCAGTAATTCTTGTGCATCAGAGCTACAATCCACCGACCAGCAATTATGGCTTTCGCTGTTCAATCGAACAACAATTCGTGACAAGGCGGAAGCTAACGTACGATCTTCATCGGCCAGGTCAATTTTACTGCGAACGGCGTCGTAGGAATCTTGGTTATTAGCGGATGCAAAGAAGGGTGATTGTGCATCTTGTGCTGACTCAACATGACAACTTACACAATTGGTTGTGAGGAGTGTGTGTAGTGCGTTATAGCTATCAGGGACTGTTGACGGTAACACTTTGGTATCGTCAACTTCATGAGTTTCGGGCGCAACGAGTTGCACAACTGCGCTGACGTTCCCTAGCGTATCTGCTGCCCAGTTTGTTATCCATAGTGTCATGTCTGAGGCGCATTCTTGCGTTGTTGAACCAGCCCAGCATTGATGGCCTCCTGCAAGCTCTGTAACTAACGAGGAAGAAGAGGGAGACTCTAAGTTTACTACGCCTAATGCACTGTTGTATGCCAAGTTAATATTGTCGGTGCGAGCAAAAGGAGGGGCATTTGTTCTTGGGTTGTCGCCATGGCAGCCTCCGCAGCGGTTCTCGGTAACAACATTCGCCCACACACGTAACATAAATGATTCCACTTCAACGCTAGCGGCTTTCTCTTTTGAGTCATCTTGATTATATGCAGCGACAAGGGACACCCCAGTACTTTCAGCGTCAGCAACGACGGGTTCTTCTGCAACGCTTTCACCGGTGCCGCTACTGCTTCCACAAGCAGATAAAAATACGCTGAATAACGCTATCAACAGAAAGGATGATAACGAGCGAACATTAGTATTTCGATAGATTTTAGACATGATAATCCCCCTATTCGCCCATGCAGTATTCAGCAGTGTCTGCGAATACTTCTTTTAATTTGTAATTATGAGTTCCGGTAAAGCGAGTAACGAAGCTTTCCATTTGCGTCAGATCTGATGCCGTTGTTGGGTCTCGTAAACACACGGTGCTAAACACCTTCTTAACCTGGCATTGAGCGAAGGCGTCAGAATGAGCAAGTTCTTGATTCATTCCTTTGGCACCATTGCCACTCCCTTTATCGGCTAACGATTCGTCCCATCCTACCCAGCCATTAGGGCCTTCACGCCAATAATTAGTCCACCTGTCATCAGGAGTAACATATCCATAAGGGAAATTGTTTTCGTTTATAAAGTATTTGGGTTGGACGGTGCCATCGGTAAATTCAATGTGGCCATCCTCAGAGCCTTCCTCTCCTGACCATTCATAATAAGCATACGCTTGAGCCATTGGGTCCATGCCCGAATGACATCCCATACAAGCATTCATAAAGATGCGGCTATCACCCCCGGGGCTGCGAGTAACATCTTGGCGTATTCGATCAGTAGGGCGAGTGGTATCTTTCAGCTGCTCCATGTCGTTACATAAAAAATTCAGTGTTGTGAAACGAAACATAGCGCGATTGGTGCCTGCAACAAAAAATGCTTTTGCTGCTGCGCGTGTGGTTAATACACCAGATGTGGCGTTGGCGGGCAAACCATTAAAGGCAGACTGTGAAGCACTCGCAAATTTGCTGAGGTCAGATAAATCAACATTTTGGCTTTCCAGTGCCGCGTAGTGCTCATTATTATCATTGGAGTAGGCTGGTAACCCATCTGCACCGTCAATACCGGTATAGACAATGTCATCATAAAGTACGGTACGAAAATCTAGTCCGTCTCGGATGATACCAATCATCGTCGCAGTAAAGTCATTTAGTGGAGCGAATACTGTTTGTGCTTCATTCGTCCAGGGCGTGTACATGTTTTTTAATGTCACGTTGTAGAAATTCTTGTTTTCGAGAGATACCTTTAACGCTGCATCTCGAGCGCCATTGGTATTGATTTCATTGACGAGTAGCGTCAACTCTTCAGCTGTTGGTGGTACCCCTGCGATTCGGTCATGAATTCGTTTCGCCTGTTCTTCTACCCCTGCAGTTGCAGTGGAAATTACCAGCGTAGCGAGTAGGCCCGTAGAGGCACATACGATGGTCTTCATTATTGTATTTTGCATGCTCATATTTGAGAGT
>CAJXXT010000100.1 GCA_913063495.1 uncultured Gammaproteobacteria bacterium | reverse complement strand
CGCTCGGTTTTGAACCTGATGAGCTGTTAGAAACTTTGGCTGATTTGGGTGTGACGCTACTGTTATTCACCATTGGCCTAAAGTTGAACATTAGAAGTTTGTTTAAAACCGAAGTTTGGGTTGGCGCGGCTGGCCAGATGAGTGTTGTTGTTTTACTGACAATGCTTAGCTGCCTGGTGCTTGGCTCTCTCGGTTTAGCCTATTTTTCAGGGTTAGATTTGCAAACCGCTGCATTAATTGGTTTTGCAGTTAGCTTTAGTAGCACGGTTTGTGCTGTGCAGGTGCTTGAAGAGAAAGGGGAAGTTAAGGCTCGCCATGGGCAAATTGCTATTGCCATTTTAATTATTCAAGACATCATTGCTGTTATCTTTGTTACGTTCGCTACGGGAGAATCTCCCTCCTGGTGGGCATTATCTCTATTTTTATTACCTTTACTTAGACCTCTGTTTTTTAAATTACTTGAACGAAGTGGTCACGGAGAGGTTTTGTTATTGGCTGGGTTTTTCTTGGCGTTTAGTGGTGCAGAACTATTCAAAGTGGTTGGATTAGAAGCTCACCTTGGAGCATTGGTGATTGCAGCGTTGTTGAGTGGTCACGGTAAAGCCGTCGAACTTGCAAAATCTTTATTGAGTTTTAAAGATATATTTCTAATTGGTTTTTTTCTTTCAATTGGTTTTACTGCGCTGCCAACATTGGAAATGTTGGGGGTAGCACTAATTATGGCAATAGCGCTACCAATTAAAGCAGGGTTGCTATTTGTTTTGTTAACGAGTCTTAAGGTACGTGGCCGGACAGCATTTCTAACTGCGCTTAATCTGGCAAACTACAGTGAATTTGGTTTAATTGTGTGCTCTGTGAGTGTAACGCACGGGTTTCTGTCAAAAGAGTGGCTTGTGATTATGGCATTGACGGTTTCTCTGTCATTTATCTTTTCAAGTATTATTAATATTAAAGCTCATGGGCTTTACGCCCGTTGGAGCAATTATATTAAGCGCTTTGAAAGGCTTGAGCGTTTACCTGAAGATAACTTTTCCCAACCTAAAGGCGCCAGTGTTCTGGTTCTCGGTATGGGGCGGGTAGGGACGGGGGCTTATGATTCAATGCAAGAGAGCTTAAAAAATGAAGTGTGTGGTGTAGATGTCGACAGAGGGCGTGTTGCTTCACATTGTGATATAGGAAGACATGTTATAGCAGCTGACGCAGAGGACCCTAATTTCTGGACACATATTCAGTTAGATACCATCAATTTGATCATGCTTGCCATGCCAAATTATTTAGATGCTTTAGAAGTGATAAAACAGATCCAACATGCGGGTTATAAGGGGAAAATTGCAGGTATTGCTCGATATCGTGACGAAGAAAAAGAGTTGCTTGAAGCCGGTATAAATGTAGTGTTTAACTTTTATGCAAAGGCGGGAACTGGTTTGGCGGATGAAAGCATTCATTTGTTGGGTAGAAAATAATTGTCAGATTCATTTTATGAAAACTTCATTGAAGACTCCGGACTCCATCGACCCTTGGGGCGATGTTTTTAATGGATGAGGCTTATCTCTTACAAGCGCTGGCTATGTTTTTCTTTAGCTTATGGAAAACCTATATCGGCCCATTGATGGCTGCGGGTCTTGGTTTCAGTTATTGGGAGATGTTGGCCTACAATTTTGGGGCAGCGATAATTTCTACCCTGAGTGTTTTAGGTACGAACGATTGGTTATTAGCCCGCCGTAAAACTAAAGTGAAGGGGTTTGATAAGAATTTACGCCGGATTTTACGTTTTTGGAGAAGATACGGAAAGTGGGGAGCTGCGCTATTATCACCAGTACTATTTGGGATTCCCACCTACGCTTTTGTTGCGAGGCGCTTGAAAGATAGGCGGCGAGATATCCTAATGGAAATTTCAGTGGTGACATTTATTTGGTGTTCAGTGCTTTACTGGCTGGGATTACAAGGAATAATAATGGTAGAAACAAATAGTTTTCTATATCTCTCCTAATGAAAGAGATGATAGGTCGAGCAAGCAGTGGCTTATTGGTATATAACGCTAAGCATACAATGTTGATAAATTGGAATCACTTGGAGGAAAATAAATGTCGAAGACCCAACGAATTATGGTGGCTACTAAGCGAAAGAAGAATAAGGAAACCGTTATTCTTCGAGATGAGCTTCCCGCCCTACAAAAAGGAGAGGTTCGTATTTCGGTGGATAAGTTTGGGCTTAGTACGAATAATATTTTCTATGCTCAAATGGGCGAGGCGCCTTTTCTGAAGTTCTTTCACGTTTATCCACTAAAGGGCCATAAGGATCTCGTTAATGTGCCTGCTTGGGGGCTAGGCACTATTATTGAGTCAGAGAATCCGGAGTTTAACGTTGGTGAGCGTTATCGTGGTTTTTTTCATATGACCAACGTAGTGCAGATGAAAGCCAAGCGTTCATCGGATGGTTTGGTTGCTATTGGTGGTAACCGGGATAAGCTGAACAAAGTCTATAATCGTTTTGTAAAGGTGAGTGATGGGCCAACCTCACCGTTTACTGGAGTAGGCAGTAAACCGGATCTTGCCATGGTTGCAGCCCCTGGGGCGCTTAGTGGTTTTATTATATATGAGCTACTGAAAATGAAGGGTTATTATGGGGGTAACAGTGTTGTTCTGACCTCCGCATCTTCAAAACTTTCACTTGCCACCGCGGTATGCCTGCAGGACGCGCGTGCTAATGGCAGCGTCAAGAAAGTGATTGGCTACACCTCAGCAGCCAATGCTGAGTTTGTTCAGTCTACAGGCCTCTTTGATGATGTGTTGACCTATGATCAAAACTTACCTTCAAATAGGGATCTTCAGTTTGTTATGATAGATGTGGCTGGTGATGCAACTATCTATCAACGAAACAAGAAACAATTGAAAAAAGCACTGGCAGTAGGCGGAACTCATTCCAATGCGAAAGCTTCAACTTTTACCGCCTTTGGGCCGTCGGGGTTGGCAAAAATGGTGAGTGGAATAATGGCCCCTAAGTCAGTTGCGAATTGGATTGACAGTAAACTTAACCCTAAACTGGAAATGTTTTTTACACCTAGCGTAATGGGGACGTTGGTGGAAAAATTTGGCAAAAATGAATTTGAAGAAATGGGTGATGCTGCATTAAATAAATTTGTCGGTGCTGCAATTGATAGTGGTTGGATTACTGTGGTGCGAGCTGAGGAACCCGAGGCAATTCAAGAAAGTTATGATCGGGTATTCCGAGGTAAGTTACCGCCTTCGGAAGCCGTTATTTTGTCGTTGGCTAACGCAGTATAGCTTTGAGGTTAATCTATTGTAGCGCCTTAGTCATCTCGATAGTCGAACAGTCTCACCTGATTTCTCCCGCCATTCTTGGCTTGATATAGCGCTTGGTCAGCGTTCTCCAGAGCTTCGCTGAGATTGGTTTGGCAAGGAAATGTCAAGCAACAAGCCCCTGCACTCAGAGTGATTTTAATAACGCCTTTTTCAGTGGCAACTTCGATTTGACGTATGCTGTCGACTAGCTTCTGTGCCCAATTAAGCGCCTCTTCATCGGTGGTTTCAGGTAGCATAATGCCAAACTCTTCTCCGCCGATGCGGCCCAGTATGTCCCCCTTACGCAAATGACTCTGGCAGTGTTTGGTGACAGCAATTAAGACCTGGTCTCCTTGAGGGTGGCCATAGTTATCATTTACCTTTTTAAAGTGGTCAATATCGATAATCATCACCGCTAGAGGCGTATTAGATATTTGGGCGACATCTAACTCGGTGGCTGCACTGTCCATAAAGTGACGGCGATTGAAGATGCCAGTCAGGGAATCACGGGTTGCCAGGTAATGAAGTTCCTCAACGGCATTTTGTAGTGCAGCAGTGCGTTCTTTTACTTTCGCTTCAAGCTCGGTGTTAAGGTGATTGAGTTCGCCAAACAGACGTGCATTTTCCAGCGAGATAGCTGCCTGGGCCTGTAATAACGTGATTAACTCCATCCGATCTTCGGTAAAGACCTGGGGCAATTCTCGATGCTCCAGGTAGAGAACGCCTACTAGTTTGTCTCGGTGATCAATAGGGACACAGAGCATCGATTGTGGCTGATGGGTGAGTACATAAGGATCATCCTGATAGGGCGTGTTCTCCGCCCCTCTGTGAAGAATAACAGGCTCATCACTACGTAATACCGTTTGGATGACACTGATTGGTAGTGTTTGAGTGGCCTCAACGGGTTCCCCTTGAAGATAACCACTCTCACCGGAAATCATATTCAATTGGGCTTCGAGGGTTGCCCCGCAGGGGCTATCCAAAATGATCGCTCCGATCTGTGCACCGGTATTTTCAACAATCACCGCCATGACTTTTGTGACCAACTTATCGATGTTCATTTCACTGGAAATAGCGCGGGCCGATTTCATTATCGAGGCTAAATCGAGCATTTGTGTTGCCGAAGATTGTGAGGTGCTCCTGGATGAGGTTAGGGACACCTGTTGAGTGGAAGGTCGAGTGAGCGCTTCATTTACTTCCATCGTATTAATCAAAGCTCCATGTCGCTCAAGCAAATAATCGATCCGCACTTTGCAGCCCCATTTCTCATAGAGGTAAAGCGCTTCGCGAAGACAGCCAGCAGCCAATACATCATTATTTCGCCTTAGCCAGAATAATCCAAACAGCTCATTGGCTAAAGCTTGGTATTGCAAGAATCCGTTTTCTTTTGCGGATTGGATTGATTTCTCGTAATAGGGTATAGCCTCCAAGGGGGCGCACCCTGAAAGTCGGTATTTTTCGGCCTGAAGTAAGTCGTATTTGTGGCTGAAGTTGTTAGGGAAAAATTCAGCAAGACGCTGGAGCTTACCCAGTGAACTTTCCAGTAGCGATGAATACTTGGGATGATCTATTGAAATTTCGTTGGCAGTAAATGCTTTAATAAGAAAGAGGCTTAGCAGTGTGTTGTGGTCAACGTTATAGGATAATCCTGGGTGTCGCGATATCGTTGAACAAGCCTTATCTAGCGTGCAAAGTAGTTTCTCAGTGGTGGAAACTGACCAAAAACTAAAAGAAAATCGAATGTGATCGAGATAAGCAATGTGATTACAGCTTTTAATTTTTTCAAGAATTTCCCGATTAAATATGTGGTCTGTAATGTTGTCTTGCTTTCCCTGAAGTGATTTCGCAAAATAGAAAGCGAGTATTGCAATGGGGTAAAATGTTCTTTTTTTCTGTATCAGTTGAAGCGTTGCCTGAGATCTGTCTTCAATTTCATTCAGTGGTAAGCCCTGTGAGACTTGCAACATAAGCTCATTACCCAAGTTGGCAATACCACGTAAGGTTTCTCCGGACGAAAGACTTCGATGGTAGCCTTGTTGATGATAGGTTCTTGCTTTCGCTAGCGGCAATTTGTAATGCAATACAGAAGCTACGAGATTAAGAATAGCGGGTGCTTCGCGACAATTGGGGTAACTTTCCATCACCCGTAATGCTTGTTCAGCGAGCTCTGTTGCTTCAAGGTATTGTTCATCTTTTAGCTTTAGGAAGGCGTAAAACGCGAGTGCCATGGCAGCTAAGTCGGTTTTTCCTTTCTGATAAACCAACGTTAGTGCTTGTTGAACATATAAGGTTAGGTATTCAGTTTTAGCAATAATAAAGCAAACCGTCCCGATGTTTGAAATAAGCATCATCGCTATTCGAATCCGCGGGTTTTGCATTTCTGACAGGCTAATGATTTCTTTAATTGGAGTATTCTCCATTAGCAGGGCAAGCTTGTGTGTTATGGCGGGTAATACTTCGGAGACTTCATGGTCGCTTGATGGCAAATGAAACCCGCAATAACGCAGTCCCTGTTGGCCTATAACTAAAGCATCATCCCATTTTGCCTGACCTAAAAATAGAACCAGCTGATGTAAACAGAGCTGGGCCTTTTCAAGTTCATTCTGTGCGTGAAACATTAACGTCTGATAGAGCATTTCTGCATTTTCGTGGTCACCCACTAGCATTGCACTTTCTGCACTTACACTATGGAGACTGAAGTTCAGTTTATAGTGTGTTTTCCAGCTATCCCGCGGTAACAATTCTTGGCCGATGGCTGCATAGCGGGCCGTATCTTCCCAGCCCCCTGCCTGTTTGGTTTTTTGTGCGGCTTGTTCGTTCAACGTTGCAAGTTGCAGCCGTTCATCAACAGAGACGATAAGCTTACGGCCTTTATTTAAATGTTTGATCAAACCAAACAAAAAACGAGTGTGATTTGCTTCTGTGTAGTGCTCGAAGAGACGCCGCCCAATGGTCAGGTGGGTTTGTTCCAAAGTGGATTCCTCAATATCGTCATAAGCTGCTTGTAACACTTTATCGTGTAAAAAACGACATCGAGGAGGGAGAGCCTCCTTTGTTTGGTTGAGGTTGAGAACGTTTAGATTGACGGCTCCAGCGATCTCTAGGTGCCAATCACCACCCTCCTGAATAATGAGTCCAGCGTTAAGTGCTGGCCAAAGATGTGTCGCGCAATCGGCTATCGTTTTATCGGCAGCGATACTCAGTCGGGCAAGGTCAAAGCGGCTGCCAAGGCAAGAGGCAATTTGCAGTAATTGTTGACCTTTTTCGGGCAATTGATGGATCCGCTGTACTAATAACTCGATGACATTGCGGGAGGCTTCTTGAGTGCGAATTTGCTCCATATGCCAACGCCAGCAACGTTGGTGAATGTCGAAGTTGAGTTCGTCATTTTGATAGAGGTGTTTTAGAAATTCATTGATAAAAAAAGGATTGCCGCCAGTTTTTTCGTGGACAAGTTGTGCCAGTGGGGTAACCTGTTTGGTGGGTTGAAATAATGTATCGCTGAGCAGGTGTTCTAGCTCTGCCTGGTCTAAGGGTGTTAATGTTAACGTTTGACGTTGTTCAATTTGGTTCAGTGCGATGGTAGTCGGGTGAACACTGTCCAATTCGTTGTCCCGATAGGACACCAGTAGCAGGAAATGTCCAGACGACTCCCGCATCAAGGCTTGTAACAGGTTAAGTGTGCCATGATCTGCCCATTGCAGGTCGTCAATAAAAAGCACCAGTGGTTGTGTTTCACTGATACATTGAAAAAATTGACAGAGTGCTCGAGTAAAGCGCGTTTGGGTCTCGATGGGGGGCAGGGTTGCGACCTCTGGTAGCGAGCCCAGTATTAACGCCATCTTAGGCATAAAGTCGACCAATACACGGCAGTTACTTCCTAATGTCTCATGTAACAGCTGTTGCTGCGCTTGCAGCTTTTGCTCGTTAAGGGCAAGTGCATATCGGATCCAGACTCGCAATGCTTGTTTGATTGCAGCAAAGGGGGCATTTTGCAGATACTGTTCAAACTTGCCACTAATAAAAAGGCCTTTTTGAGCGGCAATGGGTTTGTGGATTTCGTCTATCAATGAAGATTTACCAATGCCGGAATAACCGGTGACGGCGAGCATTTGAGGGTAACCTGTCACCGCTTTTTGATAGAGTTGGAGCAGGTTATCGATCTCTTTGTCGCGGCCGTAGAGGCGTTGTGGGAGCCGAAACTGCTCCGAGACGTCTTTTTCACCAAGAGGGAAAACATCATTATGACCCTGTTGCCAGCCCTGCAAGGCTTTCTCAAAGTCATGTTTGAGCCCCAACGCATGTTGATACCGAGATTCCGCTTTTTTGGCCAAAAGCTTATCAATAATATGAGATACCACCAGTGGCACATTGGGCCGTAAACTAACGATCTGTGTTTGGTGTCGGGCGATATGATTATGCACAATTGCTAAGGCATCTTCGCCGCTAAAGGGCAGTTTGCCGGTTAAGAGCTCATAGAACGTCAGACCCAACGTATAGAAGTCAGTGCGATAATCCAGTACCCGGTTCACGCGCCCCGTTTGTTCGGGCGAAACGTAGCTAAGCATACCTTCCAATTGCTCAGGTGGCTTTAGGGAGGGTTGCTCGCGAGATAATAGTGAGGATAAGCCAAAATCGATAATCTGTATCTTGCCGGTTTTTGGGGTTATCAAAATATTCCCCGGGTGGAGATCTTTATGAATAATTTGCTGATGGTGGATTTCACCAAGCGCATCGGCCAACTGAATGGCGATGTTAAAGAATTGCGCAATGGACAACTGTTGATCCGGTAATGTTTTTCGGTAGCTTTTTAAGTCGATGGCTCCGTGGTCTTCCAAAACCATAATCGGACTTTTATCTGTTTCGACCCAATCAACCACTTCAATGATGTTGGGGTGATCAAATCGTTTCAACAATTCATAACTATAGGCAAAACGGCTAAGTTGGTTGGCAGTAGGGTAGTTGTTATTTATACGGCGTAGAATCACCGGGTGTTGATCTCGTAGGCGAACCGCCCGCTGGATCACTGTGTCGGGATTAGCATAGAGCAGCTCAGTAACTTCATAACCAGACAAATGTGGCATTTTTGGGCTTCGCTCCGTCGAATGACACATAACCCCCATTACAGAAGGTTATGTCTTTTTACCAGGATAAACCCCTAGAGCCCCAAAATCATTAAATGAAAGGATAGTATTTTAAACATCAGATTATCATCCTGCAGTCAATTAGCGTAAATGGGTCAACAGAGTTAAAGCAACAATTGCACCAAGGGCTGTTCCTATTAGATAGTCAGACGTGACAAGATCAATTGACATAGTTAAAACAATTATTTAGAAAAGAAACCTTTCTTACATGAAAGCGGTCATGCTTATGGCGATTCTAACACATGTTCTATTATGTAAATCATTTCGACAGTGTAAGCCGCCACTGCACTTGGACAATACATATCAAGACTGCGAAAGTAAAAGAAATGTGCAAAGAGCATTTGTACAAATGGAAACGGGACAATTTAAGGTAACAAATGAATTCTGCTAGGTTTTAATAAGTAAGAACAAAGATCATTGGCTTGATCTCATCCCAAAAGTGTAGGTGAGTAAAGTGACTATATTTAGACTAATTAACACTCCCCTTATGCCCTATTAACATTAGCAGCAATATGTAGTTTTTAATGGGGGCTGAAGAAGAACATTATCAAAATATTATTACTTGATAATGACGAAATATTTTACATGTTAGCTTGGTTTTGTTCTCGTGATTTTGCCATCTTTTTCAAAATATTGGTATCCTGTTGAAACATAGTAAGATATTTTTAATGGCATAGACACTGCATCCAAATCAACGAAAATGCTTAAGACAGAATTCATTGATCTGGAGTGAAAGATGAAGTTATCAAAAAATACATTTATCCTTTTGATTCTTACCTGCCTAGCAACCAGCAATGTTTCGGCGACGTTGATCGGCGACACAATTGATTGGCGTTGGGAAAATTGCTGCGGAAATACGGTCTTTTTTGAGTCAGCTCTTGTGATTGAGGGTTCGTCGGAATTATTTAAGGATTTTGGCGCATTCAATGTTACAAGCGATGTTGAAGAGAGCTCAATTCACGTAACAATCGAAGGTAGTGGTTTTTCAGGTCTTACAATTATCAATTTTTGGGAAGACCTTGACTGGTTAAACCAACCGGGTGGCTATATAACCAATGCCACCGGAGCTGGGAATACCTCCGGGGTAAAGTCTGGTAGTGGAATTCTTAATTTCGGCGACGACTGGGTGTCATTCCAAACATTCATTAGCGTTGAGACATCAGGTTTTGTCTATGATTATTGGATCGATATAGAAACATCTCACCCTATCCCAGAGCCCAGAACCCCCGCCCTTTTTCTAGTCGCTTTTTCTGGATGGGTTCTTCTAAGGCATGGCAAAAAAAGGTTTCGTCGCATTCAATGATGCTAGATCCCCACATGGTAGAATGAAATCAATTAACCATATCCAGATAGCCATTTTGGGTCTCCAACAACCCAGTCACTCGCACCAATACTCTGATCGTTCGCTTCGAGCTTTCCTTTAGCCTTTGGTTGTATATCTCCGGTTACTTAAAAGTTTTCTAAATATTGGACGATGACGGCCCACAACATGACAATTTTGTTAATGTTGTTGGGGCTCTTTGTTCCCACCAAATTTCGTTTTTATCGGGGGAATCAATATTTACCATTTGTCCAATTTTTGGTGCTAGCAACTCAAAATTTTCTGATTTCGAATATTGGTATAATTGCTGAATTGGGTCATACCAAGTGTGTAGTGACAATTCGAACATACCCCAGTGGATAGGGAAATATTTCTCTGCTTTTAGATCTTTAAATGCTTTAACACCTTCACTTGGTAGCATATGTACATCTTGCCAATTTTCGTTGTATTGACCGGATTCAATAAAGGCTACGTCAAAAGGACCATACTTTGTTCCAATGTCTTTAAAGTGAGACCCATATCCAGAGTCGCCACTAAAATATACATTATGATCATTGCTCTTAATTACCCAAGATGCCCAAAGTGTTGCATTTGCATCGAATCCATTCCGGCCAGAAAAGTGATGGGCAGGTGTTGCAGTAAATGTAATGGAATCAAAGGTGGCTGTTTGCCACCAATCTTTTTCGATTATTCTACTTTCTTGGACTCCCCATTTCTTAAGGTGGCTACCCACACCTAAAGGCGTCACAAACGTAACATCTTTATCCACAAAGAATTTTATGCTTTTCATATCTAGGTGATCATAATGATCATGGGATATTAAAATGTAGTTAATATCGGGAAGTTCTTCTAGGTTGAGAATGGGTTTTTGAAAACGTTTAACAAATGACTTTATGGGAGAGGCGGCTTCTGAAAATACAGGGTCTACCAAAATGATATTTCCACCCATATTCATTAGAAATGATGAATGACCAAACCAAATCGTTTTGAGGTTCTTGCTGGGTTTTAAAAATGCGGCTAAATTAGGTTTCAGTTCAGGAAGTTTGTTTGCAGGAACACGGTCTATCCCTGGGGTAAACCAATCTTTGATGATTTTCCAGTTGATGGTACTTTTTTTAACGTCCGTAATTGCTTGGGTTTTACGATTTATAAATCGACCTTTTTCTGGATTGTAATTTGTTGATGCCTGTATTCTTGTTAAATCACTTTCTCTTGGGGATCTACCTAGTTCATTCCAGTCAAACATCATTATTCCTCCAATTATTACGGCTATAGTAATTCCTAAAAATATCTTCATCGATCTCACCTGACTTCCCCGCTGTTCCTTTGAGGCCTTCTTTGTTAAAGTAAACATGTGTGTGTACTTTGAGGGGTTTGTGGTTGAAAATCAAGAAAAAGTACACGGAAGTGTTTACATATTTGTAAAGCCAAATAGAAACAGGGGGTTACGTGGCAGTAAAAGATAAGAAAATGGCACAAATTCATCAGGCGGCGATCCAGGAATTTCTAAAAAAGGGTTTGGATGCAGCTTCTATGCACAATATTGCTGAATCTGCTGAGGTCTCCAAAAGAACGCTCTACAAGTACTTTCCCACGAAAGGTGCACTTTACAGTGCTCTTATTGACGAACTCCTGGACCGGGTTTATGAGAATCAGTTGCATTATCTCAACGATATTCCAATAAAAGAGCAATTGGAATTGATCGTGAGTGATAAAATTGACCTATTTATGTCGGAGTCTTTTCTCAACATGTCGAAAATCGTTCTGGGCGAAATGTTAAAATCAAGGAAACCATCTGACGAACAATTGGAGAGAATGTACAGCGCAGAAGTTATGTTTGTTAACTGGGTTGACGAAGCGAGAAAAGATAAAAAAATAAGCTCTGAAGTAGATAGTGAAATAATCGCGAGTCAATTTCATTCAATTTTGAAAGGGCAAACGTTCTATCCAATTCTTTTTTATTTTGCAGATACAAAAATGATTGATAAAAAAGGTGCTAGAGATATGACGGTAAGCTTTTTTCTACGTTCATTTTGTTCCTAGTTATAGCAGCTTTGAACCGCATCAAACTACTGGTAATCGGTAGGGTGCGCGCTAGAAGGCCACCTTACATTACCCGTTGTAGAAATGGTCACCATTCGCGGTTAACATTGTCTAGAACTGCTTATAAAGCCACCTATATTGTGTGGCTTTTGGTGTGTGTGATACAAAAGGATAGTAAGTCACCTCTAATGACCTTTAAATAATGGTTATCGTCACCTAAACTGAGTGTGACCGATTAATATTGCGCCAAGCCTACCTCGAAAGAAATTAATGAAACTGATAGTTAATCCGAAAAAAACCGCTCTTTTTTTGATCACAATATTCTCGCTGATGTCGGTAATGTCGTTGAGCGCGAAAAGTGGGTTTAATGCTCCTCACCTCACGCCTATTACGGTTCAATTAAAGTGGAAACATCAGTTTCAGTTTGCTGGTTATTACGCGGCGGCTGCGAAAGGCTTTTACCAACAGGCAGGATTTAACGTTATTCTTAAAGAGGCTGCTCCACAGGTTAACCCCATTGAAGAGGTAATATCCGGCCGAGCAGACTATGGTGTGGCCAATTCGGAATTAATGCTTAGTCGGTTAAACGGTGTGCCAGTAACCGCTTTAGCGGCATTTATTCAACATTCTCCCGTTGTGTTAATGAGTCTTAAAAGCTCAAATATTTTTAGCCCCCAAGATTTAATTGGAAAAAAGGTTATGTATCCCGCCGGTACCTATGGGGCCAATACTCGAGGTATTCTATTAAAGGAGGGGGTCGAATTATCTCAATTTGAATCAGTTCCTCTTTCTTTCAATATTAATGATCTTATTAACAGTAACGTGGATGCGATGGTTGGCTACGTGACCGATCAGCCTTATTTACTGGAAAAGCGTAATGTTGCCTATAATCTCATTGACCCAAGAAATTATGGTATTGATTTTTATGGCGATACGTTATTTACACAAGAGCAGCGTGTTGATCAAAAGTCTGATGAGGTTGCTCGATTTCGAGCTGCAACGATAGCGGGGTGGCGTTATGCTATTCAATATCCTGATGAGATTATTGATATCATAATGGATCAATATCATTCGAAGAAAAATAAAGATGAACTTCAATACGAAGCTAATGAAACTATAAAACTGATGGTTCCTAAACTTGTCGATATGGGGCATATGAATCCTGGGCGGTGGAAACATATTGCGGATGTATTTATTAGTCTTAATATGACTGAAGGTACGTTTCAAAACGATGGCTTTATTTATACCCCTGAAAAAGAAAAAGCTGCCAAAAAATTACGCCTATTTTTTCGTGCCGCGTTAATTTTATCCACAGTTGCAGTGGTTTTTATTATTGTTTTATTTTATTTTAACAAAAAATTAAAAATGGCAGTGTCAGAAAAAACGCTTACGCTAAAGCGCAGTAATACAGTCAAAGACGAATTTCTTGCAACTATCAGTCATGAACTAAGAACACCAATGAACGGTATTATCAATGCCATGCAGCTTATTCGCCACACTAGCCTTAGTGAAGAGCAAAACGAATTGATACATATCGCCAGTCAATCTTCCGACAATATGCTCTCACTCATTGACAATATCCTTGGTTTTACTGAAGCCCAGTCGGGATCGCTATTGCTTAGAGAGGATTCCTTCCTCATACAAGAACTTCTGGTTGATCTGAAGGGCCGTTTCAAAACGGTATGTAATGACAATGGCATTATGTTTAAAAGCAGCATTGATCCTCAGGTTCCTAGCTGCCTTGTTGGCGATGAGGAAAAGCTAAAGAAATTGCTGGGGTACTTTTTGGAGAATTGTGTAAAATTCACTCAAAGAGGGGTTGTCGAGGTAAAGATAAGTATTCAAAAAGACTCTGAAAACAAAAAAACAAAATGGATTCAGTGCGAAGTTATTGATACTGGTATTGGCATCGAAGAATCACTCAAACAGAATATATTTGATGTTTTTCAGCAGGCGGACGGGTCTCATACTCGCCGTTATGGTGGGTTAGGAATCGGACTTTCTATTGCCCAACAAGTATGTACTTTGATGAAAGGCACCATAGATTTTCAGTCTCAGCTTGGTAAAGGTACTCATGTCACAATAAACGTTCCAATGATGGAGGCTGTCTTTTCTCCACAAATGGTTGGTGCGGATGCCAATCGAAAACCTGAAAATACGCGGGTTTTGATTGTCGAGGATAATCAGACGAATCAAATCGTGCTTCAAAAAATCGTCGAGTTGAAAGGCTACCAAACCAAAATTGCTGAAAATGGACAGGTGGCGCTAGATATTATTACCGACTACAATCCTCATCTCGTGTTAATGGACTGTCAAATGCCAGTTATGGATGGCTTTATGGCGACAAAGAGGATTCGTACGTTGAGAAAACCCCTCTGCGATGTTCCTATCATCGCAGTGACGGCTAATGTTATGGCTGGCGATAAACAGCGTTGCCTTGAAGCAGGAATGGATGATTACCTTAAAAAACCCACCAATAAAGCAATACTCCA
Source organism: uncultured Gammaproteobacteria bacterium (assembly GCA_913063495.1). GTDB lineage: Bacteria > Pseudomonadota > Gammaproteobacteria > Pseudomonadales > Ketobacteraceae > 42-54-T18. The sequence continues at coordinate 4,935 of CAJXXT010000100.1, read as the reverse complement.
AAAGCGTATTGCGCATTGGTTATCTTACCAGCGATGTCGTGAATTGGATAAGCAGACAGCGTGAGGGGGTTCGTAGCTTTTTAACTAAGAATTACATAAGGAATTACATAATGAAAATAATAAAGGTCATTGCTCTTTTGATCACAAGTGCTGCGGGAATCGCGCATGCTGCTGATACAATTACGTGCCCAGGTACTGTTACCTGTGAGCAGTCGAAAACTGCCATTTGGGATAAGGGGTTTAAAGAGGCTTGTACTGATGTTATCAGTGTCACTAAGATTTCAAACGAACGTCTAGAGATAGAGTGCTCGGTAAACAATACGAAAGGTTGGCGCTATGCCTTAATAGTCAACGCTAATGGTTACGATATACAGCAGCTTAAAAAACCTGGCGATAAACTTTAGCCAGCTGTTTTAGAGTAGGCGTCGCTCATCCCGAACGCCTACTCGTCTAGATTTAACTTTGGACAGGCAACCCCCAGTAATAGAGAGTTCCGTTATCACTGCCACCAATGCACGCGGTGGCTTCTGCATTAATTTGCATCGGCCAGCTCATAATGCTGGTGTCGTAGCGCCAATATTGAAATCCTGTGGCACCATCAAATAAATAGAAGCTTCCAATGGTTTCATTTAAGGTGTCATATGGTTGACCTGTGGCACAGGTGACATATTTTGCTTGGGCATCAAAATTTAATCCAGGATTTGGCGGGTATTCAATACGCTGTTGCCATTGAACTGCACTGGTATAACCTGATGGTTGGCTACTATCTGCAACGTTCTTGAGTACATAGACTAATCCTGGTTGTACTTGAAACGCTTTTGATGCTTCTGATTGAACGGTACTGGTTACGGAGATATTGGTACCTACCGCCACCATCACTTCCTGGTTGCTGTTATAGGCTATCGCTGCTGCATACGTTAGATCACAAGAGTATGCTGGTGTGTAGCTCCAGAGTGGAGTAGTGCTTTCTGTACTGTATAAATAGACGTGACCAGCATTGTCCGTTGCTGCGAAATACTTCCCATCATCAATCATCGCAATGCGTAAGATTTCATTGGTGGTTGTGATAGTATTTTTATACGTAAATGTTCCACTAACATTCTCGTAGGTACAGATAATTCCGGTTGATGATGTGTCGCCAGATCCGTCGACGCCCCCAGCTGCCACAGCCCAGGTATCATTTGTGCTGGTTGAGCAGGTTCGCATGTAGGCTTGTGCTGAAGGAGTTGTCGTTTCCTGGTTAAATACCCCTCCGGTATTTTTTCCCAAAATGACGTTGGCTCCTTGCACGGCGATGAACTGATCTCCAAGCCCGGTAAATTCAATTTCATTTACCCTAGAGGTGAAACTAGTAAAACTGCCAACGGAGTCTCCTGTCACGACGTCATAGATGTAAATGTATCCGTTGTCAGACGCTGTGTGTCCCGCTGCTGCGCAATAGTTTCCTATAGGCGACATGGCGACCCAAAACGTCCCTGAATCAACATCGGTAGCGATAGTTTGGGACCAACTTAATGTGGCCGATTTACCATCTGTATTGTAGCAAAATACATCAACACTGGTCTTTCCATACTCTTGAGATGTACCGGTAAAAATGTTTCTTCCTGGTGCATCAAATGCGACGGAATTGAGTTGTTGTCCTTGTTCTGGAGTGATACTCCATGTCGGTTGAGAATAATCAGCTAAAGCCATTTAAAACTCCATAGTTGTATAGTTTCGTATAATGTAGATGGGTGTTCTTTGCGGTGTCTTTCTATCGTGTCCTTTTTACTATAGCTACGATCAGGATTTTGCGTAATTTTCTGTACTTCATTTTTTTTAGGCTAGATTTAAAGTATTAATCATCGCACTTATTTAGAATTTGGAGTTATTAATGTCAAAATCCCCCCTCATCATCATTCAAGACGGCGCCGTTGATGAATTTATGTCTATTGCTCTTGCTGTTTCCTTTCCCGATGTCGACCTTGTTAGTGTGGTTGTGGTTAACGGCGACTGTGTAGGGCAGCCAACGGTTGAGGTTACACAAAAGTTATTGGCAAAATTAGATCAAACGCAAACAGGGGTCTATCTAAGCGATGCTCGTGCTGTTAATGCGTTTCCTTGGGCTTTTAGAGAGAGTTGCCTTATCTGCAATCTATTACCGTTACTAAATGTCAATGCTGCGGGGAGCTCGCTTGACTATTCAGCCGTAAAAGTCACACAGGATGATTTGGTTGCACAGGTCTCTAAAGCCGCTGCCGATAGCGATGAACAAGTCACTCTTCTTGTTTTGTCTCCACTAACACCGGTGGCTACAGCCCTTGAAGACCCCAATTTTAAGGCTCTTGTTAAGGAAGTTGTTTGGATGGGCGGAGCTTATCCCCCGTCTTCAGGTAATGTTAGCCCGGGCACAGCCCCCGGAAGTAACCCAAATGCTGAGTGGAATGCGTATTGGGATCCCTTTGCCGTGGAGACCGTGTTTGCGTCAGGGTTGAATATCACTATGTTTCCGCTTAATGTCACAGATCTTGTGCCGTTTGGGCCTCAATGGATACTGGATAATTTAGTGCCAGAAAGTCAGCAATACCCCATTTTAGATCTCGCTGCACAAATGTATGCAACGGTAGCATTTCAACCAGGCTTTAGTTTTTGGGATACCGTGACAACGGCATATTTAGGAAAACCTGATTTGTTCACTTTTCAGGAAATGAAGCTGTCAATAGATACGAGTATTGAAACGTCTGAGCAAGGGTCTATCACAGTTGATACCGTCAATGGCTATACTGTTAATGTTGCACAAACGGTTGATACTGACGATTTCTATAATTATTATTTAAGTCAGTTAAAGTTGCTTCCATTTCAATAAGTATTTTTGTTATTTAACGTAAAACTATTTAGAATAAAAAATGCGATTAAGTTGGGTGTAAACAAATGGTTAGAAATTTAGTCTATAGATTCAATATAGTCTTTGTTTTTACGGGTATTTTGTCTCAAGTTGTTTTTGCAGGCGGATCGGATAACCAGTATCAAGAGTGCCCAAAGCAAAGGGGAGAGTTTTGTATTGAACTGTATGATCCGGTTTGCGCTGTTAAAGATACCGGTATTCGATGTATTAAGGCTCCTTGTCCTGCTACTGAAAACGTGACCTTTGCAAATAGTTGTAAGGCGTGTAGTGATGTTAAGGTATCTGGGTACGAATCTGGAGCCTGCTCAGATCAGGCTGATGACAAAAAACATGGGGAAAGTGATAGTGGCAAGTAAGGACTTTATTCTGCAGCGAATACATATTTTTGCAGGGAAAGAAATCGATCCCAATGTGGATAAGCAGGTAGATGAAATGTTAAAGGAAAAATTTGATATTATGCTTCCGCAGCGTCGATCAATGAATGAATCATTGTCTTCTACTACAAGTGATCATGAGATTATAGGGTTAATCTTGCAGTATCGAACAATGAAGTAAGAAAAGCCTGATGTATTCGAAAGCTTATCTTGGCAACGCCCAACTGGCGTTGCCACAATGCTTTTCCAGAAAATCCATAAAGATCCGCACTTTGGGTGGTAAGTGTTCACGGTGGGGGTAGAGCGCATAGACGCCTATCGGATCTAATGCATAATCTTCCAATAAAGGTACCAGCTTACCTGTGTGTAATTCTTCGCAAATGGTTGTTTTTGCGATGATAGATATTCCTAATCCGTGTTTGGCTGCGGCTACGACACCTTCCACAGAATTAATTTTAAGGTTACCACTGACCTGTGGATTTTCTTCTTGTTGCGTTAATTTATGTCTAAATGATCTACGCATTGGCGTAGAGGTAATCGATAAATTAATCCATTGATGATCGCATAAATCGGTTGGCGTTTGTGGTGTACCATAACGTGCCAAATATTCGGGTGAGGCAAACACCACCGCTGGTGTATCACATAGCTTTTTCGCGATTAAGTTAGAGTCTTGTAACCGCCCAACTCGAATAGTGAGATCTATACCTTCCTCCACCATGTCCACTACACGGTCGTCTAATTGCAGATCAATCTTTAATAACGGATATAGACAGCGCAATTCTTTAATGACTGGAATCAGGAGCGAGGTACCAAAGGAGATTGTACTGGACACACGAAGGGTGCCGGTGGGTTGATTTTGATATTGGCGCAGTTCATTGAGGGCGATGTTGGCTCGATCCACAATCTGCTCACAGTGACGGTAGTAAATCTCGCCGGCCTCGGTAAGGCTTAGTTTACGGGTGGATCGATTGAGCAGGCGTGCGCCTACTTCTTGCTCTAGCAAACTGATTTGCTTGCTCACAGCGGATTTGGCGACACCGAGCTTACGTGCTGCTCCGGAGAAACTTTGTGCTTGCACCACTTTAGTAAACACGCCAATTCGTTTCAGTTCATCCATCATATTGCCCTTGTGCAGGTTTATCGTTCACTTAAAGAGAACAGTGTTATATAAAAACCCCATCTAGTAAAGGTTAGGGAAACTGTCACACTGGTTTCAGCTAACCGAATAGCCCTAAACAAAATCGTCCATCACCGCAAATAGCGTGAATACTGGAGAAAGATAATGAGTCGTGAACACCTATTTACCAACGTAGACTTAGGCGCTGGCCTGACCCTCAATAACCGTCTGATCATGGCGCCACTGACCCGTAGCATGGCAGATGATGCGTTAGTGCCAACTGAAGACATGGCGGCTTATTATGCACGTCGGTCTGATACTGGCCTGATTATTACTGAAGCCACACAGGTTTCCAAAGGGGCTCAGGGCTACCCGAATACACCGGGTCTATATACTGAGGCGCAAATAGAGGGATGGAAGAACGTTACGCAGCGGGTGCATCAAAACGGTGGCAAGATATTTGCCCAGTTGTGGCATACCGGTCGAGTGTCTCATGAAATCTATCGAGGCGAGCAGCCTATTGCCCCCTCTGCTATTGGTATTGATGGTACGGTGCCACG
>CAJXXT010000099.1 GCA_913063495.1 uncultured Gammaproteobacteria bacterium | reverse complement strand
GAAGTTGCTGACTCATGCTTACAATATTGGGGAGGCATGGGCTACATGATGGACAACCCCGTTAGCCAAATGTTTCGCGATGGGCGTCTCGCCTCTGTTGGTGGTGGTGCCGATGAAATCATGCTCGGTATCATCTGTAAAACTATGGATATTTTACCTAGTAAAAAGAAAGGGTAAATATCATGTCGGAAAATCAACTGCCACAAACAGATACATTAATACTTGAACAACGAGATCATGCGCTATTCATCACATTGAATCGCCCTAAATGTCGAAACGCAATGAGCCTAGCCATGGTCAATGAGCTGATGGCCGTATTTGAAGCAATCAAAGACAACGTTGATATTCGAGCGGTTGTATTACGCGGGGCAGATAACCATTTCTGCGCTGGTGGCGATATAAAGGACATGGCCGGCGCACGCATGCAAATACAAGCAGCCATCGAAGCAGGTAAAACGGATCCTTTCGCTGAACTTAACCGACAATTTGGTCGAATGATCACTCAAGCAAACCAAGCACCGCAAGTTGTTATTGCTGTTCTTGAAGGTGCCGTATTAGGCGGTGGTTTTGGGTTGGCGTGTGTTTCTGACGTTGCTATTGCAAAAAAGGATGCTCAATTCGGTTTACCCGAAACAGGTCTGGGTATTATCCCGGCGCAAATTGCTCCTTTTGTTGTTACCCGTGTCGGGCTAACACAAGCGCGGCGCTTAACATTATTGGGAGCTCGCTTTAACGGTGATGAAGCTTACCGTATAGGCATCGCCCATTATGTATGCGATACAAATGAAACCTTGGAACAGCAGCTTTCTGATGTGTTATTACAAGTCAAACGTTGCGGCCCATTAGCTAACCGGGCCACCAAAGAATTAATTCTTAACGTTGGTAACACCGACATGGAAACCTTACTCGACCAAGCAGCCGTCGACTTCGCAACAGCGGTACAAAGCCCCGAAGGCTCAGAAGGCACCATGGCATTTATACAAAAGCGTCTACCGACGTGGGCCAGCTAGTGTTGCCGTTTTAAATAAAGGCAAAAACATTATTTAATGGAGATAAAAATGGCAACATTTTCCAAAATACTTATCGCTAACCGTGGTGAGATTGCAGTTAGGGTCATGCAAACAGCTCAGCGCCTGGGTTATCGAACGGTAGCGCTATATAGCGATGCAGACGCAAATGCTCGCCACGTTCGTGTCGCCGATGAAGCGGTACATATCGGTTCATCCGTCGTTTCTGAGTCCTACCTTTGTGTTGATAAAATTTTAGCAGCAGCCGAACTTGTCGGAGCTGATGCAATCCATCCTGGCTATGGGTTTCTTTCAGAGAATGCTGAGTTTGCTGATATTTGCAAAACAAAGGGCATTACTTTTATTGGGCCTTCAAGTGCAGCCATCACATTAATGGGCTCCAAGCGTCAGTCAAAGATTGAAATGCAAGACGCTGGTGTTCCATGCATTCCAGGCTATCAAGGAGAAGATCAATCCATTGATTTTCTCGCGATTCAAGCCAAAGAAATCGGTGCACCACTGATGGTCAAAGCCTCAGCAGGTGGCGGCGGTCGTGGTATGCGTTTTGTCTCTGATTTTGACGACATAGAACAAACGATAAAATCTGCGCGCAGTGAAGCTGAGAACGCTTTCGGGAGCGGCGAATTGATTCTGGAGCGTGCCGTATTAAACCCTCGCCATGTAGAAATCCAAGTTTTCGGAGATTCTCAAGGCAACATCATTTATTTGGGAGAACGGGATTGCTCTGTTCAACGTCGTCACCAAAAAGTTGTTGAAGAAGCACCCTCACCTGCCGTAAACGAAGAATTACGCCAACGTATGGGGGAAGCAGCCGTGTTAGCCGCCAAGTCCTGTAATTATGTTGGAGCAGGAACGGTTGAGTTTTTACTGGCTGACAATGGCGAGTTTTATTTCCTAGAAATGAATACCCGCCTGCAAGTAGAGCACCCGGTCACAGAACTTATTACCGGATTAGATTTGGTAGAATGGCAGCTGTTAGTGGCATCCGGTCATCCCCTTCCTCTTAGCCAAGACCAAGTTACCCTCACTGGTCACGCGATGGAAGTTCGGCTATACGCGGAAGATCCAGCCAATCAATTTATGCCTCAAACCGGCCCGGTATATCGATGGATCACTCCACTGGATCGAAATACCCATTCTGATGCACGTATCGACCATGGCATTCAGCAAGGTTCTGATGTTTCACCGTTCTATGATCCAATGCTCGCAAAAATCATTGTGTGGGGAAAAGACCGTGAAGAGGCGATTCGTAAATTGCGTCGCGCCATTGAAGATACCGTGCTATTTGGTGTTCACACGAACAAATGGTTTCTACAAAACATTATCAGTCATCCCCATTTTATTGCAGGTAATGCAACGACGGCGTTCATACAAGAGCAATTTGCAGAAGACGAAAGCCTTTCGCCCTATCAACCCAGCACACAAGAGTTGGCATTAGCTGGCGCACTATTCCACCATCACACGGACACATCAAGCTCAGAACAACGCAAGCGCTTTAAGGGCTGGCACAGTGCAAATGCATTATCACGACCCATTACATTTGCATCAGGTGATGACGACGTGAAATTGGAGTTATTACCCACTGAAAACACCAACGAATACAGCGTCGTAGGCATCAATGCTGACACCCATATTATTTCTATCATTGATACTACCAATGGGTTTGTTAGCTACGTATTTGGTGGAGTGAAATACAGCTCAGCCTATACCATCCAAGAAAACACCGTTTATATCGACACTGGAAAGCACAGTTTAGGGTTGACAGAAATTTCTCACCGGCCGCCTGTCAGCTCCGACGGGGTTGGATCTGGTAAGATTGTAGCCCCAATGGACGGAGCAGTAATCGACATACTATGCAGTGAAGGTGACTCCGTATCAACCGGACAAACCCTGGCAGTGGTTGAGGCCATGAAAATGGAACACCAGATCAAGGCAGACTGCGACGGTGTGGTGAGTAAAATCTCAGCTGCTATTGGCGATCAAGTGAAAATCCGCCAGCTATTGATTCAAATAGAAACGCTAACAGAAGACTAGAGAATAGGGGCCTCTGTGCCCTTATTTCATCCGAGTTTTTCCTATAACAACCTAGTAAGCCTTACGATATCTACATTATGTATCTTTATTCAGTCCATGAAGACATTCTAACCGCTATTCACTTGCATGGCTGGCCACATATGGGTATGTTACACCTTGTAAAAACCTTGTAAAAAGTGGATAACAACGAAAACTCTGTTTTGTATAGCATTCGAACAGACCTGATCAAAAAGCAATCGCAAGCATTCAATTTGCACTTAAATGTATTCTCGAGCCGCTAGACACTCGTGCATTGCTTTACTCGTTCCACTCACAAATAGTTTCTTTTAACCTGATCAATTTAGGATAGCCTTGGGGGTTCCATGAGCAGCAGTAATACAGACATGATTACGTGGGGTATGATGATGAAAAAAGTTCCTTCCATCGTGAAGGGGCTTCCTAGCATCGTCAAAGGATTGAAAATTTCCAACATTACCGATCCGACGCAATCTTGTGGCCTAGGTTGGGCATTTGAACAAGCCGCACAACGTAACCCTAGAGGCTCAGCATTACTTTATGAGAACGTTCGCTTCACCTACGATGAAGTCAATCAGTGGTCAAACCGCATAGCCCACCACCTGATTAGCCAGGGCATACAAAAAGGCGACGTCGTTGGGATTTTGATTGAAAACCGTCCAGAGCTTCTGGTTAATGTGCTAGCCGTTGCAAAAGTTGGTGCGGTCTGCGCGATGATTAACACCTCTCAGACACATAAAGTACTGATCCACAGCTTTAATCTCGTCAAACCAAAAGCCGTTATCATTGGAGAGGAACTCTCAACAATATACGACGAAGTTCGTGGTGACATCAATATCGATGACAATCATACGTATTTTGTTGCAGATACCGATACCACAAAAGACCCAGGCACTGCACCAAAGGGTTATGTCAACCTTTCTACTGAATCTGCTAGTAGCCCTACCCACAATCCAGATACAACAAACAAGATCTATGTGAACGATCCTTGTTTTTATATCTACACGTCGGGTACTACAGGATTACCAAAGGCCGGTATTTTCAAACACGGTCGCTGGATGAAGTCTTACGGTGGTTTTGGTATCACGTCATTAAAGATGACGCCTAAAGATGTTATGTACTCAACCCTACCGCTTTACCATGCAACAGGCCTCGTCGTTTGTTGGGGTTCCGCTATTGCCGGAGCATCTGGTTTTGCCATTCGCCGTAAATTCTCTGCCAGTAATTTCTGGAAAGACACTCGCAAATTTAATGCCACTGCGATTGGTTATGTTGGGGAGCTATGCCGCTACCTTATGGATCAACCAGAGAAGTCTGATGATTCTGATAACCCTGTGGTTAAAATGGTAGGTAACGGATTGCGCCCTGGTGTTTGGATGCCGTTTAAGCGCCGCTTTAACGTAAGCCATGTCTGCGAACTTTACGCAGCAAGCGACGGTAACATTGGTTTCACCAACATTCTTAACTTTGACAACACAGTTGGTTTCTCCCCCATCCCCTGGTCATTAGTACAATATGACAAAGAGAATGATAAGCCATATTATAATACCGACGGTTTTATGAAAAAGGCAGAAAAAGGCGGCCAAGGTTTATTGCTTGCCAAAATTGATGACAAGTCACCTCTTGATGGTTATACCGACCCAGAAAAAACCAAAAAAGTCATCTTCCAAGATGTATTTGAAAAGGGCGACCGCTACTTTAACACTGGCGATCTATTAAGGGACATTGGCTTTGGTCACGTTCAGTTTGTTGATCGCCTAGGTGACACCTATCGGTGGAAGGGAGAGAATGTTTCCACTACCGAAGTGGAAAACATAATGACTCGACACCCTCAAATTTCTGAGGCAGTAGCTTACGGGGTTGAAATACCAAACACCAACGGCCGTGCTGGTATGGCGTCAATCACACCCTCTGTTCCCGTTGAAGCGTTAGACTTTAAAGATTTATTATCTTTTGCTAAAGGTGAAATGCCTATCTACGCAGTACCATTGTTCCTTCGCGTAAAAGTGCAAATGGAAACAACAGGTACCTTTAAGTATCAAAAAACAAACCTTAAAGATGAAGCATTTGACCCAAGTAAAACAAGCGGTGAAGCCGTTTATGCTTGGTTACCAGGCACTGATGAATACGTACCAGTCACCGATGAAATCTTAAGTAACATTAATGAAGGCAAGTATCGTTACTAATACGAAACCTGCTTAAACCAAGGCCGATAGAATTATTCTATCGGCCTTTTTTGTAAGAATATTTCTAGCAAGAGTTAAGATACAACATGGACAAGCACGACATCGTTGCAAGAAGAGGTATCGCAGAACTTGCATTAAAGGGTTTTTTTGATATTGCTCACCGCTGGAAACTCAGCCGACAAGATGCAATGACGCTACTCGGCCTTACAGCAACATCAACCTATGCAAACTGGAAAAATGGTAGAACAGGCACCCTTCCTCGCGACACATTAGAGCGTATTTCATACCTGCTCAACATTGACGATGTTTTTAAAAATACACGCTCCAACATACCAAACAACACCATCGATATGTTACATGCACCACATCCAGAGCTTAGCTATGAATCACCACTCGATCGAATGCTGCAAGGGAATGTCGTTGATATTTATACTGTACAACAGGTGATACAAAAAGTAATACAACAAACCCTTCAACCCACTCATTAACCCCATCTCTTCAACAGACACCCCCCTCCCTCCCTAGGCAGAACGTGCAGGGGACTTAATATTAAGCAGCACTCGCCGACTTCTTTGCAGGACCATCAACAATAATTGATTCAGCAAACCAAAAGAAAGCCAGCAACTCTTTATTGCGCATAGTTTTAGTCACCTTTTTAATCACCGTTTTTGCTCCAGAGCTCACAGTGTCATTTGCCAGGCGAGCAATTTTCTCGGACAGGTAACCCAATTTCATCATTTCAATCGGTCGCTCAAAATAACTTTCAATAGCAACATCCACCAATTCACACAATGCAATCGAGAATTCTTTTGCCACCAAGTGCGGCTCCGTATCCCGCCCTCTTTTTACTACATCCACAATGCGTTGATACAACTCATCAGGCAACGCTACGGCAATATAGGTTGGTAAATCACCGCCCTCTTCCGGCTTTAGCAGCATTGAATCGATATAATCTGCCAGCGGTACTAGTTCGCTATTAGGGACTTTTCCTAACACCTTTCTTAGCGCAAGTTTAATCGTCTTTTTGATCGCGGATACACCACCCAAAACAATCTTCTTGCCCATCGGATTTAAATCTATCATTTCAACAGGGCTTAGGAAATATGCATCCATGCACTCATCAGAAAACAACTCTAACAGCCTAACAATATCCGGGGCCAACGAACGAGAGGGTGACGTTGCCAATTCAGCCACGAAGGATTCATTTAGACATCGCAGTGATTCTGAAGCGGCAAAAGCCGTATAGTGGGTCAATGTAATTACTCCTATCTAATCTCGTTTAATGCGGGCTATTTAACCACCATAATTCTTTAAGCACTATGACAGCAGAGCCAAGTAAGCCAGCTCTACAAGCAACCCCCCTTGCTTCTATCACACAAAAGCGCACCAAAACAACCCATTTTATTGCGTCAATTTCATGTCAATTCTCCACATAACTGCTATAAATCTATGTATGTACAACAAAAATAAGGAAAAAGTATGCTGCAAGGTTACGTACATCCAGATTTCGGCAAAGTCGCAGATTTATTACGTAACCAGATCCCCCGTAACAAACCCGGTGGTGCAGCACTAACCGTTTACCACAGAGGGCAATGTGTCGTCGACATATGGGGTGGTACTCGTAACAAGGATGGTGACGCTTGGCAATCTGACACACTGGCCATGTCTTTTTCGACCACCAAAGGAATTGCCTCTACTCTCCTACACATTCTCGTTGATCAAGGTCTTCTCGATTACAACGATCCGGTTTCTAAACATTGGCCCGAGTTTGGCCAAAAAGGAAAAAAAGATATCACGGTTCGCCAGCTACTTTGCCACGAAGCTGGATTGTTCCACATTAGAGATATGATCGATGATGCAGAACAGATGCTCGACTGGGACTTTATGGTGGGTGCAATTGAACGCGCACGGCCTATACATACCCCAGGGCAACACAATGGTTATCACGCCCTAACCTACGGCTGGCTTATTGGTGAACTAATTCACCGTGTCACCAACAAGTCATTTGAACAAATCTTAACAGAGAAACTGTCAAAACCCTTAGGTCTCGATGGGTTATTTGTCGGTATGCCGCCGGAACAAAACAAACGTCGAGCGCACCTCATCAATAGCATTGGGGGTGAGCGCACAGGAAAGCAAGTTGAACGCATCCTTCAACGAAATGCGCTAAAAGCACTTACCCAAGGGTTAAAGTTAGTCAACGTTGACCTCGACCAAACAATCTCAGCACTAATCCCCCGAGGAATGCTGTACTTAGACCTGAATCACGCAGATATCGCAAATGCCTGTATGCCAGCAATGAACGGCATGTTCACATCTCGCTCATTAGCGAAGGTTTACGCTATGCTCGCCAATGGCGGTGAGATTGATGGCACACGTATTCTCTCCCGAGCAGCCGTGCAAAACATGATGCAGATTCAAAATCGAGACCCGGGTAAAGTTATCCCTTTACCGATGCACTGGCGACTAGGTTATCATCGAGTCTTTGCTTTAGGTTCTAGCACACAGCAATGTTTTGGTCATTTTGGTTTTGGTGGATCGGGGGCTTGGGCAGACCCCATACGGGATATTTCTGTGGGTTTAACTCTCAACAGTGGCGTTGGCTCACCTTTTGGAGATACACGAATTGTTAACATTTCATCCGCAATCTTAAAATGCGCAGATCAGCGTTACCGTGTTGCGGATGTAGAAGAAATAAAAGGTGTTGGCCCTTTTTTCCCCAAAGAAAAACTATCTGGTTATCATGCAGCCAAAAAAATGGTTAACGGTGTGCTCCCTCGGCGCCGGCGAAATGATTTCGCGTTACAATAAAGTAAATTGATCGCAAAACGTCAAGCTTATATACGTAATTAGGGTTTTTATTCTAATTTTTATCCGTAGTATTGCCCCCAGTAAAGCCTGTGTTGTCCGCCAGAAGTTATGGTGATAAAGCCTGCGTTGTAAGCAGTATGAAGGTAGCTCTGTATCACGGAAATGTCATATTTTTCCGTTAGATTGCCTCATGTAATACGAAGTACGCACGCCGGAGGGATCTCTGTGAAGAGCCCCCGCAGTACACCATAGTGGTGAGATTGTCTTTACCGAGTGTTTTTTATTTTATGATCAATTTATGATCAGTAATCAAGGGAATTATGATGACGGAAATTTCAGATCGCGTAAAAGAGCAGCTTGAGCAATTTAACACTACACTTGACCAAGTGATCAATGCATCACGTGGCCTTTATCTACTGATTAAAGAAGAAGGCAACAAGCAGTTCAATGGACTTGTTGAAGCCGGCGAAGCTCAAAAAGCAGCTGAAGCTGATGGTGCAGAGTCATTGTTAGCACAGCTAACAAAAGATGTTTCTGGACAGTTTGACGATGTGAAAGGTTCTATTAGCTCTATTCGTAGCGCTTCTTTAGGATTTATTGCAAAAGCAAAAGAGTCTAGCGAACAAACTTTCAGTGATCTTGTTGAAAAAGGTCAACCTGAAGAAACAGCTGAGGCAGCTGAATAAATAACGCCATTTAGATCGTTTTAAAAGGAGCCGCTGATTCAGTGGCTCCTTTTTTTATGTCTTTACAACAACTCTTGTCACTCACCTTTGTCATTTTTAACGCCACCCTATCCCACACCTTTCCATAGAATTCGCCCATATTGTGTACGTTTCCCATCAAATACTGTAAAATCAAAAAACAAAACACTTGTTCATTATTATAAGATGTTGATTTAACAGGATTAACCCATGAAAGAAACACCTAAACATAACGCCCCTTTGCTCTGGGTCACGACGTTAATGTTCAGCATCACGTTTTTGGTTGCGGCCGTTGGTGTGCCTGCTTATGGAATAACTCATGGTTTTGACCCCTCCCAGTGGATAATGATGCTGGCTACGGTAGCACTTTGCGGAATATCCATCACTGCTGGCTACCATCGACTTTGGTCCCATAATGCCTACAACGCTCACTTTCTAATACGTCTATTTTTTGCCTTCTGGGGCACTCACGCTCTACAAAACAGTGTACTTGTATGGGCCTCTGGCCACCGACGTCATCACCGGCATATAGATAATAACGATAAAGATCCATACTCTATAAAGCGTGGCTTTTGGTTTGCTCACATCGGCTGGATGCTACGAGCTTACCCTAGTGGAAAAGATGATTTTTCAAACGTGAAAGATCTAATGAAAGACCCCATTGTTGCTTTCCAACACAAGCATTATTTATTACTCACGCTTGCTAGCAACATCCTTGTACCATTATTGCTTGGTGTCATTCATGGCGATATTATCGGTACAATGTTGCTCGTTGGTGTTTTACGCATCGTTATCACACATCACACCACATTTTTCATAAACAGCCTCGCTCACATGTGGGGAAAACAGCCGTACACTGACACCAACACAGCAAAAGACAGTCCTCTTATTGCACTCCTAACCTATGGCGAGGGTTACCATAATTTTCATCATCATTTTCAAACGGATTATCGAAATGGTGTTCGATGGTGGCAATTTGATCCAACAAAATGGTTAATTAGTGGGCTTTCATGGGTTGGCCTTGCGAGTAATCTACGCCGAGTGCCCGTCTTTAAAATACGTGAAGCGCAAATAAAAATGCAATTCAACCAAGCAAGCAAGCAACTAGAGTCCTGTCACTTAGCGAACCTTGAAACGTGGAAGTCATCGTTAGAAAAGGAATACGATGAGTTTCTTGTCACTCTATCAGAATGGACGTCGTTACGTGCAGATTGGTACCAAACCAAGCGACAGTCGCTACACAATGCACTTCAATTTAAGTGGGAGTTCGCCGCAGTAACGACTCGTTTTAAAGAAATGGAATACGCGTTAAAAATGCAACAAAAACGCCTTAAGCTCTACACCCTAAATTTTCAAGCTGCTGCATTCTAGGCGACAAAAGCAGGCGCCAAAGGTAGGGGGCTTAAACAGCGACCTTAAGCCCCAACCACACAGTTTCGGCCCTGGTCTTTTGCTTTATACAACGCCTTATCAGCCTCCTCTATCAATGCTTCCGGGCTGGCCTCGTCACTAATCTCAGCCCAGCCAGCAACACCAATACTTAATGTTACTTTCACTGACTCATTTTCAAAACCAAGATGCTCGACACATTTTCGGATTTTCTCCGCCATTGCGTGCGCGGCAATCACTGGGGTATTTGGCAACAACACTGCGAACTCTTCACCGCCATAACGACATACAGCATCAATTGGCCAAGTAACCACATCCTGAACAGCTTCAGCAACCGCTCGTAAACATTCATCCCCAACGAGATGCCCATATTGATCATTCAATAATTTAAAATTATCAATATCCATCATTAACAATGCGATAGGGTTGGCATTATCACGAGTCTTTGTTACTTCTCGTTCAATCATTTCATTAAAGTATCGGCGATTGCGAATCCCGGTCAATCCATCAATGATTGACATAGATTTCAACTTGGCATTTGCCTTTGATAATTGAGCCATTGCATCATTTATTTCTTTAGTGCGCTCATCCACTTTCTTGCCTAACTGCTTTTCGGCCGCTTCATGGGCATGAAGCACGTCTTTTTGTGCTGCAACAACTCGACGCTGAAAGGTCAACGCCAATTCTTTCGCCTGGATACGCTCCATTCGCTCTCTATTTATTCGATCCGTCAAACCAAACGAAAGCAAAGCTACTTCAAAGGAAAGAGCAAACTGCGAGAAGTATTCCGTTAAAAAATTTCTAGGGGCTAAACCCAATTTATTTAGTGTCCACGCAATTATCGCCGACAACACGACGACCCAAGCAATAGAGAAATAAGAGGCCTCACGAACGCCTTTCATCCAAAGAATAACACCTAACACCATAAAATATGCACAACCTATCAAGGCCATGGCAATTGCAACCTGGATACTATATTGATAATCAATAAAGGGCACCAGCACGGCACCAAACAAAGCAGCCCCACCAACAACTTTCAATACACTGTACAGCAATGCATCATTGGTTTTCACATCCAAGAAACCATCGGCAAATAACGCTCCACACACAATCGACATCAATATAAACCAGGACACACACTTTGACTGAAACGCAACGTTTTCAGGCCAAAGGTATTGATACCCCGTACCCTGAATACTGGCAACTGCACAAGAGAAAGCTACGATGTAAGCGACAAAATATAAGTAGCTTTTATCTCTCACACCCACATAAACACACAGGTTATATGCCGCCATAATGAACATGATGCCAAAAAACACACCTTGCCCTATCATCCAATCAAAATCATTAATCAAATAATCTCGTTCACTACCCAAATACAACGGCAACTGCAATGCACTAGTGGTTTTAACTCGAATCAAGTAAACCGCATCAGTTCCTGCAGCCTGTTCAATCGGCACCAAAAAATTTCGGTGAGGTATAAGACGCTTAGAAAACGCTTGCAAATCTCCTACATGAGCAACCGGCCACGGCCTACCTCCATCAATAACCTGGTAAATTTGAATATCATCCAACAAAGGATATTCTATTCCCAATACACCGGAAAATTTGGTAGCCATGTCATTTCTCATTGCCATACGAAACCAATAAGTGGACTGGGTAAATCCTAAATTCAATTCCGTCTCTCGATTTTCTGTCCAACGTAAATCATCAAATGATCGATATATATCATCAACAGACAAAACAGATCCCTTGTCCTCTACAAATGATAAGTATTGGGACAAATTCTCATTACCGGAAAAACGGCTGAGTACCAATTCAGCCCGGCTTGACATACTAACCAGGCAAAGAACAACAAGAACAAGCAATATCCGATAAGGCCTTCTCTTAAAATAACTCATGCCACACACACCTGATTTCTACCGCTGCCCTTCGCTCGATACAAAGCCTCGTCAGCCTTTGCAATTAGCTTTTCAGGGGTGTCGTTATCAGAAACCTTTTCCAGTGATGCTATACCGATACTAACGGTAGCGCTTAGCGCTTCCCCACCAATATCCCACACTCTAGATTCGACCTGTGATCGAATTTTTTCCGCTAATAACTCTGCTCCTTTCATCGCGGTTTTTGGCAACACCACAACAAACTCTTCTCCTCCATACCGAGCCACACCATCGGCTGGCCACTTAACCGTATCGTTGATAACAGATGCTATTGCTCTCAAACACTCGTCGCCACACAAATGTCCATGTTGATCATTTAAATTTTTAAAATGATCAATATCCAACATCATTAATGTCATAGGGCGATCACTTTCTCGACATTTTTGAAATTCTTTTAATATCATTAAATCAAAGTAACGCCGGTTTCGCACACCTGTCAGGCCATCTATCGTAGATATTTCTTTCAGCTTTCTATTTGCAATGGAAAGATCTTCCAAAGCTGACTCTAATTCAAACGTACGCTCTTTTACTCTACCTGTTAGTTGTTCTTCTGCTTTCTTGTGAGCCTCAACAGACTGCTGGTGGGCAAGACGAGCCTCTCTCTCCTGATGAATTGCTTCATCTTGCGCCGTCAGTTTTTCATTTCGCTCACGGTTAATTTGATCAGCAAGAGCCAATGACAATAAAGTCACCTCTATCGCAGCCCCCACCTGTGCCATATTTTCTGTCCATATATTTCTTGGCAAAAAACCCAATTTATTCAGTGCAAGCACTAAAATACTAGCAATAAGTACACTCCACGCCACCGTATAATATTTCGCCTCTTTATGACCGTAAGAGCTGATGATAATACCTGCAGTCATACAATATAGTGCAATGGCTATTACCAACATCACTGCGATACGAATGGAAAGAGAATATGGCAATAAAAAAGCAAGAAAACTTGCCGCGACAATGGACATCACAATTAACGTGCCTGTTTTATGCAAACCTTCCGAACGCGCCTCTAGGCTTAAGAATCTATCGGTAAATACCACCACAGCAAGAACAGCAAACAAGATGCTATACACAGGGGCTCGATCCTGGAGCAACAAACTATCAGCCCAAACATACTGAAAGCCTAAACCTTGAATAGATGCCATTACGCCGGCAAAACCAACGACATAACATACGTAGTAGAAATAACTTACATCCCTAATTGCCACAAATACGAATAAATTGTACAACGCCATAATCAGCATAATTCCGTAAAAAACACCTTGTAGCATTAACCAGTCGGCATCCGCTTGATAAAACGCCTGATCCTCCCAGATAACAATCGGCAACTGTGTTGCACTTCCGGTCTCAACCCGAATATAAACATAGGAAGATTCATGTGCTGGCATCATCAATGGAATTAAAAAGTTACGATGAGGTATCACTCTTTGGTCAAACGTTTTTGAGTCACCTAATAAATAATCTGGCATCGCTTTCTTCTCATTAGCGGCAGATAATAGGTATACATCAACAAAATCTAATAACGGGTAACCAAGCTCCAGCAATCCCGAGAAACGCTCATTACTCGCGTTTGATAACTTAAAACGAAACCAATATGCCGACGAAGAAAAACCGAAATTAGGCACATTTTTTACACTTTTCAACCAACGGTCTGACAAACCTGGCTCTCTAACATCATCTAAAGAGTAGCCGCCTGTTGCATCCTCAAAATACTCCAATGACGTACCAATACTGAGAGAGCGCGTATCATTCTGAAGCACCACGTCAAACTGAACCTCGGCGGCGTACACATTACTCCCAACAAAGCAAAATCCAATCAACCAAGCCCAGCATATAACCACGCGTACTCTGTATGACATTAAAGTGTCTCTAATTTTGATCAATATATTGTTGAACCAATGAAACAGGCAATCAGAAAAACCTTATTAGGTTAAACCTTAAGCGATTGATAGTTAACGTTTTTACCTTTACCCATGGGACAAAGGTATTTTCCTTATACCCTTACAAGGTAGACGAAGTTCAATTTTTGGTCAAAGTTGTTCGGCATTTTGACCAGTTTCTTTTGCAAAAAAACTGTGAACTGTGTCAGAATCAAGCGCACTAACAAAAACAACAAAAATAGAGTGTATAACAATGAAAAATTGCTTGTTTATTATGCTTTTAGGAATAGCCCTAACCGCTTGCTCCTCAACCCCTAACGAATCACCTTCAACGTCACATTTTCAGCCTGCGATGAGCCATATGAGCTCTGGAAAAGCCCGCATAACCTTTGTTCGCAATCGAAATGATAGGAGTGTCCCTATCATAACCGCGGTATCAATCGATGACTGGGTTGTTGCCACATTAGGCCCAGGAGAAAAAACCACACTAGAAGTCAATGCAGGTTTGCGAAATGTCGGACTTAAAGGGAAAAACACCCCCATGACCTTAAAGGCATCTCGAAATTACTTTTTCTACATTGAACTGAACAAAGAGGGCACTCAGTACGAATTACACTCGGTGCTTAAATCAACAACAGAAGGTCTCCATAATACATAAGGTCTAGCCTCTATGTGTTATGACCAGGCACCCTCAGTCTCTTGTATTGCCAATATAAACTCTGTACTATCCACCGCACTATTATCACAGTATACCCAGGGCATTACCGAGGCTACATCATGAGCACCACAGTCAAAGAAGATCTTGAATACATTCAAAAAGGCCTGTTTAAAATGGGTCGTAACCGAATCGCAGCGCTTCCTGTTCACACGACATGGGAAATGATTGACGAGATGGAAAAACGCATTGCAGACGTAATTGCACAGCTTGATTCTGTAGAGAAATAATAGCTTTTGCTATTATTTCTTCTCCATCACTCCTCTTCTAACAACTTACTCAACACACCGACCAACGCCTCGGCTCCGTCCTGCATATCCACAAGGTAGGTTTTCCTCAGCTCACCTTTTGTTAATGGCTCTTCAGCTCCTAACTGTTGCTCCATTATAAAGACATCCGCTTCTGACGCATCATCTCCAGCATTTTGTCGCGCTATTAGCCGCTGTCGAAGAACCTCCCCTCTTAACTGACAAGACAGAATATGAACAGAACAGCCTTTCTCTTCTGCTAACGTTAAAAAACGCTCCCTTGCACCGATGTTTAGAAAGGTGCTGTCCAGAACGACATTAATACCCGTCTCTAACAATAAATCCACAATATCCCACAGTCGTTCAAATGTCTGTGTTGTCGCAAACGAGGTGTAAATATCAAGCCCCCGCTCTTTACTTGAATCAAGCTCCTTAAGCCCAAACACCCTCTTTCGCTCAACATCCGCCCGCAAGTGAACCCCAGGCCAGCGACGCGACAGATACCGCGCTGCAGTTGTCTTCCCAGTCCCAGAAACACCATGAGTCATTATCAACCCTGGAGTAGAGGTCTTAATATAAGACATCGCCAATTTAATATAGCGACGATAATTCCCTAGCGCTACCAATGTATCCGCAGCAGAAAGCCCCTCTTGCGCCAAGCGTAAAATTGCGACTTTTGCCCGAACCATTGCACGATAGACTTTATAAAAAACCAGCAGCGTCAACCCTTCATAATCTCCCGTTCTGAATAAATAAGTATTAAGTACATCCATGGCTTCTTTTGATGCATCCATCATCTCCAGATCCATTACCAGAAATGCAACTTCACTCATAACATCAATACAGCGGAATTGATCATTAAACTCGATACAATCAAACAACAAGGGTTTGTCATCGATAATAGCTATATTGCCGGTATGTAAGTCTCCGTGGCACTCTCGAACAAAACCATCAACAAATCGCTGTTCAAACAACGACGAATATCGTTTCAACTCACCTTCACTCCACTCAGACAAGAGCTTCAGGCATTTTTTATCTGACTCCTCAGAAATAAAACTAAATATCTGTTGAAAATTTTGTTCTACTGCGAACCTTATGCTTGCCTCTTTACCTAGCGCACAATCGCCTTGAGTCGCTAATTGAGGGGTAAATAAATGAAACTCCGCAATACGCGAACCTAACAAAGAAAACTGAGTTTCTCGTATTAATGGCAATTGGGATTGCATCCACTGTGTCAAAATTGATGCTTGCTCAAAACGATGCATTTTCACCGCATATTCAATAATTTCAACTTCATTATTAACAACATCATTCAGTAGAATTTCGCCCGTCTTGCTATCTCTACAAATTGCAACAACACCGATATATAACTCTGGGGCCAAACGTCGATTCAAGGTAATTTCAATATCACAATAATATTTTCTTTTTTCCAGCGTTGAATAATTCAAAAAACCAAAATCTACCGATTTCTTCATTTTATAAACTACATTACCCACCAAAAAAACATAGGATATGTGTGTTTCAATTAACTCGACTGAGGTGCAACTGGAACCAAAAAACGATGGTTCCTGCATTGCATTTAGTGCCTCGGCTTGTACCCCTTGATTCTGCATATCACCACTCATATCGATCGTACTCCACCCCCATTACTACCCTTCAACCTTGCTACCTGCCTATCCTCAAGGGGTTGACCTGTATCATGGTGCGCAATACACAGATAAGCAACTCTACCCATCGAGAAAAGAAAAATCACTATATAAACCTAGAACACATTCTAAAAGGACTCATCTAAATGAATACAACGAAAATACAAAAAATACTGTCCGTGACATTATGACACCAATGGGCTTACACAACTTGAGGTGGATACGGATCTTGATGAATAATCACATCGACCTCAGGAAACTCGAGCAATAATTCTTGCTCTATTTTCTCTGCAACATCATGAGCTTGCCAAAGTGGCAGATCGCGATCTATCTCCATATGAAATTGTACAATCTTATTACGCCCAGATTGACGCGTACGCAAATCATGCACCCCCCTAACGTCTTTATGGGACTCAACAACCTCAACAATCGCTTGCTGAACGCTTTCGGGTAACTCTTTATCGAGCAGGTCATTCACAGATTCAACCACAATGCTCCATGCGCTATACAATACATAAAATGCAATAAGAATGGCAAAAATAGGGTCTATTCCAGGCCAACCTGCTTGTGCCAGCATCAGAGCAAGAACAATTCCCACGTTCGTAAACAAATCCGCCGCATAATGTAATGAGTCTGCTTTAATCGCTACCGATTGCGTGCGCTTAACCGTATACCGCTGCAACATCAGTAAAATAGCAGTCGCAGCAATAGAAAAACACATAATCCCCACGGCGATACTCACCTGCTCAATTTCTCGCGGATGGAGCATTCTATCTACGCTATGAAATAACAAAAAGATAGCAGAGCCTGTAATAAACATCGCCTGGCCAAGTCCAGCCAATGCTTCTGCTTTTCCATGACCAAACTTATGGTCATCATCCGCAGGTATCAATGCATAACGAACCGCAACCAAATTAATAATAGAGGCTGCAGCATCCATTATTGAATCAATTAAGGATGCCAGCACACTTAACGACCCCGATGCCCCCCATGCAAACACCTTAGCAACAATCAAAATCACCGCTGTGGCGACAGATGCGTATGTGGTCAGTTTTAACAGCCTATCGGTATCGCCCGGCTGTTGCTTCGCTTTTCCAGAGGCGGCTTTTTTTTCGGACACAGGTACTTCTTGCATTGGTATCAATTCTTTATTCAGTTAACGAAAATAATCCCTCGATTATAATGCCTTGTGCAGCTCGGATAAACCTCTTTTCCAGTAAGCAATAATGAGAATCTGAATCACTATCAATGGCACACAAATCAATAGCAACATATCCCAACCTACGCTATACAGAAGCCAACCCGACAACATAGAAACAAGTGCCTGAACAACAAACACACAGACGTCATTCGTCGCCTGCATCTTAAAACGTTCACCGTCGGTATAACCTTGTGGCAATAGGGCTGTCCCCCCAATAAATAGAAAGTTCCAACCAATACCAAGTAACACCAATGCAAACCAATAATGCATCAAATGCTGATCCCAACATCCAATAACTATGGCTAACACAAAAGCAAACAACCCTAGCCCCATCATGCCAGCAAGACCAACCCAGCGTACAACCAGTGGCGTGAATAAAGAAGGAATAAACATCGCGGCGATATGGCTTTGAATCACCCATTTAGTATCTTCCAAACTATAACTATTTAACACATGCATACTTACCGGTGTCGCAGTCATAACCAAACTCATTACACCAAATGCAACCACACCTGCTAGCACCGCTACCCATATAACGGGTTGACGAAATATTTGCCCAATGGAACGAGCTTCTATCTCAACGTCTGGTACTGCCAACACGACTTCTTTGTATCCGAGCAACAAAAGAACCCAGGCAACACATGAAGTACCCGCCAGAGCGTAAAAGGAGCCAGCATATTCGTTACCACCAAGATCCTTGAAACTCAGTGCAAGCTCTGGCCCCAGAAATGCGGCAACAACCCCACCCAGGAGAACCCGTGATGCGGCCTGGGTCATTTTATCCGGTGCAACACTCTCCATCGCAGCAAAACGAAATTGTTGCACCACAGCATTGGTCATACCCAACACAAACACCGCGATGCAATACCATGCAAAAACACCTGACCCAACACTTTCAGCCGCTGCTATTGCGGCAATAACAGCAAGAGCTCCAGCCCCCAAAAACACCTTTTTCCGGCCGATTCGCTTCATAAGTAACGCTGACGGTATAGCCGCAGTCGCCGCTCCGACAACAAATAGCGCTACAGGTAACGTCGCTAACGATTCATTCGGAGCTAATAAACCTCCTACGATACTACCCACAAATACAATAATCGGGGCGGCACAATTAGCAAATGCCAACACAATCGCCAACACCCAAACATTTTTCTCTACTGGCTGACTCACGCTTATCCCTCGATTCTCTCTCAACCCATTACGTAACATTACACCTAATATGACTTGGGTGAATACTAACAAAACCACAGGTTAAATGCGGCAAGAGGGTTTCAATATGGCCAAATATACGGTAGATTAACCACTTAATGGTACGGACGTACGAAATAAAAATAACAAACACTGGTGTCGCCGCTATGTTTACAGACAAATTACTCGAAACCACGCACAATTTGAATGACGTTAATTTATTAGTTAACTTATTGAGCGAATTCAATATTTCACCAGAACAAG
>CAJXXT010000098.1 GCA_913063495.1 uncultured Gammaproteobacteria bacterium | reverse complement strand
CTATTTGCTGCATGAGTACTGTTTAGGTCACAGGCATCACGAATGGCTTCCGGTAAATTAAACGGGACTTTTTCAAACGTAAATTTTCCTGCTTCTATTTTCGATAAATCCAAAATATCATTAAGAATGGTTAACAATGAATTGGCAGAACGGTTAATTAAACCACCAAGCTCAGATTGCTCTTCATTAAGCAGGGTATCCATCAACAACTCAGAACTAGCAAGAATACCGTTCATCGGTGTTCGAATCTCATGACTCATATTCGCCAGAAAAGAGCTTTTGGCACTTGATGCTATACCTGCAGAGTGTTTTGCCGCAGCCAAGTCTTTGCTCATTACATTTAACTTGTCGTTTAATGCAACCTTTTGCTCCATTTCCATTTCTAACGAGCGGGTTAATACATCCAAATCTTCTGGGTGCGTCCAGCCTTTTGCGATAATCTGCTCAAATTCATATTCTGCACGCTCTCGATATAGAGTGCCGAGATAGTTCTCCAATGTTTCAAGGTAGGTATGCATATCTGCCAGGCCATTCGCCGTCACCCTGCCATTTTTGTCTTTCACCATCGAAGCTTCAGACAACATAAATTTCAGTACATCATCAGTACAGGTGGTCTTTAGAGTTTTTAAATGACTTGTAATTAATTCTGACCAAATTGACATTGATACGCCCGTTATAACGAATGAATATTAACCACTAACACTATAAGGTATAGCGTAAGGATGTGCCAAAAGCGAGTAACGAGCCCTATCTCCATAACATATTTTCCCGACACTATACCCCCTCTCCCATATTGTCATAACCACTACTATTGCTAACCGGGACCAATACAACAAAGGCCGCACCATTTTGATAGTCTTGGTCGACATAAACTTCTCCGTGATGAGCATCAACAATACTTTTACAAATAGACAGTCCTAGCCCTGTACTTATTTCACCGTCTGTAGGCTTCGTACTTAAACGCGAAAAATCCGAAAACAAATATTGTTCCTCTCCTTTTGGAATACCTTTCCCGCTATCCTTCACCACCAATTTTGACCATCCATCAGAATGACATAATTCAACAAGAATATGCCCTCCCCGAGAAGAAAACTTCAATGCATTACTCACCAAATTATCAATAACTTGAGAAAAACGCTTACTATCAACATACGCTTCCACATCACTTTTAAGGAAAGTCGATATTTCAATATCCTTCGCCTTCGCCGCAATCCCCAAAAAGGTCAATCTATCTCGGATCAAAGGGGCTAACGGTATTTTCTGACAATTTAGCTTCACCTTGCCTGAGCTAATCGCTGTCATATCTAACAAGCTATTCAACAGTTCAAGAACATCAACGCCAGACCTAGCAATCAGATCAATAAATTCACTTTGTCGTTCAGCTGGCACATCTTTATCCGCTAACCACTTGGCCGCTGTCACAATATTACCCACTGGACCACGCACATCATGAGCCACCATACCCAATAGTTTTTGTTTCTGTTCGCTTAAGCGTTTGAACTCTTGAAGATGTTCAAGGTAATCCAAGTTTCGATTCACTAAACAAAAAAGTTCTTCAGGTGGGAACGGGCGGCGCAAAAAATCATCGGCGCCGCTTTTAAGAAAATGTACCGATGATGAGCTGTCCTCACTTGAGACTCCGATAACCCGAATGTCTCGATCTACAAAATCATTTCTAATATTGGATACTAAACGATATGCACTCGTACCTAAGACGTTGTAATCAACTACGACAACATAAATATTGATATTATCCCTTATCGCTAGCAACGCCTGCTCAGGAGAATCAACACACTGCACCTGTACTTGCTGTGTACTTAAGTTATCTTTATACCAGCGGCCTTCAGCTTCATCGCTACTAACAACCAACACTTTTAACGATCTGTTACGCCACAGCCGCCCTACTATTCTAATCAAATAATCAATATTATACGCACCTTGCTTCAGCACATAATCAGAGACCCCTTTGTTAAGTAACGTTAAACGCAACTCTTCATTCAACTCCGACGTAAAGACAATGCCAGGTACATCGTATCCCAAAACAAGATCAACAGCTTGACACCCCGAAGCGTCGGGCAAATTAAGGTCTATGGTCGCAAGAAAAAACTCGCCTTTATTACTCCTCAGAATATTTTCAGCTTCTTCATGACTATAAGCGGGCACGGTTTTAATAGCATACGTTGACTCAATTTCTGAACATAAGATGGCAGAAAATGACTGCGAATCTTCAATTACTAATAACTTATCCATTGTGCTCAATCTGCCCTTGTGAAGCCTTTGCTGATTGGATGTACTGACCTGGCACTCATCAAAGAGCGTTCATAAAAGTGTAGTCCAATATACTAACGCTATACCCCCTCCTTCTTCACGCTTGCATTTCGTGGTCACATTCCCTAAATTATGCGCTCTTAAATCAATACTTTAACTACAAGTATAGGTAGCCCAAATGTCTGAGTTCATGCCAGGAAAACTTGTCAATCTATCCCGCTTAGTTCACCGAGTGGTCGCTAATAACGCAGGTATGATGACTGGGCCAGGTACCAACTGTTATCTAATAGGTAACAAGCAAATAGCGGTTATTGACCCTGGACCAGCAAATCCTAAACACATCGATGCCATAGTTGAGGCTGCTGATTCTCTACAGGGTCAGATTCAGTGGATATTGTGTACTCATACTCACCTGGATCACTCTCCAGGAGCTGCGCTGCTTAAAGAAAAAACCGGTGCGATTATTTGTGGCCAACCTGCACCGCTAGGAAATAGTCAAGATGCGAACTTTCACCCTGACCAGCACTGGCAAGATACAAGCGAACTAGCATGCGAAGAGTTCTCCATCTCAGCAATTCACACGCCGGGACATGCTTCAAATCACCTATGTTTTCTATTGCATGACGAAAACCTACTATTTACCGGCGACCATATCATGAGCGGCTCCACCGTGGTCATCAGCCCACCTGACGGTAATATGGTGCAGTATTTGGCATCTCTAGAGAAATTAAAATCTTATCCAATCGACAATTTAGCGCCTGCCCACGGAGGCATACTCGCCAACCCGCTTGAAATTATCGAAGGTACGATAGAACATCGATTAATGCGTGAAAAGAAGGTATTAGAACGGATACCCACACTTGCATCCTGTGACATCGAGTCACTTACCGCCTCTGTTTACGATGAAGTACCTGTGTTTTTACACCCAATAGCTAGAATGTCCCTCATGGCACACCTGGAAAAGCTAGAAGAAGAAAAGCGTGTCACCGTAAATGAGGGCCTTTGGACGTTACTTACCTTTACCCCGGGGGTTTGACGGCTTTTTGGGCTTCGGCCCATTGGCTCCAGGGGCATTCTTACGCTTAGCCTTAACCTTGAATTTAGACTTTTCTTTCCAACCAATCGCTTTTTTAAACCGTTTCTCTAAATCCTTTACCTTTTCCTCCTTACGAGCAGCTTCCACACGTTTTTTAGCCGCATCAAAGTCCACAACATCATTTGATTCCACCATCACTGCCCCTCTCAAACAACAATCCAGCGTAGACAACCATCACAACTACATATAATAGCTATACACTAAAATATACACTGTATACAAAAAATGACTGATAAGTCCCCACAACCAGCTTATTTGCAGTGTAATGTGAAGTTCTATGCATTTTAGGGTAACATCCCCCGCGCAATGTTCAAACAAGTAGTATGACGGGTGGAAAGGATGTCAGATAAAAATCAAAGAACAACCATTAATCGTGTAAAAACAGGTGCCTTCGAGCGCAGGTTTAGTATGGCCAAGATGGGCATCGTCGCCGGATCTCGCCTAGCAGCTCAATCTGCCGGTAATATGTTTACCGCTAAAGAAGAGCGCGCTCAACGTCAAAAAGACATCCTATCCAAGCAAGCTCATTACCTCGCTGATGAAATCGGTAAACTGAAAGGCAGCATCGTTAAAATTGGTCAAATGATGGCACTCTATGGCGAGCACTTTCTGCCAGTTGAGGTAACTGAAGCCCTTCATACCTTGGAAGACGACACTGCCGCATTAGATTGGACCTCAATCTATGAAGCCTTAGAAGACGAACTTGGCAGTGACAGACTCGCAAAATTAGAGATCGATGAAAAACCTATTGGTGCAGCTTCACTGGGTCAGGTACATCGCGCTGTTATCAAAGAGACCGGGGAACAGATTTGCTTAAAAGTACAATACCCTGGTGTAGCAGAAGCGGTAGATAGCGATCTCAACGCTGTAAAGACCCTACTTCGTTTAGTTAAAGTCGTTCCGATAACTGAAGAGTTTGAAGGCTGGTTTGATGAAATCAGAGAGATGATGTATCGCGAGGTGGATTACATTCATGAGGCGGAAAAAACACGGCTATTTCGTGAACGGCTCATCAATGACACGCGTTATATTGTCCCAAAAATCTTCCCCGATTTCTGTACACCTAAAGTCATTGCAACATCTTATGAGCCCGGCGTAGGGATCGACTCACAAGAAACTAAAGCGCTTTCCCAAGAAAGAAGGAATCACTTATGTGAAGCGTCATTAGACCTATGTTGGCGAGAGGTTTTTCAGTGGGGAGAGATGCAAACAGACCCTAACTTTGGAAACTATTTTGTTCGTTTAGGGGATGGCGGTAACAATGATGATCGCATCGTATTATTGGACTTTGGCGCTGTCCGCGAATTTTCGGCAAAAACCATAGAACCCGGTAAAAAAATCGTACAAGCCTCATTCCTCCACGATACCGACATGTTATTTGAGGCCATTGATGAGCTAAATTTTTTCGGAGGAGCCGCTCCAGAAAGCATCAAAGAAAACCTGTCCAAACTATGTTTTATGGCCATGGAACCCTTTGCTGACAGTAATAAATTTCCACCTCCCGCCTACCTTCTTAATGATAACGACGAGTATATTTGGGGGGGTAGTGACCTAGCTGCTCGACTCAGCCTTCAAGCGGGCTTATCTGCCACAAGCCGCCACTTCGCTGTTCCTCCAAGAGAGTTAATGTTCTTGGCACGTAAGATAATGGGGGCTTACACCTTTATGTCTGTGTTAAGCGCTGAGCTAAAAGGTTATGACATCCTGGTACCTTATCTTGAAAAAAACAAAGACAATACATAACTTCACGTAGAATGCCCTCAACTTATTAATGTAACATCACAAATAATTCGCAAGGACGCGAAAAACATCACAATCCTCTCGATTAAACCCGTCATTTAGCCAGAACGTTCCTATACTTAACCTTAAAATACGATTCCTTTAGGAACCCCGGGTCATGGATATTAGCCATATCAAAGAACTTGAATTCATTCGCCATCTCAACGAACAACAGATCATTCTTCTTTACAATACCAGCGAAACGCTCAAGTTTAATGCAGGGGACAAAGTCATTAATGCCGGCGACCAAGATCCTTATGAATATTACCTATTAGCAGGTGAACTGGTTTTAAAAGAAGCAGGGGATGCTTTAAATGCCGTTAAATCCATCCATGCCAATAGCCATGACGGACTAAAATGTATCACTCGCTCAAAACCCCGCCCTTACGATGTATATGCCCAAACCAACGCGGCATTATTACGTGTTGAACTTGAACATTTAAAATCCTTACTGAGAGATGCACCCGGGGATAATTACGAAGTTCGAAAAGTACTACGAGAAGATCAACCAGAAGAAAAACAGCTGTTCTTTGATATTTACACCGATTTGCGTAATAACAAACTCAGCTTACCCAGCCTACCCGACGTTGCACTTAAAATCCGCCAACTCATTGCAGAAGGCACTAACAATGCAAAAACCATTGCTCAAGCTGTCAACAGCGACGCCGCCATTGCCACCAAACTGATCAAAGCTGCAAACAGCCCATTATTCCGTGGCAGCAAAGAATTCGAATCGACATCTCAAGCTATCGTGCGGCTTGGAATGACAACCACCCAGCAACTTGTCACTAGCTTTACACTCAGGGAAGTTTTTAAAGCTAAAAACCCTGCCATAAAAAAACGCATGGACACCCTATGGGGCCATGGTATCGAAATCGCTGCTATATCAAGCATTCTCGCTAAACATATCCCTGGCCTTAATCCTGAACAAGGCTTGCTTGCAGGTTTATTACATGAGATTGGTGCGGTACCTGTGCTGATGTACGCAGAACAGTACGAAGGCATCGCCAATGACCCTGTACAACTTGAACATGCAATATCGGGGTTAAGTGCAGAAATTGGGGGTGTGATTTTAAAACGTTGGAGCTTTAGTGATGAAATCATCACCGTGACACAATACGCCCGCCAATGGGATCGAGAACACGAAGGCCCTCCTGATTATTGCGACCTTGTTATTGTTGCCCAGCTCCATGCCGCAATGGGAAAACAGTCCACTGAAGATGACATGGCAGAACTGCCCTCTCTTGAACAGTGTCCCGCGTTTCATAAGTTATCTAACCACGGTAAATTAACCCCGGAGAAAAGCTTATCCATACTTGCAGAAGCAAAGGAACAAATAGAAGAAACAAAGCTACTGCTTGGAACCTAATTACCGTTAAAGGCTATCGCTAAAAGTCAGATTGGAGACTTATTTGACGATAGGTATCCAAAACTCACCCGAACGAATGGTACGTTTTTCATTGCTGCTTTGACTACCATTACGATACCCCACAAACTCAAAGGTACCACCGATCATTTTCCCATCATCAAATTTAATCACAATCCGCCCAGGTAATGTGGATGTTGTTTGATAAGACGCTACACCAGGTTTAGAGATAACACCTTTAAAGTACTTGAGTGGGTAAGCCCCCGGCCCATCATAAACATCAATCACCATTGTAAGCTCATAATCTCCGCCTTCAGCTCTAATTTTCAGATCCCCAAACTTAATGGAATCAAATTTCCCCCATACTGTTGGCGCTGTGTCGTAATATCCATGCATTATCCAATCATGTTTAAAAGAGAAGACCGCACCATCACTACGTAATGGCCCCGTTAAAAACGCAGGTTTGGCGACAGAAACCGTTACCGCCTTGGCCGCTTTTTTAGGTTTAGATCCGCTGCGATGTTTGCCTTTTCGTGCAAACCTTGTCGCCACCTCAACCTCGTTTTCAACCGTAGGTACACTCACAGTTACAGGAGCAGGCTTTACTACTGGTTTAGCTACTACTGGAGCTACCACTACAGGTCTCGCGAGAACCAATGGAGCCCCGCCAGTTGTTGGCGTTGGAACCAATACGGGTACAACTGGTGTTGAAACTGTTGATACCGTTTTTACAACTGCTTTTGTAACTGCAGAAACCGCAACAGTCGACTTAGCTGAAACGTTCTTCACAGCAGCCTTAGCGCTTTCTTTTTTCTTGGCCGCAACCACTTTCGGCTTAACCTTGATTTTAACTTTAGGCTTAACCTTGGGCTTGGCCTTAACAATAGGTTTAGGTTTTACCTTCTTAACCGCTTTCTTAACCACTTTCTTAACAGCCAATCGACCTTTCTTATATGTACAGGGAGATAACTTCCCAGAGCGTTTACACACACCCTCGCCATTGGCCGCATTATTTAATGTTGGCCCAGTGAACTGATCTCCATTTTTAAACACAAATACCGCATCGCCAACCAAGTAACCACCATCCCAATCCCCGGTCACTTTACTTCCATCAGACTTAACTAAACTGCCTTTACCCTGCCTCTTATCGGCTTTCCATTCACCTTGATATACGCCTTGCTTCTTGCTTTTGAAAACACCCATTCCCTCGCGCTTTGCTTTTAAAAAGCCACCGGTATATTCATCCGAATTAGCCCATGTAAAATGCCCCGTGCCCGATGGCTTACCACCGATCCACTCACCCTCATAGCGGTCACCGCTCTTCCACGTTTTCACCCCTTTTCCATGAGTTCGGTTTCCGGACCAGTCTCCAACGTAATGATCGCCATTCGCCCATGTTTGCTCGCCTTTTCCATCACGGCGGCCATCTCGCCATTCGCCGCTATATACCTTGCCGTTACCATAGGTATAAGTCCCTTGACCATGAAAGCGGTTAAAGGTATTTCGGTCCCCCTCATAGACTCCGGCAGCATTCAGCGATGTACTTAGTTGGAAGGCCAATGAGAAAACAACAATCAACCACAAAAATGGAACATTACGATAGGTCATAAAAAGCATCAAAAAAGTAAGTGGAATTAACAGTATTGGAATGCCTAGCTATTGTAAGCAGCTACAGCAAACAAATACGAATTTGTTTAGCTAGTATAGTAGCTACTATCAAGTAGGTTAAGTGTAATCACAGAATAGGGCCAGATTAACCCTAATTAGGTTGAAAAGCTTATATTAGGCATTTGCTAGACGCATTATGTCTATTTTTCACCCAAAAAACCAGAAAAGCTTAGTATTTCGGGCCAATTTGACTAGTCTGACACCGAATTGTGACGTTTTTTACACACTATCGCGCCCCTTTATGCGCCAAGAAAACAGCACCAAAGGAATAAATAAGATTGCGGAAACAATATAGGGTGATGCGGCATGAAACTGATACAAAGTCCCCCCTAACATTGGACCTACAATAAACCCTAAAGCAGGACAAGCACTGATTAGACCCGCGACAGCCCCCTGCTCTTCGGCTTTGACGGCGAGAGTGGCTGCGGCAGAAAAACCTGGAGCTGACATCCCTATCCCCGTCCCTACCAATCCCATGGCAAGAACAAACTCGAATAAGTCCCTTCCCAACGTCAACCCGATGAAACCCAATAACATAAAAGGCAAACCAATTCTCATCAATCGAAACGGAGTCCATCCTAATCGCTGAACCACAATCAATTGCATAGCCAACGCAGCAATGGCAGATCCCATCATAGCAATACCAACTTGTTGAGCCGTTACCTCTGCAGTCAAACTCAATTTATCCTGAAAATAATATCCCAACGTTTGCTGCACCACAGAAAAACCGGTGAACATAGCAATACCAACCACCATAAAGGGCAAAATTCGTTTATCGGTATACCTCAGTTTTTTATTCGTTACGCTAGTTGTTTTTGCTATTGGCAAAGCAGGCAGATACACCATCACAAATATCGCCGCAAGAAAGGTCATTACAGCAGCCATGTAGATCGGGGCTAACAAACTAATGATTGAAAAATAGGCTATCGCAGGCCCCAATATCGTCCCAAGGCTATGGGCTGCGCCTATTCGTCCAATACCGATCGTTCGATTGCTAACATCGGTAATATCACTCACGTAAGCCGTAGCAGCAGGAGAGGTTGCAGACATAACCAGCGACTGGGTCATTCGTGCAAAAATAAGGGCCGCAAATAGTACCCACCCTGTTAACCAACCATTCAAGCCGGCGTAAAAAGTGGATGCAAAGAGCACTGTACCTAGGGTATAACCAACAAGACCAATGATCATCACTGGCTTACGCCCCATCACATCACTACGCCGCCCCCAAATCGGACTAAATAGTGAAAAGATCACTGAAGAGCAGGTGATAATAAACCCAATTTGCATTTCATTGAGCCCAACTTCTCTACCCAACGGTCCCAATATCGCAAACACAACCGTTTGCCCCATCGCAACGGTAATGATTGCAATAAAGATAATACGACTAGCATGCTTGCGCTGGGTATCACTAAGGTTCATATTGACTCCAATTTCTGGGTTCCTATAAATACATCAAAGTAAATAGAAGGTATACCTTTAAATATTTCCCTCCCAAGCTTGCAGTTTCCCCCCAGTCAGTAAAAACTAGCGCTAACTGACATAAACCATAAGAATCAGACACCTCTTTATATAAGGACAGCTTCATGACAGCCACCGTTGAGACTCGCCTAGGCGCTTTACAAGGAATTCAGCGAACCAACCATATAGAATTCCGCGGTATCCCTTACGCAAAACCTCCTGTTGACGAACTGCGCTTTCAAGCCCCTCAACCTCTATCCCCTTGGCAAGGCATTAAACGAGCCGACCGATTTGGGGATGCTTCAATTCAAGAAAACATCTCGTTATTTGGCGTCGGTAGTATTTCTGAAGATTGTTTATACCTAAACGTGTGGACACCTTCTCTAAATACAAATGAAAAAAACATCGATGAAACAAAACGCCCCGTTATGGTGTGGATTCATGGTGGCGGATACATATCCGGCTCTGGATCCCAACTTATCTACCGTGGCAGAGAACTTTGCGAAAATGGCGATATGGTGGTAGTTACCATCAATTATCGTTTAGGTGTACTCGGATTTTTAGACTTAACGCAGTATTTCTCATCAGACTTACCTGTCAGTGCCAACAATGGCTTATTAGACCAAATCGCGGCTCTGCAATGGGTTAAAGACAATATTCTCGCATTTGGTGGTGATCCTGACCAAGTCACCGTATTTGGTGAGTCCGCTGGCGGCATGAGTATCGCGGCATTAATGGCAAGCCCTCTTTCCAAAGGTCTATTTAATCGAGCAATTATTCAAAGTGGCTCCGGCGATCACGTGCTAACGAAAGAAGAAGCTACCCAGGTTACCGATTGTTTTTTGCAAGAGACCGGTGTTTCATCTGATGATCCAGACGCTTTATTTACACTCAGTACAAAACAAATTATTAAAGCGCAAAAAAAATGTTTATCACTATCATTTGACCGAGGGAGCCAGCAGCAACGTGTCCCACAATTTGGAATGACCTTAGTTCCCGTCATCGACGGTGATATTCTGCCTACCACCCCCATTCGAGCCATCGAAAATGGCGCAGCTTCCGAGATCGCTTTAATGGCAGGGGCAACAAGAGATGAGTGGAATTTATTTCTTCATACCCCGGGGCCCGAAGGTGATTCTCTCGCAAAA
The DNA here is from genome assembly GCA_913063495.1 of uncultured Gammaproteobacteria bacterium. Classification (GTDB taxonomy): domain Bacteria; phylum Pseudomonadota; class Gammaproteobacteria; order Pseudomonadales; family Ketobacteraceae; genus 42-54-T18. The sequence goes on along the minus strand of CAJXXT010000098.1, from coordinate 8,504 downwards.
ACCCACTACAAACACCTAAACAAAAGCGACTTGATAAAAATATGTGAGCGTGACTTACCAGGCCTCGGAGAAAAAAGCGCTAATCTTTACGAGTCTGTTATTCTATCTCGCGCTGAATCAGACGCTGAGTCGAACGGTGATTCAAGCACTGCCCTGCCAACGGGAGCTGCTTTAGATATGTACAGCGCCTTTGAAAGCGATCGAATGTTTAGAATTCCAACGCTTCGTTTGGCTGAAGCGCAAAGCCGCCACAGAGATGATGTTTACATGTTTGAATTCGAGTGGGACAAAGGCGTATTTGGTGCATGCCATGCTGTCGATATCCCCTTTGTTTTTGGCGCAACGCAGGGTGGTTTTGGTCAAATACTCACAGGTGGCAGTAACAAGGCTGCAGAGCTTAGCTCTACCGTTCAATCTTGCTGGGTAGCCTTCGCTCGTTCGGGAAACCCGGGCACAGACAGGGTAGGTCAATGGCCAGGGTACAGTACCAACAATCGCAAGGTAATGTGCTTTGATGTTGACACTCGTATTGTTGAAGACCCTCAGGGCACCACACGGGGACACTGGGATGGTATCCTCTAATACATTCACACGGAGTTTGTTTTAATGACAGTAGCTACACAAATAACCACACACATAGCAACATTAGAAACGCTGCTGCAGCAATGGCGGCCAAGCTTTGGTCCGGACTATGTTGCTTATCGCAATCATGTTTACCGGGTCATCAACCACTGCATTGTTTATGCTGAGAAAAACAATATTACCCTGAGCCATGACACCCTTGAGATCATTGCAATAGCCGCCGCTTTTCACGACATCGGCATTTGGTTAGATAATACGTTCGATTATTTACAACCCTCTGCTCAACGCGCAAACAACTATCTTGTACGAGAAGGCAAAGGGGGTTGGGTTGAGATCGTCACCAGTATGATCAATGAACATCACAAGGTCACCTCGTTCAGCTCAAACAAAAAAGACCTGGTAGAAATGTTCAGACAGGCCGACTGGATTGATGTATCGATGGGGGTATTATGTTTTGGAATCCCCTGGACAAACATACGGGAAATTCGAAAAATATTTCCTTATGAAGGATTTCATAAAAAGTTAATTCAGCTAACGTTTGCTCACTCACTCAAAGCACCGTTAAACCCTTTACCGATGTTTAAGTGGTAGAAGGTTGATGTTTTGCAGACCTCTTATGATCTGCAAAACATCACGTAAAAGCTAGAGCGCCCTTACACTTACTACGCCTTCGATTTCTTTAATTGCAGCCAATAACTCGTCTGTTGGTTCAACATCAATATCCAACAAGTTATACGCAATATCTTGGCGACTCTTATTTAACATATCGATAACGTTAATCTCCCTATCCGAGAACTCCGCCAATACATTACCCAGCATTTTAGGGATATTGCGATTAGTGATAGCGATACGATAACCTTCCGTTCGCTCTAGATACACATTAGGAAAATTCACGGAATTGCGAACATTACCATTCTCAATAAAGTCCACCAGTTGATTCGCCACCATAATCGCGCAATTTTCTTCAGCTTCATCAGTGCTAGCGCCGATATGAGGCATCAACAAAACATCTGCTCGCCCAATCAATGCCGGTTCAGGAAAGTCAGTTGCATATCGACGTAACAGTCCTTGATCTAAAGCACTAACCACCGCATCAGTATCAACAATCTCGGGGCGCGCAAAATTCAGCAAACAAGCACCTTTCTTAAATGAACCTACCATTTCGGAATTGATTAGGTTGCGCGTGGCATCCAACACTGGCAAATGTAACGTTACATAATCGGCTTTTGACAACAAACTCTGTAAATTTTCAATACGTTCAACCTCAGAAGGCAAACGCCATGCAGCCTCGACAGATAAAGCAGGATCATAACCAATCACATTCATGCCTAAACGCAATGCTGTTTTAGCCACCATAGAGCCAATCGCACCTAAACCCACGACACCCAATGTTTTCCCCGCAATTTCAGAACCTTTAAATTGCTTCTTCTCTTTCTCCAGCAACTTGTGCATTTCTTGCACGTCGTCCATGGCATCCAGCCCCTGCACATACTGAATACCCTCAGCAATACCACGAGAACACAACAGCAACGAACAAATAATCAACTCTTTCACCGCATTCGCATTGGCTCCTGGTGCGTTAAACACGGTAATACCCTGCTCTGTGCAATATTCAAGAGGTATATTATTTACCCCCGCTCCCGCACGGCCAATAGCCTTGGTAGTATCTGGAATCAATTCTGGTGTCAGCTTTTGACTTCGTAGCATGATGGCAGTCGGTGAACCGATTTCGCTGGCAACTTCGTATTTTTCACGACAAAAACGCTCTAAGCCTTTTACGGAGATTTGATTAAACGTCAGTATTTTATGCATTGATTTTTTTTATCCCTGTTATTGCACAAGTTTTGTTGCACAAGTTTCGTTGAATAGTGACAGTAAAAACACAATGTTTCGGTTGTAACACATCTATCTTCGACATGAAATGACATAATTAAAATGACATAAGACAGGGAGCTCTGTTTTCGGTAAAATACCTGTCCATTATTTACCAGTTATCTACCAAACGAGAATCATTGATGGGAAAGCAACATTTTCAACCAGGCCAACGCTGGGCCAACACTGCAGAACCTGAACTAGGGGCCGGAATAATTACCCAAGTAGAAGGTCGAACCATCACCTTGTTCTTTCCCAATGCAGAGGATTCTCGAACATATTCTGCTGCCAGCGCACCGCTAAGTCGTGTTGAATTCAGAATTAATGACGTTGTTGAAAATGGCGAAGGCGAAGCGTTTACCGTCGAAGAAATCAATGTCATTGATGGCCTACTTATCTACGGAGTACTAGATGACTCAGGTGAACGTAAGGATATCGTAGAAACGCAAATTCATGGTAGTAGTGCGCATTCTGGCCCCGTTGAACGCCTTTTGATGGGGCAAACTGACAAATACCGCACGTTCGCCCTTCGCTATGAAACTTGGCAAAAACAAAACCACTACGGCCAGTCTCCAATAGCCGGCTTATCAGGGCCTCGGGTTGATTTAATCCCCCACCAATTCCATATCGCCAATGAAGTCGCACAACGAGTAATCCCTCGCGTCATGTTGGCGGATGAAGTTGGCCTTGGTAAAACCATTGAAGCGGGTCTCATTATGCACCGCCTAATCCTGCAAGGCCGGATAAAGCGTGTACTCATTTTAGTTCCATCTCCACTTATCCATCAATGGTTAGTGGAGATGATGCGCCGCTTCAATTTGAACTTCCGCATCCTCGATGACAATCAATGTGAGGCCATTTGTAGCAGCCAAATGACAGACAATCCCTTTACCAGTGAGCAACTGGTACTTTGTAGTCGTAGCTTTCTGATGAACGCACCACAGTGGCAACAGAAAGCGCTCGAAGCCGAGTGGGACATGCTCATTGTGGATGAAGCTCACCACCTCGCCTGGGAAGAAGGCAACCCAAGCCCAAGCTATGACATGGTTGATCAGTTTTCTCAGCTCGCTAAAGGTTTATTGCTACTTACCGCCACTCCAGAAAAGGAAGGTCATCAAAGCCACTTCGCACAATTGCGATTGCTTGATCATCACCGTTATCACGACCTTAACCACTTTATTGAGCAGCAAAAGTCATTTGAGCCTATCGCCAACATAGCCGAACGGCTAATGGATCATCAAACACTGAGTGATGTCGAGCTTACGCAACTGTCAGAATTATTAAAAGACAGTTCAAGCCAAACATTAATTGCCTCTGCTCGCGATGAAGACGACAACCACCAAGAAGCCAAAATAACCCTGGCAAAACGTTTGTTAGATCAACAAGGCACGGGGCGTGTATTATTTAGGAATACACGAGATAGCATTGCAAACTTCCCTAAGCGCCAATTACACTCTCATCCACTCCCCTTGCCAGAGTTATACGCTGATCTTCAAAGCCCCACAGAAAAAATCACAACCAGCTTATACCCCGAACACGACTTTGATGACGAAACCTGGATTGAAGAAGACCCTCGTGTTGAATGGCTTATCAACACGCTTAAAAAGAATAAGCAGAAAAAATATCTGATCATCTGCCACCACCAAGCAACAGCTTGCGCGCTAGAAAAGTTCTTATCACTAAAAGGCGCCATACTGTGTGCAGCGTTCCACGAAAACCTTTCGATTATTGAACGTGACCGTGCAGCTGCGTGGTTTGCAGACTTAGAGGGTGGCGCACAAGCGCTGGTCTGTTCAGAAATCGGCAGCGAAGGTCGAAACTTCCAATTCTGTAGCGAACTAGTATTGTTTGATTTACCGGTTCCCGTTGACCTTTTAGAGCAACGTATCGGCCGTCTAGATAGAATTGGGCAAAAGAACGACATCCAAATTCATGCACCTTATTTTGAAAACAGCACTCAAGAAAAGCTGCATGATTGGTACCACCAAAGCATCAACGCCTTTGAACAAACCAATGCCGCAAGCAGTGTCATATTTAGCCACCATTATGATGAGTTCAAATCTGCGTGTTATGCAGATCAAGCAACGTTTGATCTATTCATCGAAGACACGCGTACCGCTACCGACATATTACACGAGCAGTTCAAACATGGCCGCAACCGCTTATTGGAACTTCAATCTCGCGGTGACAAGCATATAGAGCCCATCCTAGAGGAAATCCGAACAGAAGACGCCTCTGATGAATTAGAGCTTTATTTAGAACGCGTGTTTAATCAGTACGGTATCGATAGCGAAGACCTGTGCAGCACAACCGTTCATATTCGCCCTGGCACTGAGTTGGAAAATGATCATTTCCCGTTTATATCGGAAGATGGCATTACTGCAACCTACCACCGTAGTACCGCCCTATCTCGTGAAGACTGCCACTTCTTAACATGGGATCACCCCATGGTAAGAGATGCTATTGATATGATTGTCAGCGGCGAAAAAGGAAAAGCCAGCGTCTGTTTGCTCAAAAACAAACAAATCAAAGAAGGCAGTTTATTGGTAGAAGCTCTCTTTGTGATCCACTGCTCCGCACCTCCTCATCTACAACTCAGTCGTTTTATGCCTCCAACCCCTGTCAGAATATTACTTGATACACAGGGCCGTGATTTATCACAAGCCGCTTCAAGTGCCGTTCTCGACAAGCAGTTAAAAAATGCTCGAGGGGAACTCGTCGCAGCCATTATTAAAGAATACCGTAAAGATGTTGATAGGCTCGTTAAGGCAGGTAATGTTATCGCCCAAAAACAATTCGAAACAACAAAATCAGACGCCATCAATGCATACTCAAAACAAATGCATGAAGAAATCCACCGATTAGAGCAACTTAGCGAGCACAACCCCTCAATTGGCCAACAAGATATCGACATACTGAAACAAAATTTGACCCTAGGTACAGACCTACTTAACAATAGCTCTGTTGTCTCACTAGATGCTGTACGTATTATGGTTGCGGTTTCATAAGTTATGGCAATGCCGGATGAAATACTCGCCCCGCCATCGATAGATTTGCCCAACTACGGATTGGACATTCTCTATGAAGATGAGCACCTGATCGCGTTTAACAAACCCACCTGGATGCTTTCAGTACAAGGCCGCCTGCCAGACAACCAGGATTCCATTGCACACCGAATGGAGCTCTACTGCGGAGTTGCACACGTCGTTCATCGCATCGACTGCGCCACGTCCGGCATATTATTTTTTGCCAAAACCAAAGAAGCACAACGAGAAATCAACCGCCAGTTTCGTGATCGCGAAATTGATAAAGAATACGTCGCACTGGGGCACGGTCACAGTGTACTTGTCAGAGGTGAAATACAGTTGCCACTCCTTAAAGATTGGCCCAATCGCCCCAAGCAAATGGTCGACCTTATCAACGGCAAAAAATCCACAACACGCTATGAAGTACTAGAACAAAGCAATCAACAAGTAAGGATGCGGCTAATTCCCATTACTGGACGCTCTCACCAACTTCGGTTACATATGCGCGCACTTGGTTTGCCCATTATAGGTGATCGCCTTTACTCACCCGAGAACGTAGCAAAAGCTAGCAGCCGTATGCACCTGCACGCTCAATACCTTGCCTTCGCTCACCCAATAGAGCAAACCCCAATAACAATCACAGCGCCATGCCCTTTTTGATTTCAAATACAACGCAATAAACGGTATAGTCAGCCCCTTCACACTGCAACGAGCCTCCCCCCATGAACGAAAATTTGGAACGTAGATCACGTATTCTTATTGCGGCTAAAGATACCTTCGCCAAAGAAGGATTTCGAAATGCGGAGGTGAAAACAATTGCCCAGGTTGCCGGGGTCGGCAAAGCGACCATTTACAAACATTTTGATAGCAAAGATCATTTGCTACTCACTATTGTTGAAGAAAACTTCAACGCCATGCGAGACATCGGTATTGCAGCCCTAATAGGCTCTGGCCGCCCATTAGAACGCTTTGAAAAGACCTGCTTAGCTATCGCGAGCTTCCTTGATACTGATAAAGAATTTTCGTTAGTCGTGGTAAAAGAGGCTGGCGAGATAATGACCGAAATCGAAAGCCTCTACAAATCCGTCATGGAAGAGAACAGGCCTTTTTCAGACGCCTTTATCAATGCGCTAAAAGATGAAAACCTTATCCCAGATATCCCCAACAGTATCGCATTAGAAATCATGATGAACCTCGCCATTGGCATTGTTTACTCCTGGACCCTAAGCGGAACTGAGCCTTTATCCAACAAAGTGACCGAGCTTTTTGGCCTTTGGAAGGATCAAAACGCACTAGCAAAAAGTACTAGCAAGAATAATTAAGACTAACTGTCTTCGCCACCCTTTTATCCTCCACGCTAACCCTCTGATAACCATGCCTTTTTTCTGCATATAACTTTTGATTGTTTTTTGATCCATTTCTCTATTTGACGAATATTTACTCTCTAGCTACCTTAAGGGGAGGGTGCATATCAATACAAGTAAGATAGAGGTGGCTTTATGATTGAACAAAGAAAAGATGCAAGAACACATTTAATCTATTACCTCCGTGTATTTGATCGTGCCGATGACTCATTGTTCGGACATGTTGTTGACGTATCATCCACTGGCATGCTGATTACCTGCGACCGTGAGCTGAGCAAAAACCATCAATATCAATTAGCCGTTGAAGACACCACATTAATGGATCGCCTTGATGTTATTCACTTCAATGCCGAGTGTAAATGGTGCTCGGATGATGAGAACAACCTTCTTGTAGATGGAGGTTTTGAGCTCATCAACCCCTCAGAACCCATTGCCGAGATGATTGCTGAATATCACTAAGCAACATGTAGCACTTACTGCACGTTTCCAGAAAAAAGAGACATAAAAAAACCTCGCTCAATTGAGCGAGGTTTTTTTATGTCTCAACCAACTAGACTAGTTTGTAGTGAAGGTCACTACATCACAGTCTGTATCAACCACAAGTAAAGCGTTACGAGAACAAACTGTCACTTCGTGATCGCCTGCACGTAAACCATAAAGGTTAATTTCTGTACGATTCTTCCAAAGGCCAAATGGAGCGCCATCAACACTGTAACGATAAGCCATGCCATCTTCAGATCCAGCAACATCAATGGTAACAACATCGGCTTCAATAACCGCTGAGCCTAGACCAAAGATACCTTTTGCCTGAACACCACTAACACTTGCAAAGGTACGTGATGCTGTTGCAGCAGCCGTTGCTTCAACTTTAATCAAGTTACCCGCAAGCGCTATGAAGTTTGCATCCACATCCGCTACCCAAAGGTCACCAACATTAAATCCATATCCTGCAAAAGTAGGTAATGGAATCGCTGCAGCAGTATTAAGGATGGTAGGAAGAACGATTGGCATAAACTCTTCTAACAGTGAGTTAACCAACGATTCATTCAACGCAATCGTACTTGCATCATCGATATCACGAACGTTAATGCTCGGCAATCCAACCACTTCAATAGCAATGGCATTATTCTCTGCAACACCAAGGTCAGCAGTTACTTTAATATCCATAGTGGCACCAACAAACAGTGACCACACTTCAGTTGTCGAGTTATATGACTCAAAGCCGATGTAGAAATCATTAAATTCTAATATTCCAAGACCTTCCTGCAAATCACTGACTAAATCAATAGTAGGTGCGGCAGCTGGGGCAAATGTCATTCGAACATTTCCTGCTGAAGTATCTACACCACCAAGCTCAGGAATATCATCTGCGCCCAAAGTAATGTTCAACACACCCGCTTCAGTGGCAGCCATCAACGCTTGGTTGATGGCATTCTCTGACATCATCACACCAACATCTTTCTCATCACCCGCAGGCGTTGTGCTAGTAGGTGAAGGAAGTGTCGCGTTTGCACCAAATGCAGAACCTACATTTTTAGGACCGTTAGAAGTCAACGCATATATATGGGAATCAAGCGTGATGTCGATGCCATTATTTGGTGAGGCAAAAGACTCAGGAAGAATAGATGGCTTGATAGTACCGCCACCAAGAACCAATTCT
>CAJXXT010000097.1 GCA_913063495.1 uncultured Gammaproteobacteria bacterium | reverse complement strand
ATGTCAGTGATTTCTTCTTTATGGTCGCGCACATAGTCAATCAGTCGCTCAATATCTTCTAAGCGGTTTTTAAGGGGGACTTTTTGTAGGCGTTGAAATGCTTTTCTTGCTGCAATATAGGTATCTTTAACCTGTTCTTCACTGGTTTCAGTGATTTGATCAAGCGATATGTTGTCTGTTTTTGCAGGTTTTGAAGGTGCTTTTTTAGCTTTTGTTGTATTTGTACTCATGACATTATCCTTGCTGATCTGGTGTACAGCTAACATTGTAATCAATTACATCGTGAACCATGGGCCCGGTGTAAGAAGATGAAGTTTGGTTTGAATAGTACAAACTAAAGATGACACCACGAAGGCTGATGTTGAGCATTCTAAAAGGTGGTGCAATGAGTTTTGGCATGGACTCAGCGTTATCCGCTAGCCATAAAATCATTGAAATAAATGCTGTTGGCATGTACCGAAATAATAATAATAGATACCCGAAGGCTGTAGTGTCATCAGCATCAGCAGGGGCCATAACATCATCGATATAATCACAGCAACCAGTATCTGAGAAAGAGGGGAAGGTTCCGTTACGCGGAACGACCAGGTCACCTAGTTTGTTGAGACCCTTTAGTTGGTTTTCAGAATAAAACTCAGAGGCTCCAAGTTTCATGATGTTTTCTCCTTTGATGCTGTTTTCTGAGTTGTTCTTGATGCTGTTGTGCGTTGGCCTGCTTCTGCCAATATCGTTTCACTTGCTCGATGTGCAAGTGCGAGTATTGTTAGCATTGGGTTAACACCAGGAGCATTAGGGAATGTCGATGAATCTGCTATGTAGATGTTTTTCATGCCGTGAACTTCAAAGCCTTCGTTCACGACGGATGTTGCAGCATTTTGACCGATGGTACAGCCACCCATTAAATGTAACCCAATTCGCATGGGTGATGTCATTACTTCATAAGCACCAAGAGAATTAAACATATCATTCACTAAGCGGTTTCCGTGGTTGGCTCGTTGTCTATCTCCATCAGATAGCGGCTTTTTAATGACAACTTTGCCCGCGTTGTTGAGTGATATCTCGCCGGGATCTTGATCTCTAACGGCAACTTCTATGCAAGCCATATTGCGAAGACGTTGCATAAATTGTTGATGGTCACCGCCGTAACCCTGTTTCAATAAGGCAAGAGCGATAGGGCCAGCAAAGACATTTTCAAGTTTAAATCCCCATTGACGAAAGCGAGGATCCGACGATTTTAGTGTTTGGAAAAAACCTTTGTGAGAATCGACAGTGTCGTTAAAAAAAGCAAGGGTCATCCATTGCGGGTGGCAGTGGAAGTTTTTGCCAAGTGCAGGAAGTTTTTTCTGTAGTTGAGATTTAAGTAAAAGTTTGGTGGTTCCTACTGCGCCAGAAGCAATGATGCACTTTCGCCCGTAATAAGTGGTTGCTTCACCCTTATGATTGCCTTGTACAGTAACAAAGCTTTCACCATGAATAACTTCAGCAACTTCAAATTCAGAAATGAGTGTTAAACCTTCTTTTTCTGCCTTTGGGATAAAAGTTTCTAGGGTGCTTTGTTTGGATTTTCGAGAGCAACCGCCTAGGCAAACGATACAATCGTTATCGTTATTACAGTTTGACTGCCCACGGCGAAGAGGGGAGTGTTCTAATCCCAAATTATCGAAAGCCTTGGCATATAATTCAGCATTACCATTCCAGTCTTGTTTTTGCATCGTATAAAGGCTGAGGTGGCTTTCGACTTCATCATAATGCCGGTTCATGGTGCTTAGGTCGTGAAACCCAACCCCAGACTGAGTTCGCCAATCATTATAGGCAACGTCATCAAATCGATCTAAAAGACACTGGTTAATGATTGTTCCGCCACCAACGACTTTTCCCCTAAGAAAAATCTGGTCTGCTTCGGTATTCATTTCCGTTCCGCCACCCCACATTAGGCGCGAGTTTGCGTGCATCTCGTTGCTGGAAAATGTATCGGCAGCGTAACGTTTGCCTGCTTCTAGCATCAATACTTTAGCGCCAGAGCGGCTCAGGAAGTAGGATAAAGCACCACCTGATGCGCCTGAACCAACAATGATATAATCATAAAACTTTTTCATAACAGGCCTTTTCTTTTTATTGTCATTAAACAAAACATTGTCCGTCGCCACGATACGTACTGACATGGTCGATGACCTCGCCACTTTGCATTACCGCAAGCTGGGTGAAACGCTCACAAAGTTCACCGGCTTTGCAATGGCGGAAAAATACCGGACTGCCAATGTTAAGTAATTTTCCATTATATTTTAAAGGCGTTTGCACTTCACCGGGGCCTTCATTTTTAATGTAGGATAAATTTTTAGGTAAATAGGGTTTGGGAAGTTTTATATCACCCGATGTGCCTGATGCAATATAGCCACCACCAGAGCATGTGTAAATTCTCTTTCGTGGCTGGCGTGTAACTTCTAATGCAAAGCCTGCTGCGGGTTTGTGTTGAAAATGAGAATAGTAGTCAAATAAATGAGGAGCAAAAAAACCACTACCTACGGCAACTTCTGTAATGGCAGCTTCTAATATCGTACTCTCGATACTGCCAGTCCCTCCGCCATTAACAACACGAATATCCGCCCCTTCATTTTTAAGGGCTGCAACGGTGTTGCCGCGTCTCTCAGCAATGATGGGGATTGCTCTTTCCTGTAATTTCTTTACGACAGGGTTTTCGATAAGTTTGCCTGGAATTTGATCTCCTAGGCCGGCAATTTGTGCTTCGTAACCCATCACCGCACACAGCTCTACATTCGCTAGGGGCTTTAATTTTTTATATAGTGATACGGCGGCTTCGGGGCTGCGAACAGATGAGCGATAAACACCAAAATACAGGCCTGGGAAGTTAACGGACATATCCAAGTCTAAGCAAAGTAATGCTTTCGTATTTTCGCTGTTGGCTACTTCGTTGACTAACGAAGCTTGTTCTATGGAATCAACCATGAAGTAGATGGTTTTTCCGGCTTTTACATGCTTACAGGCTTCTCTAATGGCGCTTTTTTGCATACTCGGGTAGGCAATAAGGAGATCATCAAACCCTTTGCTTGCCAAAAAAGCGGCTTCATTAGGATGAAAGCACATAAGCCCTTGGAATTGCTTATTGGCGTTAAGAATACGCTCCATTACCCAGCGACAACGAATGGATTTTGAGGCTATCCGGATGGGCGTGTTTTGGGCTCGAAGCGCTAGGTCATGGATGTTTTGGTCTAGTAGGTCTAGGTCGACCCATGCAAAGGGTAACTGCTCAGTGCTAAATGCTTGCTGGTATGCTGGGTAATTTGGCAGAGCTTTTGTCATTGTTTTTCGCCTTATTATTGAGCAAGGGGGCCTATAACTTAATATATGGAACGATCGTACCATATGAAGTGTGGCTTGAGTAGACATATGTTCGTTTATAACAGTATAAATTTGTAAGTTGTCGTTAAGACCAGCCTAGGGCAAGAGACACAGTAGTCTGATATTATAGGTGCCCTTAAATATGGGAGTGTGTTGTGAGTATAGAAAGTGAAATGTTGGCTTCGCTGCCGGTATCGGAAGTGGCTGCTTTGATATGGTTTGTCGTGTGTTGGGTTGGGTATACCTATTATTCAGAGCGAAAGGCAGCAAAAAAACAATGCCTACACAATACCTTGCATCATCATCGGGAAATTTGGATGACGAATATGCTGGCGCGGGACAACCGTGTTGCCGATGCCGCGTTGTTAGCCAATTTGGAGCGTAGTGTTTCATTTTTTGCTTCTACAGCAATGATTATTATTGCAGGGTCGCTAACTCTATTAGGGTCTTTAGATCATCTAGAAAATCTCCCGCTCCTGAATCCTGAGCAGCAGCGCCTTTGGGGGGGGAAGTTACTACTGTTAATCGCCATATTCGTTTATGCATTTTTCAAATTTACTTGGTCACTACGTCAATATGGTTTCGCATGTGTGATGATTGGAAGTGCACCAACTAAGGGAAGTCCTACCGATAACTTTGATGTTGAGGCTGCAGAAGTCATCTCAAGGGCTGCAAATGCCTATAATCTTGGATTGAGATCATATTATTTTGCATTGGCTTTTATTGTTTGGTTTGTGAGCTGGTGGGTTTTTATGGGTGCGGCAACGTTGGTTGTTTGGGTATTGTATCGACGGGAATTCAAATCGAAAGTGCTGAAAGCTTTGATTAGATCTGCAGAGGTAAAGATAACCTCGGTTTGATTGGGTGAAATGTGAACAGTTTCGTGCAATTGTGGTGCTAGATGTGGATAATACGCCAAACGGAGGGAGCCATGGAAAAAGTACTACTATATTTCGCCATTTCATTATGCATTGCTGCAACATTGTTATATTTAAGGCGGGCCTTTGAGCACGCCCCTGTATGGGGATGGATGAGCCTTTTATTTCCACCCGTTGCGCTTATTTATTATGCGGTTCATTGGGAAAGGTCTAAGAAGTTAGCCTGTTTCCATATTGTTGCGTTTTCCGTAATGTTGCTAAGCACAGTAATGGCTGTTCGAGCCCACCCTTTTGCGTTTAGCCCGCCATTATTATCCAATTTGCGGATTATTTTTGCTCCAGCATCTTATGGGGAACCTTTGGTATTGGATGAGCAGCGGTTTCCCTCTAAAAATGACTTAAAGAACTTTGAATCATGGAGTGACGGTAAATTTGGCGGTAAGTTGTCCGGACAGGAGATGGTTGTTGAAACGGTAACCTTAATCGATGGTGTGATTCGATTTACGCAAGGTAATGGTTTTTTTGCAGAGAAGCAGGTCTCAATTGTTTTGGGGGAGAAAGGTAAAATACCACGTCAGCATTTATTGGTGACACCTGACGATAATGATGCCCCTGATATTTTTATATTAACCAAGAATATCAATGATGAGCTTCCTGAGGTCAATATTGTCACATCGGGTTACTGGATGGACTTAACGTTAGAACGAGGAGCGTTAAATGCGGTGTCTGGACATCTTCGCTTGTTGTTGCCTGGGGGTAATCAGAGTTTTTTAACGGGGTATTTTGACGGATTTACTGACGAACTTCGTTATGAAGATGGAGAAATAGATCGGGCAGTGCATTCAAATGCAACGCTTGAGCATGTTGTTTCAGCACACCTACAAGCACGACTTGGGGATCAGTTGGTTGTCATTAAAGGATTTGATAATACGAAATTTGATCTTAATGGCATGTATCCTGAGGGACGGTCCACTGTGTCGTTTACTTTGTTTGGCGGAATGGAAAGGTCTGAAACAGTAACGTTATTTTATTCTAATGATGGTTGGGCTGTGATGGAGCAGTCAACCAGTGAGCTGATTGCAGCGGTAAAACAGATTCGACAAAACCCACCTGCCGCAGGTTTATATAAAGAAGAGACGCCGTTAGTTGTATCGGTTGATAAGTCGGAACAACTATTGGGCAAGGATGTAGTGGTTACGCTTCGAGGTGGAAAGGAGCGAGAAGGTATGCTTCAGGAAATTACACCATTTGTTATTGTTATTAGAAATACTGTTGGTACTGGTCATGTTGATATCTCTATTAGAAAACGAGAAGTTGACTCTATACGCTCGTTTTTAAGTAAAGCTTCTTAATAAGGCGAAGGTTGAGTTAGTAATAATAAATGCAAACTTCTGGGGCCGTGGGCGCCTAGCTGTATGGTTTGTTCTATATCAGCTGTTCTTGAAGGCCCCGTGATAATGTTGATCGCTCTTGGCATGTTCCCTGCTGAAAGGGAAAGTCGCTTCCACATACTTTCAATGTTCGGAACAATATCTTGTTCATTAAGAATGATGATGTGGTGATCGGTCAGAAAATTAACGGTGGTGGGGTTTTGTTTGCTCGCACTAAGGACTAATGAGCCTGTTTCTGCAATTGCCGTTGATGCATAACTTAACCCGATCGCCTCATTTCCCGTCGCTGGAGGTGTTGAGAGTGATAGTGCGTTAGGCCAATCCCAAGGAGGTTCATCTGAGTTAAGAAAAGGGTCTAAATTTGTAACCAATGTTTTGTTGGTGTTGTATTTTTCTGCATACTGCAAAACTAACTGAGGCACTAGAGATAAGCAGTCAACAGATTGATAAGTAGAAGATGAGGCGGAAAGTTTTGATAAAAATATCTCTGTTAGTGCTGATATATCAAACTGTGGGTGTAATAGTGGAGGGCGCTTGGGAGCTTGCGGAATAGCTGACTTTTTTGTGCGTTCTATTCGGTTGAAGATTTTTTTTCGATTAACTCTATTAAAGCGGTTTAAGTTAATGCTCATGATTTTTTCTGCTTAGACTTTTTTTGCTTAGAGTCTTGCTGGTATTGTTCCATAAATGTGCCTTTTGAATAGTTCTTTGGCAATTCCTTTGAGCTATACCAGCTGGTAAGAACATGCTTTTCAAGTAAACGAGTCAACACGGAATTTGCTAGTATCATACGTAATGTTTTTGTTATCCAATGAAATACGCGAGGGTGTTGTATTCCCCACATGAATCCCTTTAAGGAGAAGCGTGTCTTCCACGAGGTTAAGTGATCCTCATGTTCTTTGTTTCGCAGCTGTCTTAGTAACTCGGGTAATGGTATCCCCATTGGGCAGACTTCTTCGCATCTTCCGCAGAAGGTAGATGCATTAGGCAAGTCGCTGCTTTGTTTTAACCCTGTCATTAAAGGAGTTAATACCGAGCCCATTGGGCCAGGATAAACCCAGCCATATGCATGGCCTCCAACAGCAGAATATACAGGGCAGTGATTTAAACAGGCGCCACACTTAATACACTTAAGCATATCCTCAAATGGGCTGCCGAGCATTTGTGAGCGCTGATTATCGAGTAAAATGACATGAAATTCATCTGGCCCATCAAGGTCTTCGATGCCGCTTGGCCCTGAGAATAGCGACGTGTAAGAGGTAATTGGTTGCCCCGTAGCGCTACGGGCCAGGACTCTAAGTATGGCGGAGGCACTTTCTAAATCAGGAACCACTTTTTCGATGCTGGCGGTGACTATGTGTACCTTGGGCAGTGTTGCCGTTAAGTCACCATTGCCTTCGTTGGTAACCACCATTGCTGAACCGGTATCAGCTATAAGCATATTGGCCCCAGTAATACCTACATCAGCATCTAAAAATTTTTGTCGTAACTGTAATCTAGCTTCATCCACAAGTGCCGCGATATTGTCTAGATCCCGTTCACCCAGGTCATGAGTTTCTCGAAATAGTGCTTCAACCTGTTGGCGGGTTTTATGTATCGCTGGCACGATAATATGTGAAGGGGGTTCTTTTGCTAACTGAATAATATATTCACCGAGGTCTGTTTCTGTGACATCGATTCCTGCTGCTTCTAATGCAGCATTAAGATTAGCTTCCTCGCTAATCATCGATTTACCTTTGGTGACGGATTTTGCATCTCGTCGCTCACAGATGTGCAAGATGATATTGTTGAGCTGCTCAGGTGTTGATGCCCAGTGAACGTGACCACCGTTTTTTGTTACATTCTCTTCGAACTGCGTTAAGTAATATGCTAGATGGTCGAGAGTATGATTTTTTACGAGTTGCGCTTGTTGCTTGTAGGAATCAAAATTTTCAACGTCAGCAATGGCTTGCGAGCGTTTCTCTATAAACCCGCCTTGCGCTTTTTTAAGGGCCTGTTGAAGTGTATCGTCCAATAATGCTTCGGAGGATTTTGCTTTAAAAAACAGCGCTTGATTTGAACTGGTTTCTGAGTGAATAGGTGGGTTTGATTGGGTCTCAGGCGAAGTAGGTTTGCCGGGCTTCACTATTTTTTACTTCCGGATGTCATGCTTGGAGTCTCCAGGTTGTTTGCCAGGATTTCAGCGATGTGTCGAACCTCAAAGGGGACTGGCTCGGCTCGAGAGGTATACCCCGCGATATTTATCAGACAACCAAGGTCTGCTGAAACCAAAATGTCAGCCCCAGTAGCGGTTATATCTTGGGTTTTGTCAGAGACTAAGCGCTCAGAAATGTCGGGGTATTTCACCGAAAACGTTCCCCCGAAGCCACAGCATGATTCAGGGTCTTTGAGCTCCACGAGATTGCTACCATTACATAGTTGATTAATAAGCTGTCGGGGAGCTGAAGTGTTGTTGAGTTCTCGTTTACAGGAGCAGCTATCTTGATACGAGATTGTTTTGCCTTCGAGATTGGAGTGAGTCGGGAGTGTCGAATCAAGGCATTCCACTAAAAACTGGCATAGCTCCCAAGTCTTGCTTGATAAGCTGTCGGCACGTCTTTTCCAGGCAATATCATCGGATAACAAGGCAGGGTAGTGTTTTGATAGCATCCCCGTACAAGAACCTGACGGGAGAACCACGTAATCATAGGGTTCAAGGAGCTTTATGGTTGATTTGGCTGTTTCAATCGCTGCATTTCTTAGTCCATTGTTATAACCCGGTTGACCACAACAGGTTTGAGCTTTTGGGACAATGACATCACAGCCAGCGTGTTCTAGTAGGGTTATCGCGGCAAATCCGACGTTTGGTCGAAATTGGTTAACTAGGCAGGTAACAAAGAGCGCGACCTTTGGGGTGGTTGATTGAGGCGTGTTAGGTACTGACTTCATGTTCTCTGTGCAGCCATTGATATTCGATATAGTGATGAAATACTAACATTTTTTTGTTCTTGTGGTTGAAAATCTAAATTCTAGCCCCATTTGTTTGATTAATGTTCAGAGTTAACCGCACCCGGAGAAAGCAAACAAAATGACCGTTGAAGCACAAAAAGAAACGTTAGGTTTCCAAACCGAAGTAAAGCAACTATTACATCTTATGATTCACTCTCTTTACAGTAATAAAGAGATATTCTTACGTGAGCTTGTATCGAATGCATCTGATGCTGCGGATAAACTACGTTTTGCCAGCCTTTCTGATGGGGCTTTGATGGAGGGAGAGGGTGACCTTAATATCCGCATCGAATTTGATAAAGAAGCAAAAACCTTATCGATAGAAGATAACGGTATCGGTATGAATCGAGAGGACGCCATTGAGCACCTAGGCACTATTGCTAAATCGGGCACTGCTCAGTTTATGGATAAGCTATCAGGTGATCAGAAAGCTGATTCACAGCTTATAGGCCAATTCGGTGTTGGTTTTTACTCTTCCTTTATTGTTGCCGATAAGGTTGAAGTGCAAACCCGTAAAGCAGGCGAGCCACCTGAAAATGGCGTGAGCTGGGTGTCAGCTGGAGAAGGTGACTTTACCATTGAGTCTATTGATAAGGCTTCTCGCGGTACCAAAATCATTATGCATTTACGTGAAGATAGTGAAGAGTTTGCGGATGCTTGGCGTTTGAAGAGCATCATAAAGAAATACTCTGACCATGTTTCTTTGCCAATTATTATGAAATCTGAACCAGCTCCAGCGGAAGAGGGCGAAGAGCAGAAAGAACCTGAAGATGAAGTCGTCAACAAAGCAACAGCACTTTGGACGCGCTCACGTAATGAAATTGAAGACGAAGAGTATAAAGAATTTTATAAACATATCTCTCACGATTTTGAAGAGCCTCTAAACTGGTCTCACAATCGAGTGGAAGGAAAGCAAGAGTATACAAGTTTACTATATCTGCCTCGCAAAGCGCCTTATGACTTGTACAACCGTGATACTCCGCGTGGATTAAAACTTTATGTTCAGCGTGTATTTGTAATGGATGATGCTGAGCAATTTTTACCATTATTTTTGCGATTTACTAAAGGTGTTTTGGATTCGGCAGACTTGCCGCTTAACGTTTCTCGTGAAATTCTACAAAGCAACAAGCAAGTGGAAAGCATCAAAGGTGCTTTAACAAAACGTATTCTTGATATGCTTAAGAAGACCGCAAAGAATGAGCCTGAAGATTACGCGCTTTTCTGGGAACAATTTGGCCAAGTGTTAAAAGAAGGTCCAGCAGAGGATCATGCGAACAAAGAAAAAATTGCTGCACTTTTCCGTTTCGCAAGCAGCAAAGATGGTACTGCTAAGCAGTCAGTTTCTCTGGATGACTATGTTGGTCGAATGGTTGAGAAGCAAGATAAAATTTACTATATCACTGCTGAATCACACACAACAGGTGCCTGTAGCCCTCACTTAGAAGTCTTTAAGAAGAAAGGCATTGAAGTCCTTATCATGTCTGACCGTATTGATGAGTGGATGATGGGTTATCTTTCTGAGTATGACAGCAAGAACTTCCAGAATATTTCTAAAGGTGATTTGGATCTTGCAGAAATCGGGGAAGAGGAAGATAAAGAAGTTCAAGAAAAGCTTGAGAAAGATAGTGAAGATCTCGTTAGTCGTATCAAGGCTGCATTAGAAACTAAGGTAGAAGCTGTTAAGGTATCTACTCGATTGACAGATTCTCCGGCTTGTTTGGTTGTTGGTGCTCATGATATGGGTGCTCAAATGCGTCAAATAATGGAAGCAGCGGGACAGGCAATGCCTGAAACAAAGCCAACATTAGAAATTAACGTAACACACCCATTGGTCGAAAACTTGAAGGATGAGATCCAAGAAGATCGCTTTGCTGATCTGGCGGCAATCTTATTTGATCAAGCTGCGTTGGCAGAGGGTGGTCAGCTAGAAGATCCTGCTGCATATGTTCAGCGTATTAATAAGTTATTGTTGCAGTTGTTTAAATGATCAACACTTAGCTTAGCAATACTTAGCGTAGCAATAAAAAAGGGTGCCATTAGGCGCCCTTTTTTATTGCACTCGCCCTCATAACAAAAAAATCTTACAGAGGTGTTTTGATTCTCCATTATATTGCTAAACTGAATAGATGAGGGTTGTAGATATTGCCTGTTTGAATGGTATTTATGAGGGTGAGTTATGGAGTTGGTGACATTTGAGCGACCATTAAGTGAAGAATCAGCCAAAGAAGTTAGGGAGCAAATTTTACCTATGGTGCTGGATCTTATTAAACAGGTGACCGAAACTGAAGATGGTTATTTGTTTGATTTTGCGCGTAATGATGATGCTCTTCCTGTCGTATCTCAGCTTATTGAAGTTGAACGAAAAGTGAATCCATTTCTTCGGTTGCACCTAATTAGTGAATCTAGTGCTGGCCCAATAAAGCTAGAAATCGATGGCCCCAGTGGGACAAAAAATTTCTTACAGTCAGAATTTGCGTTAAGTCGTTGGTTTTCATAGCGGCATGTTTTTTCGCTGGTATACTGTTCCCTCAGAATACAAAGGTGTAACGGTTTATGAGTGGCAAAGGTAAAGCAACGGTGTTGGGTGGTGGTAGTTTTGGTACTGCTATCGCGAATATTTTAGCGGATAACGGAAATGATGTCGCGCTATGGATGCGAAGCGAAGAACGCGTAAAAGATATTACCGAAAATCATGAAAATACCCGCTATCTCCCTGGATATAAACTGAATGAAGCCATAAAAGCGACAACGGATCTTGTAGGATCTGTTGCTGACGCAGACGTTATTTTTGTTGCTGTACCGAGTAAATCCGTTGTCTCTGTTATTCAGCAATGCAAAGAACACCTAGATGATTCTCGCATATTGGTTAGTACGACAAAAGGCATTCAAAAAGACGGGTTTCGTTTTATGAGCCAAGTGTTACGAGACACAACCCAATGTTCAAATATTGGCGTGTTGAGTGGGCCGAATTTGGCAAAAGAAGTTGCAGCACGAATGTTAACAGGGTCTGTGATAGCAAGTGAATCTGAATATGTTCGGAATCGCGTACAAGAAATGCTGTCATGCCAATATTTTAGGGTATATGGAAACAGTGATATGTTCGGTGTCGAACTTGCGGGTGCGCTAAAGAATATTTATGCGATTGCGGCGGGTATGGCTACCGCCATGGGGATGGGCGAAAACACGAAAAGCATGCTTATTACCCGAAGCCTTGCAGAAATGAGTCGGTTTGCATCAAAACTAGGAGCCAATCCTTATACCTTTCTCGGTTTGGCTGGAGTAGGGGATCTGTTTGTTACTTGCACTTCGCCATTAAGTAGAAATTTTCAAGTAGGTTTAGGGCTAGCTAAAGGCCATTCTCTTGAAGACGTATTAGAGAACTTGGGTGGTACGGCTGAAGGTGTAAACACTATTCATTTGGTGAAAGAAAAATCAGACGAGCTCGGTGTTTATATGCCGTTAGTGCAAGGGCTTAACGAGATTTTGTTCGAAGGCGGAGAGCTTGTTACCGTTGTGAAAAATCTAATGCTAGGGGAGCATAATTCGGATGTTGAATTTGTTCTACCTGGCCCACATACGAAATAAGAAAGGATTGTTTGGAAATGGATAAAGACCCCATTTTATTACGTTTGTTTTATGCCATAGGTTTTTTTGTGGTTTATAGGTTGCTTGATGTTGTTGTCGTTATTATTGCGATAGTGCAGTTTGCTCATCAACTATTTATCGGTGAACCTCATGCAGACTTGACGGTATTTGGCAGGAATCTTGCCGCATATATAGCTCAGATTGCAAACTACCTGTTTTGGTCTAGTGATGATAAGCCGTTCCCTTTTTCAGATTGGCCATCAGTAAACAGTAAGGAGAGTCATTAAGATATGACATTTCGGTTATATGTAATGCGCCATGGCGACGCATTAATGAAGGCTCCGCGAGATAGTTTACGTCCGCTCAGTCAATTGGGCCATGATCAAGCCGTAGATACTGCAAAGCATTTGCATTCACATCTACATTTACACTTAGGCTCAGCTCCAAGGTTGGTTCTGGCAAGTCCTTACCTTCGGGCGCAAGAAACAACACAACATATGGTTGCTGGGATAGAGTATACGAATGAGGTTGTAACAAGTGACGAGATTACGCCTAATGATTCCCCTGATAGTGTTATTAAGCTCCTGTCTGATTATGAATCCTTCGGTTCGGTATTAATGGTGAGCCATCAGCCTTTGGTTAGCGGTTTGATTGGGCGTTTGGTGTCAGGTCATTATCATGAGGGACCGCCTATGGGTACTGCTAGTATAGTGTGTTTGGATATGCCAACAGTAGGCATTGGAATGGCGAACCTTGAATGGGTTAAGCATTCAGAGTTATAAAGACGGTAAATTTGACTGTTATAACTTTTAGTTCTATCAGTGTGCCGTTAGGGTATACGTTATGTCCGTAAATAACCTTGCCTTTATTTCTGTGTTACGTCATAGTCCTGGCGATACGGGCCCTGTATAAAGGAGCCTTTGCTTATAACGCAAGATTAACATTGCGCCAGGATAATAACTTAAAGACGGAGTGTAAGACCCAATGACTGCTTCTGCTGAAATTAACGTAAAAGGTTCAAGCATAGTGAAAACAGGAACCCCTTTGCCGCTAGAGCGGTTTTATTACTGGGAGCGTAACCATCCCAATAAAGTCTGTTTTACACAACCTATCGGTAATGGCCAGGTAACTGACTATACCTGGGGTGAAATAGGTAACCAAATTCGCCGAATGGCTGGACACCTTAAATCTGTTGGAGTAGAAGAAGGTACCCCTGTTGGTATCTTGTCAAAGAACTGCGCCCACTGGATTATGAGTGATTTGGCAATTTGGATGGCCGGAGGGGTGTCTGTTCCTTTGTATCCAACACTTGCTCCAGAAACTATTCAGCAAATATTAGAGCACAGCAATACAAAGACATTGTTTGTGGGGAAGCTGGATGGTTGGGAAGATATGAAACCTGGCATTCCTACTGATGTTAACTGTATTTCGTACCCACTAAGTCCACCAACAAATTATGATACGTGGAATGATGTTATCGCGAGTAGTGCTCCGGTCACCGATAATCCAACACGTAGTCATGAAGAACTAGCGACCATTATTTATACCTCCGGCACCACAGGCATGCCAAAAGGTGTGATGCATAATTTTGCAAGCCTTGCCGCTGGTGCAAGTGAAGCATCGAATATCTATGAAGTGACTTCTAACGACCGAATACTTTCTTATTTGCCACTGTCTCATGTTGCAGAGAGAATGTGTGTTGAACTTGTTTCTGTTTATCAGGGAGTTCACGTTTATTTTGCGGAATCACTGGATACCTTTGCGTCGGACTTAAAACGAGCTCGTCCTACCATTTTCTTTGCGGTTCCTCGTATATGGGCTAAATTTCAGTCTGGAGTATTTGCTAAGCTACCAGAGAAAAAGCTGAATCGATTATTTAAGATACCCATTATTTCAAACATTGTTAAAAAGAAAGTTAAAACTCAGCTTGGTTTGGCTGATGTCCGGTTTTGTTTGAGTGGTGCTGCCCCGATACCCAACAGCTTGCTGGAGTGGTATGGCAAGCTTGGTCTAGAAATTCTAGAAGTGTATGGCATGACGGAAAACATGGGTTACTCTCATAGTACGCGTTCAGGTCAGTCACGAGTTGGTTTCGTTGGTCAGCCTAACCCTGGCGTTGAGGTTAAGTTGAGCGATGGTAACGAAATCTTGGTTAAAAGCCCCGCGACCATGTTGGGATATTATAAAGAGCCTGAAAAAACAGCAGAAACTCTTGATGATGAAGGTTTTATCCACACAGGTGATATCGGTCATATTGAAGCTGATGGTAGCTTAAAAATCACTGGACGTATTAAAGAGATATTTAAAACCAGTAAAGGTAAATACGTAGCGCCATCCCCTATTGAAGGGAAAATGATGGCCTGTTCTCATATAGAACAGATTTGCGTAGTAGGGTCTGGAATGCCTCAACCGATGGCATTGTTGATGTTGTCTGAAGCTGATCAAGCACATTTGGCTGCGGGTAATTCAAATGACGAAATACACAAAAACATTGAAGATATTCTTCGGGCTGTAAATAAGGTTGTTGATCCTCATGAGAAACTGCGTACAGCGATCATTGTTAAAGATGATTGGACGGTAGAAAATGGATTTATGACACCTACATTGAAAATGAAGCGCAATGTTTTAGAAGCCCACTATCAAGATAACTTCGAATCATGGTTTGATGCCAAGATTGAAGTGCAATGGGAACAATAAGTAACGGTTTGAACGTAGCGTAAAGGCAGTTTAGGCACAAATAAAAACGGCACGATTCAACATATGAATCGTGCCGTTTTTATTTGTGTTCTTTTTATGTTTTTTGGGGGGGGAGAGGGTTATTGATTTGCCTGTATATCATTAATCATAGTTTGCATCTGTCGGCGAATAATATCGGACTCTTTCCATAGCTGGTGCATGCGTTCTTCTTTGTCATCTGCAAGCTGCTCTAAAGTAAGTGCCGGTTGGTAAAGCTTAAAACTGCATTCAATATTTACTTTACCCCCAGAAAATTTTGGGAGGCTTATCAGTTGCGTATCCTTTAGGCGTTTATAGCTGTTGTCAGGCATTACTTTTTTAAACCAGCGATTATAACGAGAGGATATCTCTAATGGAGATGCCAATACGTGGGTGCCGTGATGAACACCAATAAGAATGGGTGTGTTCGCTTTAATCGCTATCTCAACAAAACGAGGGCTAAGGTAGGGTTGGATTTCAATGCCGTCACCAAAACAGCAGTTCTCACCCTCGGGCATTACCATTAAGTCGTTGTAGTCATGTGATACAAATTGCTCAACAAACTCATCTAAATTGTAAGCTTCTTTCACCTGTGTAATGTAGGCAGCAACTTTTTTGAGGCCAGGGACTTTGTAAAAGTGCTTCCAGATTATTCCCATCGGAGTGCGATTGGCACCACCATTTTTGAGAAAGATGTCAGCTATTGCAACGTTAACAACACCAGGGGCCAGAATAGGGCCATGGTTTAGAGCCACGACCAATTTGTGATGTTTGTTAAGTATATCTCGAAGGTTTTCCGAGGTGGGGCTGATAGATATTTTCTTGGTATAAAACTGTTTTAATACTTGGGTGCTAAGTGAAAAATCATCAAAGGTGCGCATGAAAAGATGCCTCTACTGCTGGACGAAAAAACCAGAAGTATAAATTAAGTGTAGGGGATGATAAAAGGCCTAACCAGCCTGTTAGATGGCTAAAACCGACAAAGATATCAAACCCCGGTGGCTCGTGATTGGCATGTGCTTTGGCTTCGCGTATATTGCCAACAAAATGACCCGTTTAACCCAAAGAGAGTTTGTTTATGTCGATACGTCAAAATGGCCCCTGCCAACCTAATGCGTTTACTCTTGAGTTAGCTAATGGTTTGACTATCCAGGGGAAGCACTGGCCAGCCTCGGGTGAGGGAGAGGGGTTGTTACCTACGTTGGCGTTACATGGGTGGTTAGATAATTGCGCGACTTATAACTTACTGGGCCCTGCGTTGCATGGAGATATTTACGCTGTGGATTTGGCAGGGCATGGTTGCTCCTCACATCGCCCCTTGGGGGTGCGTTACCATTTATTGGATAACGTGGATGATGTGTTTGCTATTGCAGATGCATTGCAGTTTGAGCAGTTTAATCTCATGGGGCACTCCATGGGGGCCGGCATTAGCACTTATGCTGCGGCTATTGCTCCTGAACGTATTAATCGGTTGATTCTTATCGAGGGGATTGGAACTCACACCTCACCAGCTGAGCAAGGCCCTGACGTACTAGCAAACGCCGTTAAAGATATGCGTAGGGCGCATAGAATTAATATGCCGGTATATGGAGCGCTAGCAGATGCGGTAAATGCCCGCAAAGGCGTGGTTGGTGCCATAAGTGCGGATGCCGCAACTCACCTATGTGAGCGAGGACTGGTTGATGTGCCTGATGGTGTAACCTGGTCTAGCGACCCTCGGCTCAAAATGGGGTCAGCTATCCGTCTTACCGAAGATATGGTGATGGCATACCTTAAAAAAATATCAGCCCCCACTTTGTTGGTAGGGGCTGAGCAAGGCTTCTTTCCAAGTATTGGACCGTTAAAGCTAAGGGTTGAAGCGGTTGCTGATTTGTCGCTACTAACGTTGCCGGGAAACCACCACCTTCATTTGGAAGAAGATACCTGTTCACCTGTCATTAGTGCTATTAACGAGTTTCTTTTGCGCGAAGAGCAGTAACCACTTCGCCACCAATGCCCCAGTTATCGGTGCTTACTTCATCAATCACAACGACTGTGGTTTTTGGGTTTTTATTTAACACGTCAACGAGCAATTGAGTGGCGCCTTTTATAAGGTCTGCTTTTTGCTGAGCTGTGACGTTTTCATCGGTAATTTTAATGTTTACGTAAGGCATTGAATTGCTCCTGATTAATACGAGGGGACGCGTAGCTTATCCAGCTACCGATGCTGACTAATACAACACCAGTGGCAAGAAAAATACTAGAAGGCTCTTTCAAAAAAATGATCGCTGATATGCTGGCCAGGATGGGGACGGAAGCCATCATTGTGCCCATAGAGGTAGGGCCAATGATATGTACCGCTCGAACATACAGCAACATTTGAATAATCGTCGCTAGAAAACCTTGATAAAATGCTTGAGTGAGAACGTCTTTCCATAATAAAAGGCTGATATTGCTGGGTAATGCAGCGAAGTAGATGGGTAAATAGATCACCGCGGTGACGAGTGCCAGGCTGATGGTTGCTTCCCATGGAGATATTTTCCAGTGCTTCACTAACACGGAGAATAAAGCCCAGAAAAAAGCGGCGAAGATTAGCCATAATTGTCCAGCACCGATAGCGTTTGCTGTATTTGGCGATTGGTTTTGACCCAGTAGAACAAAGACACCGAGGGTAATGACACCCACGCCAATCCAGTTAGAGCGTTTAATTGGATCTTTAAAAATAAAACGAGAGAGTAGAGTAATAAACAGTGGCATCAGACCCGGCAATAGGACTGCAGCGTGTGAAGCTGGCGCTAGTTCAAAGCCCCTAAAGGCGCAGCTGGCGTAAGCAATACCTCCAATAAGGCTGCTGAAAATTATTCTTGGATTCAGTATGTTGAATCGAAACTTAAACCACCAAACGGGTAGCAATAATAAGGCGCAGGTAGCATAGCGTATGGCGATTACGTCATTAGGAAGTAACGGGCTTATACCTCCAAGTCGAGATACAACAATAAACCCCGTCCAAATAAGTACAGCTCCTAATGCAAATAGGTATCCACTTTTATAGGTAACCTTACTTTTCATCATGCTCTCGTAATAGTGATCAAACAATGTGGTAATCGGTTTAGGTGTGTATTCTAAAGCAGTTATGTATTCTTTAAAAATGAATTATAATGAATGATATGTTCATATTTAGAGAATTATATTTGGAGGGTCAAAGTGGAAATATCTGATTTAAAGGTATTTAAAGCGGTTGTTGAAGAGGGTGGTGTGACCAATGCCGCAAAAAAGCTACACAGGGTGCCATCCAATGTTACTGCCCGTATTCAAAAACTTGAAAAGGAGCTAGGTAAAGCACTTTTTATACGTGACAGAAAGCGTCTGGTTATTTCATCATCTGGCCAGCTATTGATGGAGTATGCCGATAAAATTTTACAGTTGGCAGATCATGTAGTTGGCGTATTTAATAATGATACTCCGCAAGGAACATTAAAATTAGGTGCCATGGAGGCTGTTGCCGCTACCCGTTTAGCTGAGCCATTGGTGAGATATCACCAGCAACACCCTGATGTTAGCGTTGATTTATCAACCGGCCCTTCGGGTGTGCTAACGGAAAAGGTGGTTGCGGGGGAGCTTGATATGGCGTTAGTGGCAGATCCAGTAAATGATGAGCGGCTAACAAGGCGACCTGTTTTTGATGAAACATTGGTTGCTATAACCAGCCTAAATGTTCGAAATATTAAGAGTGCGAACGACTTTGGTGCCGACCCAACCATTCTGGTTTTTAGTGAGCGTTGTGCATACAGGAAACGTTTGTTGAACTGGTTTGGTGAAGCCAATGTTGCCCCCCGGGCAATGGAGATTCGTTCGTATCATGCATTGATGGCATGTGCGGTCGCAGGTATGGGGGTAGGTATCGTACCTGAATCAATAATCGCCGCTCATCCAACTATTTCAGGGTTAAAAATACATAGGTTACCTGACGAAATTGCAGATTCAATTACGTATGCAATTTGGCGAAAAGACGGGCTGTTAGCCTCTATTGATACGTTCTATCGGTGTATATGTGACTGATTATATTATAAAAAACTATTAGACTTTGGCTAATGGTTACAAATTGAAACAAAACTATTTTCACTTTCTTTGGTTATAACGAGTATACGGATTATACCGGTTTTCCTTCTTGGCCAAGTATAACGGGTGATTTGGTAACATTTCGTAATAAGCATTAATATTGCAATACTATTGCGTAAATGTAATGAATTGCTGTTAAGTCGACCTTAAACACCCCGTAAAATGCGGCAAAACCCGATTTATGGGTATATAAATGCTACTTTTGTGCATAAGTAACCTACCTCTTTGGGGTTAAGTATCACTACAAAATGTAGAGTTTGGTTACCAATTGTACCTTTTGGAAACACCGTCCCAGAAATTGTTTATGTGGAATGGGTGTGGTATTTTCTACGCTCCTGGAACCTAATAGTGACTATATAGTGACCATTAAGTTTCGCTTCACAATAAAAATAAAGGAACCTGCTATGCCTCAACAGCTAATTCACCGTGCCGTGATAGCTCTTCTGTGCCTAG
>CAJXXT010000096.1 GCA_913063495.1 uncultured Gammaproteobacteria bacterium | reverse complement strand
CGAGTAAAGTAGTAGTCATAGACATCTTTCATAAACGGATCTTCTGAGGTGCCATCAAATGATGCATACAATACATCGCTGCGATCAGCCACACCTGTCTCAAAATACTTTTGACGAGCATCGTTTGAAAGTTTAAATAAATAATCCCGTGTTTCCTCTGTCACCATAGGGTTAAAGGCTACAAATTCTTGCAAGTTGAAATAGCCGCTCACAGAGGCAAAAGCCTTAATGCGTTTATCTCCGATCAAGGCACCAGCAACATACGAAGCACTTGCACACACCCCTAGCGCTGCAATTTTACTGCTATCAACATTATTCAATGTGGCCAAAAAACTCACCGCATTCTGTATATCCTCTGTTTTTTCAGCCGGACTCTCATAACAGCGCAACTCACCGTCACTTTCGCCAAAGGTACGATAGTCAAATGCAAGTACAATGAAACCTTGCTTTGCTAGCTTCTCTGCAAATACGCCAGCGGCCTGCTCTTTAACTGTGGCGAGAGGACCTCCCGCGACAACAGCCGAATAGGTCTGGTTAGAATCAAAGTCATCGGGACAATAAAGATTACCCACAACCCGAGTGCCTACACTTAAAAATTCAACTCTGTTTATTCCTGGATTTAATGAATTCACTGTCATTGTCACTGCCTCTTATGTATTAACTGAGTTTATATTAGTGTTAATGTGTTGAATATTGAATACACAGAACTGGATCAATTTTGCCTATTCCTGCTTTAGGCTGAGCTACTTAACTTTTTATCCTTGATAATATGGTTACAGAATTCTTGGTCCAGGCGGAAAGAAAGCCGTTCTCTAGTGTATCTCCCAGAAAGGAGATTCTTGAAAGCGGCGTCTTCTTGAAACTCTAAATTATTGCACAAAGCGCTCTCTAATATTATTTTGATGGATAATGGGTTCATTGAGATCAAACCATTTTTGCGCTATGCCATCATAAGTTTTCTCAATAATAGACCGCCTAATTTTCAAGGTAGGTGTTAAGAATCCATTTTCAACGGACCAGGCATCCTGTATGAAAACGATAAATGCCAACTTTTCATGCCCAGCTAGGGAATTATTTATCGCGACCAAGTGCTTTTCTGCACGTTCATCAAACGCGTTTTTTTTATTTTCATCAACTAATAAAGCATTTTCTCCTTCACAGGGTACTATTAATGCAAAGGGTTGCGAATAGCCAGAGCCTATAACGCATACTGATTCAACTCCGGGAATCGCCCCTAGGCACTGCTCAATGGGTACAGGGGCGACATATTTCCCTTTGCTAGTTTTGAAAATATCTTTTACACGCCCGGTGATTTTTAAACGGCCTAAATGATCAACTTCCCCACAATCACCGGTTTTAAAAAAACCATCTTCGGTCATCTCTGCTTGTGTTTGTTCCGGTGCTTTTAAGTAACCTATCATTTGGCCCGGGCTTTTAACTTCTAATTCTCCGTTTTTAGATATTCGCGCCTCTACACCCTTTGCTGGGCTACCTACGTAACCACTCCTGACCTGCCCGGGTATGCTGACATGAGACGTAGCAAAATTCTCAGACATCCCATAACAATCCAACAGCTCTAGTCCTAGCGAACGATACCAATTAACCACACTTTCTGGGATTGGTGCAGAGCCAGTGATGCCTATTCGTGTAGCCTGTAAACCCAATTGAGTTAATACATATTGCCGAAGTACGTCAGACGCTGGTGTGAGTGTTTCTAATAGAACCGTTTGTGCAGAAGTTAATTTTTGCTCAATAGCGTTGTAAAATTTTAGCCATAAACGGGGCACCGAAAAGAATACCGTTGGTTGCGCGCGTTGTATGTCCCGTATAAAGGTTTCTTGGGTATCTGAAAAATAGATACAAAAACCATATTTGAGTGATGCCGTCTCGACAATAGCCCTCTCTGCCGCATGGGCCAAAGGCAGATAAGACAACATGCGATCTTCTTGTGTCATACTGAGCGCTTCTTGGAAACCTTCACAAACGGGAAACATACTGTGATTGCTATGCATAACCCCTTTCGGTTGCCCGGTACTCCCTGAAGTATAAATTATCGTTACGAGGTCATCGGATTCAGGCAACTGTATCGTCTGCACTGGATCATTATTCTCAATTACCGTACTCCATAACGTTGCATTATCGCCTATTGGTGATAGAGGCAGCGAGACTATGGGGAGTTCTTTAGGTAATGTTTTTTTGAATGTATCCCACGATTCGTCGGTAACATCCATTTTTCCAACGAACAATAAACGGGATTCACTATGATCAAGAATATAGTTGGCGGTATCACTATCCAGTGAGGGGTATAGTGGTACTGAAACATGGCCGGCCATCATAATAGCCAAATCTGCCATTATCCAGTGAGCGCTATTCTTTCCAAGTATTGCAATCTGACTATTGGCTGGAAGGTTATATGACCGTAAATGCTGGGCCATTCTTCTGACTTGATCAGCCACATCCTTCCAGGTATAACTTTCGACTTCTCCATTTGGTAGGGGCTGTACCATATAGATGCTATTCGGGCATACCTTCTCCCATTTTAGCAACTGCCCAATAAATGTTATCTTTGATATGTCACTCATCGCATGATTTACCTGATGTGAAGGAGTTATCGGCTGCTAATAAGGCAACCCCCAAGGAAGCGTCCTGACGGCCATCAATTTGAGCTTCCCTGTTAGAGATATTTAGCGCAAGTTTTATATTTGGATGTTTGACAAGGTGTTTTTCCATAATGGGTTGCACTGCGCCACGTAGAATTATAAATGCGGCTAACCAGCGAGGAGCCCAAATTCTGTGAGAACGTCGCTGAATTCCTCGCTCGATCACATTAATCGCATCGGATAAAGGTGCAGGTTTTCGAATAAATGAAGGGAACGTCTCTTCTATTTTTGATAAGGCCGGATGCATTTTTCCGCCCTTCACTAGGTCCGTATCAATAGCAGCAAAATAGGCGCAGCCTACTGAAATTCCATCGTTGTATAATTCAATACGAAGGCTATCAGTTAATGCTTCAACGGCTGCTTTCGATGCGGCATAGGCTCCCATTAGAGGACCGTGGGTTAACGCTGCCATCGACGCAACGGTTAAGATATACCCTTTGCTTTGTTTGATATAGGGTAAGGTCGCATACACGGTATTCAAGACGCCAAATAGATTTACGTTCAACGTTCGCTCTATTCCACTGGCGTGAGCTTCTGAGATCGGAGACACGTGGTACATACCGGCATTGGCAATCACGACATCTATACCGCCAAATGCCTGAACTGTTTTTTCAACAGCATGATCGATGGCTTTTCTATTACTCACATCAGCTTCAACATAGAGTGCTCTTTTACCTAACCCATCAGCAATGCTTTTTAGTCGTTCGGCTTCCAATCCAACCAATGCAACACAGGCGCCTTTTTCATGCAGCTGCTTTGCAACGGCTTCGCCAATACCTCTTGCTGCACCAGTAATGAATACACGCTTACCTACAATATTCCATTCACTCATTAGACATCCTCCGCCGTTGCGTTATGTTTAACGTGAAATTTATTCTCTTCGAATTTACGTGTTTTCCAGCGATACATAAAACTCCAGTTGGGCCATAATCCGGCATTGCCCCCATTGGCGTGCTGGTAATAACTCTTACAACCACCGTTGACCCAGGTGGTCTTCTCCGCTCGTTCTTCAATTTCACGACTGAATGTGTTCATCACATTTTCTTTCACTTCAACATTTTTGAACGCTTTTTTTCGCATGGTCTTGATGGACTTTGTAATATAATCCGCCTGCATTTCAAGAGTAAAAATGGCCGACTGATTACCTGCTAGTGAAAAAGGCCCTAACATCATAAATAAATTGGGGAAGCCGGAAAATGATGTGCCTAAATAGGACTTCGGCTTATTCTCTAATAAACTTGCGAGTGATTGATTGTCATGACCAATCAACTTTTCTGCGATTTCATGTGGTACTCGGAAGCCCGTCGCGTAGATGATCACATCAACATTGTGTTCATTGCCCTGGGTATCTATGATGCTGTGTTCACGGATTTCCCGAATGCCTTCCGTTATCAGGTCTACATTGGACTTTTGCAACGCGGGAAAGTATTTGCTGCTAAAAACGGGACGTTTACAGCCAAATCGATAATCTGGTGTCAGTTTGTCACGCAAGGGCTGATCTTTTATCTGGCGATGCAGGTGATATTTCGCAGTTCTTTCAAACAGGGCAATAAAACGTGTATCTACAAATTGTGGCAGCCCCACAAGGCCTTCGTAAGCGGCATACCACATAGAACGGATACCGCGCTGAAACAGCGGTACAAAACGGAATGCGGAGCGCTTAGCAGCCGATGTTGCATAGTCAATTCGTGGTAATACATGGCTAGGGGTTCGTTGGAACACTTTCAGTGTTTCAACTTGTGGCTGAATCTCAGGAATTAGCTGAATGGATGTTGCGCCGGTTCCAATTATAGCCACTTTTTTTCCGGTGAGTGCATAACCGTGATCCCAATGAAAGGTATGGAAGGAATGACCTTTGAAGGTATCAGCCCCTTTCAATTTAGGAATAACCGGTTCACCAAATGGCCCCGTGGCCGTGGTTAACACATCGCAGGTAAACTCACCCTGATTGGTTGTAATATGCCAGATATCATTCTGTTCATCCCAGTGGGCTTTTTGTAATTCTGTGTTAAAGCGAACGTAAGAGTACAGATCAAAGTCTCTGGCGACTTTCTTCATATACTCGAAAATCTCTGGTTGTATACCGTGGGTCCGAGACCAATGGGGATTTGGTGCAAATGATAGGGAATACAAAGTTGACGCCACATCACACGCACAACCAGGATAGGTATTGTCTCGCCATGTACCACCTACTTCAGAAGCACGCTCTAACAGGGTAAAATCACGGATTCCAGCTTTCTGCAACTTTACCGCTAGCGCTATACCGCCAAATCCGGCGCCGATAATGACGATGGGTAAATGTTTGATTTTTCGATTGTTTTTAAGACTATCCATATTAACCTCTCGATTCAAAGTGACCCTGTACGTACAAAAAATCCTGGATAACTTGAAGATATATTCGTACTGGATCGATACTGTTTGCTGTATCTTTAGAATGAATTAAGATTAATTGAGATAGATTGAGAGGATTAACCTATTTTCCGTCAAAAACGCAAGGGTAGCCGCCAAGCGCAATAAATATTGTAACCATTCGGTAACAACAAACCGATGGCATGAAACAGTAGATTATTTTCCAATTCTTTTACAAACAAGAGCACCGTTCAATAGGTAAGCCATTTCTATGGTTATTATAATTGAACTGGGTTAAGCGATTTTCCGGAAGATGCGTGTGAAATTGCGCCATTCTGTTGTCGTAATTTGACTCCAAATTTGACAGCAATGACAGGGTTTGAATTAATACTTCCAATCTAGAAGTTTGAACCGTATATTTTCACCTATTGGATTTGATGCAGGTTTCAATGAACAATACACAATATGTAAGTGCTGAAATAGTCAATATATTGAAAGAGTTAGCTTTCTCAAGCAACCTAAGCATCGATAAGTTCTATAACGAACTTTCAATTGATCCTGGTGCACGGCTTACTACGCAGGAATTTGAGAAATGTGTTGAATGGTTGATGGTAGCAAGCAGTAAACCGTGGCTAGGATTAGAGTTTGGATCACTTAACATCATGCAGTATGGTATTTTGGGCCCACTAGCCGCCACATCAGAATCACTGTTCGAGGCGCTGCAAGTAGGTACACAGTACAATATTTTGTTACATCCACTGATTGGCTTAAGTGTAAAAATAGAGGGGAAGCATGTCATTGCCCGCTATTCCCTGGACGGTGAAATGCCTTCCTTGCCGTTTTACGCAGAAGCGTTTATGACCGGTATATTTAGTTGGTATAAGTACTTTACCGGAAAATCTTGCGTAGCGGATTATGTTTCTTTTAGACATGCCGAACCATCCTATTCAGAAAATTATCGTGAATTGTTCGGTTGTGACGTTTTATTTAATCAACCATTTGACGAAGCCAAGATAGAGGGCCTAGAGCTGGAATTACCTCTAAAAACGAGTTCTCCCTACTTTCATGAAGAATTAAAGCAACAAGCCTCTCAAGAACGTGACGACATGGAGAGTTTTTCGGATGTGATTAAACGATTCATACGATCTTCAATATGTGAAGATATACCATTAGAGCAGATTGTCAAAAAATTGCATACCAGTGAGCGCAGCGTTCAGCGTAAATTAAGCAAAGAAAAAACGAACTTTAATACGTTAAAACAAGAAGTGCGAAAAGAAGAAGCCATACGACTTCTAGAAACAACGACTCTCAATATTGAACAAATTGCTTTCCAGTTAGGTTATGAGCAAAGAAGCAGTTTTGCTGCGGCTTTCCAGCGCTGGACAGGTAAAAACCCGACGCAGTGGCGTAATAGATAGATTGATAATAAAACATTTATCAGTATCAATATCGCCAACTTCAAAGGCAGGCGTACCCAGGTACATAGCATTCCGGAATATTAGGCGTCAAATTACGACAATAGAATGGCGTAGTTTCAGGCGTATTTGTCGGGAAATCGCTTAATCCAGTCCCTGTTTTTTCATTATTGTAGTTACTCTTCGTTCGATCAGAATTGACGGAGATATTTTCTATTATAGAAATGTAGGAACTACGATATGACCCAGCGATATTATATGGCGTTTTCTGCGTCACCAGAGTTGGTTTTCACAGCTGAAAGAGTATTGGCGCTACCATCATCAACAGCCAATGAGAATTGGGAACAGGCTTTCAAAGATTATAATGGCCTTCATATTCCTGGTCTCATTAATGGTTATCTAATTTATCCATGCGATTCAATTGGGTTAAGTGTCGGTTCTGCTAAAATCATTCATTCCGCCGCAGAAACAATGTCTAAAACCGCAACGGCTATGACTAATAGCTTGTTTAAGAAACGTACCAATGATGAGTTGATTCCCATTATTGGTATTGTGAATGATGCGTTTGTAGAGGACAAGTATAGCTCTACTAATCAGCATGTTTCTGGATATGAAATTGGTAAAGAACTCTTTGATAAAATGCAGCGCTCATTCGAGGAAGTCAGAAACGGGCGTTTAGAGGAGGTGCGTGAAGAATTGATTTCTACCATGTTGCAAACGACGGATGTGATTCTTAAAAAATCGATACAACGCTATGTGTCAAGTTTACAACTTAGTATGGTTTCTAGAAAGGTCGCAAGTGTCGCGGTAGCTACTTGCCGAAGTGCAAATCATATGGTTGTAAATAAAGTGTTTAAAAAAATGGATAATGAATCCATGATAAAACTGGCTGGCCTATTGGAAGATCTTCTTGTCGTAAGAGAATTGGAAGGACAATAGTAATCTCTCGATACCCTCAATTTCTTATCGCACCTTAAACGAAACGTCATTTTGTAAATCCTGAAAGCTATATCGCTACGGATAGGCAATGTTAGTACGAAAGACGTGGGGTATACGGTCGTGGTATTGCCGGCGGGTGTTGATTCGGCTTATTGCAAAATACTGTGTGCTATGAGTCGTGAGTGTTGAATGATTTCTGAGGTTTAGAATATGAATAAGCAATTAGCAATGAAACAGCATGGCGATGTGGATTGTCAGCCATCAGAAGATGATTTCAATGATTTGAGTCCTAAAGCAGTAAATCGTATTTGGCATTCAGTAAAGCGAGTCTATAAATCGGGTGATCACCCATCTGTCAGCTTTTGTCTTCGCCGCAATGGGCATATCGTTATAAATCGAACGTTAGGTTACACAAAAAAATGCGGTTTTGATGATAATACGCCATCCCTAGTCAAGGTGACTCCAGCAACACCTGTAAATATGTTTTCTGCCTCTAAAGCGATAACCGCTATACTTCTCCATCATCTAGTAGAACAAGGGGCTGTTGATTTGGATAGGCCCGTGTCATTTTACGTTAGGGAATTCGGAAAGCATGGAAAGGGAAATATAACGCTTGCCGATGTGTTATCTCATCGTGGGGGATTTCCGTTGTTAGGGCTTGATCCAGGAGCGACTGAGGATGTAGCGCTAATATCTGATTGGGATTGGGCCGTTAAGAGAATTTGCGGTAGGCCTGCAGATCTGCATGGAAAGCTTGCTTACCATGCGATATCTGCAGGGTATATTCTGGGCGAGGTTATTCAAAGGGTCTCTGCACAACCGTTAAATGAATATCTTGATACGGTACTTCGAAAGCCTTTAGGTATGAATTATTTTACATTTGGCTTAGCTCAAGAGCATCACTCATTATTTGCGCATAGCGCATCTGTCGGGAAACCTTTAGGTACCTTGGAAACTCGTTTTGTTAATCGAATTATTGAGGCCAAATTCGAAACGTTAGTTGATCATACGAATGAGGAGAGGAATCTAAACTCCGTAATACCTGCAGGAAACCTGTTTGCTACAGCAGAAGAGATGTCACGTTTTTATCAGATGTTGTTAGATAAAGGTTTGTATAAAGGTGATCAGATCTTAAAGCCCGAGACTGTTGATCGGTTCGTACGCCCAGTCGGTCGTGCTGCTTTCGATCGCACTATGCTTATGCCTATGCGTTACAGTCGGGGTGCGATGCTGGGGGGAGAACCTTATGGTGTGTTTGGGCCAAATTCATCAAGGGCTTTTGGACACTTGGGGTTTACAAATATTTTAACGTGGGCTGATCCTGATCGATCGATTTCCTGTAGCATATTGTCAACTGGGAAATCGTTGGTGGGTAGCCACCTAATTTCATTTTTTAGGTTATTAAATTCTATTGCACGAGAGTGCCCTATACAAAGTGCATACTAATCATTGATGCAGAGATGCGTCACATCCTGTGTCACTGTCAATACGTAAGTCGATATTAGTGATCAGAATAATGGAACATTATCGTGACCTAATTGTGGCGTAATATCCGCCTTATCTGTCGGAGAATCACTTAATCTAGCCTCTGCTTTTCTATTACTGTGGTTAGCTATAAATGACTAACACTAACGTTGAGGTTCTGGTGTTTTGGTAAAGAACCAGAGAAATCATCTTAACAACATAGTATTTAGGAGTTACCAATGATCTACCAACCTGACCCCGTAAGAACGTATTTAAACGAACGAACCTATAGTTACCTTTCTGCTTATGGTGGATATGCTTTTGCCGCAGGGTCTTTTATTGTATTTTTCTTTGTTGGACGCATGGTGCCGCCTCCTGATCCAGGTTGGTCTTCGGTAGAGTTAGCTCAGTTTTATACCGAAAACCAGACGCGTATACTTGCTGCTGGTGTCGGTGGCTTATTGGTATCCTGGTTATACATGCCACTCTATTCATTGGTATCGGAGATATTAGAGAAACACTACGATGCGCCCCTGGCGGCAAAAGTGCAGTTATTTGGCGCGATTATGGGAGAGGTATTTGTGTATCTCATGTTTATGTTCATCACCTTTGCTGCGTATCGACCAGAGCGAGATCCTGAAATCACACAGATGCTTAATGATTGTGCTTGGTTCTTTGCTTGGTGGACGGTTTCGACGGTACAGATTCAGACTGTTGCGATATTTGTAGTCATCATTAAGTCTAAAGAAGAAATATTTCCGCGGTGGTTTGGCTGGTTTATGGTGTGGGCGACTACAGGTGCATGTTTGGGGTGCTTTGTACCGTTATTTAAATCTGGGCCACTTGCCTATGATGGCGAGCTTACTTTCTGGTTTATGGTTCCGCTGTACGGCCTTTATTGTATTTGTTGTTCAGCAGCATCGGTAAAAGCCCTTCGGAATATTGATGAGCGAATAGGTATCGTTGATAAATCAGTTGATACCGATTTTGACAGGGAAACTTCGGTTTCTAATTAACGTTATTCAAGTTTATGTTAGAGGGTATTATGGAACAAATTTATTCAAACACTGAACGGCGAGACGACGAAAGACATGTACCGGGAGAACCTGCGTTCTGGATTTTTATTGTCGGTGAGATGGCAATGTTCGGCTTTATGTATCTGGTTTTTTTATGTTATCGATTTTGGACTCCTGAAAATCTTCTTATATTTGAAGCTGGACAGAGAACGTTAAGCCAGTTCTATGGAGCTTTAAACACAGTGTTGTTGTTGACGAGTTCATGGTTTATTGTTCTCGGATTAAAAGCGGCAAGAAAGGGTAATGCCTCCGAGGGGAAAGTTTTTGTCAAACTTACCTTTATGTGTGGTCTCGGATTTGTCTTTGTTAAAGTATTTGAGTATGCGGAGAAAATTCAAAGCGGGTATTTGCTCAATACTGATGCTTTTTACCAAATATACTATATGTACACAATACTTCATCTTATGCACGTTCTCGCGGGCCTGACTGCATTAATATATTTAATAAAAAACTGTTTCAAGGATGATTGTCGTGATCCTAATAACGTTGCGATTATTGAGGGCGTAGCTAGCTTTTGGCACTTGGTCGATCTGCTCTGGATCGGTTTGTTCACTCTTATTTATCTGATGGTGTAAAATGAAGTCTCTAATTTTAGATAGAAATATAATGATGGTTTGGTTGGCGCTTTTAGCTGTCAGTAGTGTCGCATGGTTACTTTCGAACTTTGGTATGGTGTTTGAGAGTATCAACGGAACACATCTTAGTCAGTTGCTCGTTGTCCTTGGTTACCTAAAGATATGGATGGTTGTTCACTATTTTATGGAAATTAAACATGCGCCTCGTTACTTGCAGCTGTTTTGTGAGGGTTGGGTAGTTCTATCTTGTATTTCCGTTTTAAGCATATTTTATATTTTGTGAATTGTTACTGAAGATAAAGTTCTATCTAAAAAATACTGAGGCAGGGATGCAATTGTAGTTATTGGGTTTTCAAGGGGGTCTCTATGCGATGGGTGATGTTTTTTTTGACTTTAATGCTGTTTATGTCAAATGTTGCACAGGCACAATTAATACAGAACTTAATGATAGGAAACGCAAAAGCACTTTCGTTGGGAAACGCGGTAACGGCAGATCCCCCTGGCGTTGACTCTATTCATTTCAACCCAGCAGGACTGGCCAGATTAAAAGGCAGGCAGTCACATTTGAAGTTCATTTTGGGGCATGCCAGTATCGAGGGCAGGTTTAGTACCAATCCCATTTATAATGAGTTAGTAGGAAACTTGCCTACAAATGCAGATGGTACGCTTGTGAGTCCCGATATAGCAGCGGATTCAGACAGTGAAATTAAAAGTTTTGCTGTTTACCTTCCAGGCGGGGGGATTACTGAACTACCTGTTATTGCGGCGCCTCTAGGAGGTGTTTCTATAAATCCACTGGGTTCAAAAATGACCTTTGCTACTGCTATTTACGCTCCAATGTTGCTCGGGCTAACTCGCAGTGAAAATGACCCAGGAAAGCATTCTGGGAGAGGTATGGGATTTACTCGTTTGACATTTTTTTCTCCATCCATTGGTTATCAAGTCACCGATACATTAGCTGTGGGTGCATCGATAGGTTTCTCATATGTAGGTGTAGGGATGGATGTGGCTCTCCGTGCACCTCATTTTGCTGTCGGTGCTGGGGAAAGTATACTGAATACTTTTTGTGGAGGGGGGGCGTTTAAGGATGTTGTCGATGAAATTGTGGACCTGTGTAAAGGGGGTATATCCACATTTGGAACAATTATAGATATAAAAGTTGATGTTGAGAAGGCGGTATCCACTACATTCAACTTTGGTGTGTTATGGGATGTGACCCCTTGGCTTACGTGGGGCATTGCATATCAAAGTGAAGCGAACGACACAATAATGGGGAATGCGTCTTTGCAGTTCTCCCCAGAGATAGTTGGCTTTTACCAAGGTCTTGCTGCGGGTGATAATGCATTGGATCTAGAGGCACTTGTTA
Source organism: uncultured Gammaproteobacteria bacterium (assembly GCA_913063495.1). Lineage (GTDB taxonomy): Bacteria > Pseudomonadota > Gammaproteobacteria > Pseudomonadales > Ketobacteraceae > 42-54-T18. Next base: position 7,724 of record CAJXXT010000096.1, on the reverse strand, counting down.
GTGGGTTGGGTTTTCCTTTAAGTGGGAGGGCGATAGAAACCAAAACAGAATTAAAACTCGTAATGCCTCAACATATTAGCACGGGTATTAGCCTTATGTTGCTGCCTCGACTGAAAGTTAATGTCGATGTTAAGTGGACCGAAACCTCTAAGTGGGAAAGTCTTCGGGTTGAATTCGACAAGAGTATTGAATTATTCAATTTACTTGATGCTGCTGGCATAAGCGGTGTTGAGAAAAACGCTCTAGAGCTCCCTAGGGGCTATGAAGATACAATAAATTGGGGGATTGGGCTTGAGTATACATATTCAGATAATCTTAAGTTGCGCTTAGGTTACGAACCGAGGAAAACAGGTATTCCAGATGGCAAACTAGACTTGTTAATTCCTTTGGGGGATGCAGATCTTTATGCTGCGGGATTTAGTTATGCAGTAGATAAAACATCGACCTTTGATGTGGCGTTAGGTTATGTAACGGGCCATCAAAAGATCCCTGCAGGAAGTAGTTCCAATGTAAATAGTTATACTGGTGACACCTTTATATACAATCCGTATGCGGCTCTTGATGTCGAAACAAAATTGGAGGTTGTTCTGCTAGAACTAAGCTATCAGAGTCATTTCTAAAAAGTTCACTGTATAGTTCTCTGCTGTTGTTTCGTGAAGACCTATCGCTTTATCTTGTTTTCCAATACCCTTTCTATTTGTTACTCTTGATGTCACTAAATGGATGCCATGCCTTGGATAAAGGCTGGGAAAGAGTGAGGACGGGCTATGTGGGAACAAACGGTATTACGTTGTACAACGTTGGCGAACAGCTTTAAAAACATAATGGCGTATGGTTTTGCTTTTATCTTAGCGTCTGGCTTTGCGACTACCTTAGCGCTTATTTTTATTGTCAGTATATCCATCAGTCAAAATCTTCACGCAGAACCCTACATACCCGATACCTTAAAATCCTGGCAATCATGGGTGCTGTACGATCATAAAGAGATTGATTGCCCCTATGCCCACAGCACTCAGGCATCTCGTTATTGCCGATGGCCAACATCGTTATCCCTTGATATTCAACCTCAAAGCGCCACCTTTCAGCAGCAGTGGCGTATCTATAATGAGGGCTGGTTAACGTTGCCGGGGGATCACCAATCCTGGCCTTCGAGCGTGATGGTTGACGGCAAACCAATGGCCGTAGTGAGTCGTAGCAATAAACCCAATGTGTTTGTAAGTGCCGGTGAATACCAAATAACCGGCAGGTTCGATTGGAAAAAGCGCCCAGAGTCTATCGCTATTCCTGTGTATACGGGGTTGATATCACTCAATGTTGATGGCAACAACGTTGTTTCAATAAATCGTGATAAGCAGGGTCGCTTATGGCTTGCTAAATCAGAACAAAAAAATACCGAAATACATCAGCGAAATTCGGTGACCACTCGTGTGTATCGCAAGATCACTGATGGAGTACCGATGATGCTTGAAACCCGCTTGGAAATAGATGTTGCGGGTGCTAATCGAGAACTGCAGTTAGGCCGTTTTCAGTTGCAGGGCTTTGAAAGTACACGTTTTGATAGTGATTTACCGGCACGTATAGAAAAGGACGGTCGGTTGAGGGTACAAGTAAGACCTGGTCGTTGGATTTTTACCCTGCGATCCAGGCGTGTTGAACCCATAGAAAATGCATTTTCTATGCATCAATTAAATGAACATTGGCCGGATCAAGAGGTATGGGTGTTCGAAGCCAATAGAAAGTTTCGAAGCGTTAAAATAACGGGTGCGCCTACAATCGACCCGGAGCAAACCGGTTTACCTCTAGATTGGAAGCAGTTACCTGCATACATCGTATCACATGAAAATTCATTTCAAATAGAAGAGCAGGTTCGTGGTGATGTTAACCCCGATGACAATCGATTGTCGTTAGCTCGAAGCCTGTGGTTAGATTTTGATGGCGAAGGCTATACCGTTAAAGATGCTATTAATGGCACGGTAAACCGGATTGGGCGATTGTCGACAGCGGAAGAATTTTCTCTAGGTCGTGTGAGTGTTAACGGTAATCCTTATGTTGTTACAACGATGGAAGGTGGCTTAGAGGGTGACTTAAAGGGTGGCTTAGAAGGTGTTGAGATACGACCAGGGAGCGTCGCTCTTAATGCCGTAGGACGGTTGTCACGAGAAACCGATGAAATGACGGCGATAGGCTGGTCGGAGCCAATGGAATCGTTATCTATTGATCTCCATTTGCCACCCGGTTGGACCTTGTTTGCGGCTACCGGTGCGGATAGCGTGAGAAACTCATGGTTAAGTAGTTGGTCGTTATGGCATGTGTTTGTATTGTTAATTATTACTGTTGGCACCTTTCGATTATTTGGTATCCCCTGGGCGCTGTTAATGGGCGTTGCATTGCTGTCGGTTCACAACGTTGCTGGTGTGCCTTGGACAATATCATGGTTAGTGTTGCTGGCATTGTTTGGTGTGCTAAAAGTTGTGCCTGAAGGGCGTTGGTATAAACTCACCACCTTTACTTATCGAGCGGTGTTGTTGGGGCTCGTGTTAAGCCTTATTCCTTTTGCCGTAAACCAGGTGCGTCAAGGCATTTACCCACAGCTGGAGCATCCTTATAAACATGTTGCTTCAACTCATGACGGGGGTTTTCCTATTGCGTTGCAACAGGATGTATCGGTTGATGCTCTTCAGGAAATGGATACGTTTGAAAGCGCCTCTGTCGCCAGGGTGATGTCGAGTGCTGCCCCGATAAAGCAATCAAAAAAGCGTAAATCGTTGGCATATGAGCGTTATGATGTAGACACAAAAATTCAGACAGGTCCAGGTGTACCGCAGTGGACATGGAATCGCTCATGGTTGAATTGGAGTGGGCCAGTCACCTCTGAGCAGTCGTTAAACTTATGGTTTATTAATCCGTTTATGAACGCGTTGTTGTCCTTTACACGAGTTGCCTTAATGGGGATGTTATTGTGGCTGTTTGTAAAAGCATTGATTTCGACAACCGGCCCATTAATACGCAATGGTGCTGGGAGCAAAGGTACAAGCAGCAGTGGTGGTGCCGTAAGTGCCGGGGTGTTGTTAATGGTGTTAGGTGTGATGCCTTTATTATCACCTACAACAGCAATAGCTGATGTACCAACAAAAGAGATGTTAGATACATTGGAGCAGCGACTGTTGGCTCCAGCAAAATGTTTGCCCCATTGTGCGGCTATTAGCCAGGGCAGTGTTGAGGTGACACACGATGACATCGTACTGAGCCTTGTAATGGATGCAAGTGAATCCGTGGTGGTGTCGCTGCCCATTGATATTGAAACGTGGAAACCATCAACTATTACCATCAATAATAAAGCATCCTCAACAGTCGCTATCCGTGGCGGAAAGTATTTGGTGTTATTGGAGAAGGGTAGGAATAACGCGGTGATTCGGGCCAAGCATCATCAGGTCGAGCAACTGAATTTCCCATTTACATTACATCCCCATAATGTTGCCGTTACTGCTCCTGATTGGCAGGTTGTTGGTTATTTAGATGGCCAAGTGAAAGGTAATAACGTGCAATTAAAGCGCAAGGCAGCGGCCGTTGAGTTGCGTGATGATAATACGAGTAAGCGAGAACAGTTATTAGCAGCACCTATTTCAGCTTTTGTCGAAATTCAAAGGACATTACATTTAGGGATTGAATGGCGTGTGTCTACACAGGTGCGCAGAATAGCTCCCGTTCAAGGGCCTATTAGTATGGCAATACCCTTATTGGCGGGGGAGTCGTTAACCACGGATCTGCCGGTAGATAACGGTAGCGTTGTTGTGTCGATGGCTGCGACTCAGCGTTATTTGTCATGGGATTCAATTGTAAAACCTCAAGATACATTGGTATTTACGGCAGCGAAGGGAAACTGGGTTGAACGCTGGCATGTTGTTCCTTCACAACGTTGGCATGTGGAATACAGCGGTATATTACCCATCAAGCAAGAGGATGATAATCGAATCAGTTGGTGGCCTTCGATAGGTGACGTGGTAACACTGGAGTTATCAAAGCCCGTAGCGGTAGAGGGAAGTACACTCACCTTGCAGTCAGTTAATCTGTTATATGAGCCTGGAGCAAGAGCAACAAAATCAACGTTATCTCTTAATATGCGCAGTAGTTTTGCCGGCGAGTATGTTGTTACTTTACCTGAAAATGCCAATGTGGAATCTGTGACGATTGATGGAGAGGGCCAGGTACGAGCCGATGACTCTGGAAACGTAGTGATTCCGGTTAAGCCGGGTGAACATATGGCTGAGGTGCGATGGTTAAATGATGACGGTTCACGAACGCTGATTACGACACCGTCTTTTGATTTAATGCAGCCAGCAAGTAATGTCAGCATACGGGTGGCAATGCCAAGGGATCGTTGGACATTATTTGTGGGAGGACCAGCAATGGGGCCTGCATTACTGTTTTGGGGGGTAGCGTTAGTTATTGTTGCGGCTAGCGTAGTGCTTGGTCGGGCGAGTTGGTCGGTTTTAAAACCTTATGAGTGGATGTTGTTGGGGTTAGGTATTGCAACAACATTTGTACCGGCTTTATTGGTTATTGTGGGCTGGTTTTTTGCAATGTTTTGGCGTCAGCGATGGGCGGAGAATGGGACGGCGTTATCACAAAAACAACAAACCGCCATTCAGTGGGGATTAGGGTTGTTCACCTTAGCCATGTTATTTGCATTGTTAGGTTCTGTTGCATCAAGTTTGATATTTGGCAGCCCTGATATGCAAATTACCGGAAATGGTTCAAATGCCTATGGACTGAATTGGTACCAGGATCGCACTGATGGTTTGATTCCGTCTGGTTGGGTGGTGAGTTTACCGATGGGAGCATACCGATTGGCTATGCTAGCGTGGTCATTATGGCTGGCGTTTGCGCTAATGCGTTGGTTGCGATGGGGTTGGGTGTGTTTTACCACCCCCGTAGTAGTGCATGATGACAACCGTTAACAGGCTGTTATAGCGGTGAAAAACAAATGTGGTGCTTCGCAAAATTATTGGTGATAATAGCCAGCATGATCAAGGAATGAGTGATATATAAGCGCTGATACGCGCAGTCTTTTCAAGGAGGAAGAGAACAATGGAGGTTACCAAAACCTTGCTAGCCGGGAAAAATGGAACAAAACGCTACTTAAGGGAGTATGGCGATAATTTGTACTGCGTCCGTTATCGTCAAGATAAAGAAAAGGGGAAACGGTATACCACCGTAGAGCTAATTGTTGATGAGGGGCAGCTTTTTAAAGGCTATTACCAAGAGGTGCACGGCCCACACCCCACGCAAAATGTTGACCTTCAAATAGGTTTCTCTGAGTTCGAGTTGCGAGACCAAGTAAAGGCTGCTGGAGCTCGGTGGGATAAGGGAAAAAAACTTTGGGAACTACCTTTTTATAAAGTCAAAAAATTGGGTCTAGAATCAAGAATGATCAATATGAACCCTAAAATACATGGCTAAATATGGACAGGTATGGCTATATTTAGCCACGTTGTGTCTATATTTGGAAAAATTACCAGATCTGGATATGAGATGTATTCAGCTGTTAAAATTATCGTTTATGGAAAAGATATCTAGAGATATACCAAAATGGGAGGTGCGTGCACCTCTTATTTGGTCATTGGCTTTTGCTGGATTGAGCGTAAAACCGATAGCTACTGGCAGCGATTTTTCGTTAGCGGTTCTATTTGTTTTATTTTCATTTGGTGGGCTGGCAATCTATCTGAATTACGTCTTTGGCTATGTAAATGATGTATTCCTGGATGGTGAGGATGTGGTTTTCAAAATTGGGAAAAAGAGTATCAGGTTGCCGATAACAGAGATACGTGAGATAAGATCAGGCATAGCTAAACCGCCTACGCTCATTATCGCCCCTATAGTCAACTCTCAGGTCAATAGGGAGATTAGGTTTCAGCCAAGTATGGGACGTTTCTTTATGGGTTATAGCAAGAGTATCCGAGAACTCATGAAAAAGGTCAAAGATAGAAATAGATAACTATTTGGCATGTTGCAGTTGTCTTTAACGAGAACATCAAGCGCGAAATTTAATACGGGTGTCATTTCGCCTTATGTAGGCGTTATGGGTTTCTAGCGGCATTATTTGATGGTTGTCGTGAGTTGAAAGTTGGTTGCACTGCGCTGGTTTCCAGTCTGCAATGTTATCGTGATATTTATGAAAATAGCGTTCAAAAATGTCGCGGTTTGAAAGTATGATAGATGTTGATAAAAACAGTTTCGTTCTCATCACAACTTATAAAGAACAACGGAAATCTATTGGTGTTTACCTCGGCTCAACGGGTAGTGTGTAGCACTGAAAGAGGTTAATATTAACGGATAAAACTAGGGGCGTGTCTCGCATTAAATTGCTCGCACTAGCTTCTAACTAACGGATGAACACGAATTAAAAACGTATGGCCATTGTATGATGCGCTGCGCTTTTATCATACAATGGCCATACGTTTTTAATCCTGTTATCGCAGGGCGTTATTGTTTTATTACCTCATCAGGATGAAAGTGGAGATGGCATGAAGCCAAAAAAATATAGTGTAATTATTATTTTCTCATCTTTTTTTCTTCTGCTGGCTTCAATAAGGTTTGCGTATGAAATATACGGGGGTAATACACTGAATTTTTCGAATGTTTTATATATTCTATTCCAATCTTTGACTGGGTTAGTTCCGTTAATGTTGTTGCCTTCCTTTTTTACTGTTTCAATTGAAAATCATGAATTTTATGATAAAAGAGCAATTATTGAGAAACATAAAGGAAAACGTATAAGGATTGACGAAAAATTCCATATTAAAGAGTATCAATATAAGGTTAAGATAACTCAAAATGGAAAATATACTATTAATCTATATAAGTGGTTATATGAGAAAGATGATTTCTCGGAGTTTGTTAGGTTATTGAGTGATTTGACAGCTAAAGAGTAGGCTGTCCTCTAGTGATCTGGTGTACGCAAAAATGAATGCTGTGGAATTAAATGTCAGGCATTAAAAGAAAAGGCAGAGGGCTGCGTCGCGCATCGATATCTCTCTCTGTAGAATCTAACCTTCACGTGATGTTCGGCGTTATAAATATCTCAAAATTTTGGTAAAGGTTTTATGTACGCAGTAATTTTTACAGCAGACGTTAAGGAATTTGATTCCGAATATACCGAGATGGCTACGAAAATGCGTGATCTCGCAATAAATGGTATAGATCATACAAAATAGAAATTACCAAAATCGGGCATAGTTACACGAATTAGAGTTAAGGGACGATCCGCGCCAAAGCTGTTATCACTGGGCGTTATTGATTTTTAGTAATTTAAACGGAAGGAAATGAAAAACTTTACACTATTACTTTTGGTATATGCACTTTTGGGCTGCGGTGGTAGTAGCGAAGGAGCTATCAGTAATTCAAACAGATATTATGCAAAAGGCCATTACGAAAAAGCTATTGCAAAATCACTTGATGCCTTGCGCAGCCATGAATATACAGAAGAGGCAGAAGCAGAATTAAATTACATCATAGCGCAAAGCCATGAAAAGCTTGGCGAGCTGGATAAATCCTTAGAATTACATAAGTATATAGTCACGAATTATCCGAACACCAAAGTAGCCATTTTATCAAAAACAGAAATTCAATAACCCTACTCTTCCTCATCCAGGCCACTGATCACTTTCTCTCGAATATCGAGCCACTTGTCTTCGTCAACTCCGAGGAAGTCTAAGACTTGGGCT
>CAJXXT010000095.1 GCA_913063495.1 uncultured Gammaproteobacteria bacterium | reverse complement strand
CTGGGCAGCGCTCGTGCAATGTTGGTTCCGGCAGTGACGGTACCAATATCAATTATTGCCACAGCGATAGCGCTTCTGGTTCTTGGCTTTTCGGTTAACTTGCTGACACTGTTAGCCATCGTGTTAGCCATTGGATTGGTTGTTGATGATGCGATTGTGGTATTAGAAAATATTGTCCGGCGGATGCAGGAATATAATGAACCACCACTATTAGCGGCGTATCGAGGCACTCGGCAGGTTAGTTTTGCTGTTATCGCAACGACCTTAGTGTTAGTTGCGGTATTTGTACCTATTGCTTTTTTACAGGGCGATTTAGGACGGCTGTTTTCTGAGTTTGCACTGACAATGACGGCAGCGGTTTGTTTCTCCTCCCTTATCGCGCTGACACTTTCACCAATGTTGGCGTCAAAATTACTGAAGGCTAACGAAACTCCGGGGCTTGTTGTTAGAGGGGTTGACTCAGGTTTCAAACGCGTACGCGCTATTTACAGTAAAGCGATACTGTTTTGTTTGCGATGGCCTATTGTGGTGATAGTCGGGTTTGTGGGATTGTTGATTGTGACCTTTTTTATCTTTAAAGATATCCCTTCTGAGTATGCGCCGAAAGAAGATCGTGGGTCATTTTTTGTGATTGTCTCTGGCCCCGAAGGGGCAACGTATGAATATATGGAGCAATACATGGATGAAATTGAAACACGTATGATGCCGTATGTTGAAACTGGAGAAATTGTTCGATTATTGCTTAGGGCTCCACTGGGTTTTGGAAGCATCGAGAATTTTAATCGCGGAGCCATTATTGTGTTACTCAGCGAGTGGTCTGAGCGGCGTAATGGTTTTGAAATCATGAATGAAATTCGGGGGGAATTAAAAGACTTACCCGGCGTTAGAGCATTTCCTGTGATGCGGCAGGGTTTTGGTGGGCGTGCGCAAAAACCAGTGCAGTTTGTCATTGGTGGTGGAACCTATGAGCAGCTAGCAGAGTGGCGAGATACACTGACTGAAAAAATAGCGGAAGATAACCCTGGTCTAGAAAATATGGATTGGGATTACAAAGAAACTCAGCCGCAATTAAAAGTGCATATTAATTATGATCGTGCCGCGGACTTGGGTGTGTCTGTTAGTACGATTGGTCGGACACTAGAAACCATGCTGGGTTCGCGTCGTGTCACTACTTATATCGACCAGGGTGAGGAATACGACGTTATTCTTGAGGGTGATAGGGATAAACAACGCACACCGGCAAGTTTGCAGAATATCTACGTAAGGTCAGATCGGTTAGGGTCATTGGTGGCACTGTCAAATCTGGTTACGTTAGAGGAATTTGCTGATTCTAATGCGTTAAATCGCTACAACCGTGTAAGGGCATTAACGTTTAAGGCAAACCTGTCGGATGACCTGCCGTTAGGCGACGCATTAGAGTATCTAGAAAGTCAGGTGCGAACGCATTTGCCCGGTGATGTTATTATCGATTACAAGGGGCAGTCTCGGGATTTTAAGTTCTCCGGCGAAAGTGTGTTGTTTATTTTCTTTTTGGGAATATTGATTACCTTTTTAGTGTTAGCTGCTCAATTTGAAAGTTTCGTACATCCATTTATTATTATGTTGACGGTGCCATTAGCCATGGCGGGTGGGTTACTCGGTTTGTACGTTACCGGTAGCTCGCTCAATGTATATTCTCAAATTGGATTGATGATGCTTGTGGGTCTAGCGTCAAAGAATGGCATCTTAATTGTAGAGTTTGCAAATCAATTACGAGATGAAGGCATGCATTTTAAGGAGGCTATTCTGGAGGCTGCACAGGTAAGATTTCGCCCTATCGTGATCACTGGTATAACAACGGCAGCCGGGTCAGTACCTCTTATCATATCCAGTGGCGCGGGAGCAGAAACCCGTATGGTGATTGGTATCGTTGTATTAGCAGGTACACTTTCTGCTATTGTTTTTACCCTGTTTGTTGTGCCGGTTGCGTATGAGATATTGGCACGGCGTACCGGATCCCCTGGAGATGTTGCACGGAATTTGGAAATGCAGGAGCGAGATACCGCTCACAAAGAATAAGCTCATCGTGTTATTGCTCAATTAAATAAACGGCGCAGGTTTAACGCTTGTGCCGCCATCCAAGCTAATAATATTTCCTGTCACGTAGCTTCCGGCGGGCGAACATAAGAAAATTACTAACCCTTCCATATCTGCTTGCTCGCCAAGCCGACCTAATGGCACTGCGTCTGCCTGTTGTTTGGCTACCGCTTCATTGTCCAGCACAAATTTGGTCATCTTACTTGGAAAAACCCCCGGTGCAATCGCATTAACAGTAATCTGTTTAGCCGCCAATTCATTCGCTAAAATTTGTGTGAGGTGATTTAAGGCGGCTTTGCTAGGGCCGTAGGCATAGGCTTGCATACTTGATGTGAGTTTGCCTGCCACCGAAGTGATATTTATGACTCGAGCAGGATCGGCAGGTGTGGCGCTTTTTTCCAACAGAGGAAGTAATTTTTTTGTCATCGTAAAGGCGGCTTTGACATTGAGATTATTGATTTTATCCCAGGCTTGATCGGGATATTCCTCAAGTGGTGCTCCCCAGGTCAAACCTGCGTTGTTTATCAATATATCGAGGCTGTCTTCGGTTTTTTCAAGTTCACAGACAAGGGCGTCACAACCCGCTTCAGTCGATAGATCAGCTACGATAGCCGTGCATTGACCTAGCGCTGACAATGCTTGCTGAGTATCGTCACAGGCTTGTTGCTTACGAGAGGCAACATAGACCTTTACACCTGCCTTAACCAAGCCCTGGGCAATCATAAAACCGATACCACTGGTACCACCGGTAACTAAGGCGGTTTTATCGTTGACTGAAAATAATGCTGACACTGTTGTTTACCCCTGCGTGACGTTTCTATTACTCAATGAGTTTGGATTTCCGTAACCAGTGTGCGCAATGATCGATGGCTTCTTTCATTTGTTGAGGCTGGCCAAAGTAATAGTGATTGGCACCCTTTATTTCATGTAACTCCTTATTATCATGACCAATAGCTTGATATAAGCGGTGGGTATGACTCGGAGTGCATGCATCGTCTGCACTATTTCCTATTACGATGGCTGGAATACTGATGTGCTTGGCACATTCTAACCCATCGGCATGGGAATCGTCATAACTCCATTGCGACAACCAGGCTCGAAGTGTATTAAAGCGAGCCAAACCGACGGGACCATTATTCACGGTTTTAGGATTACCAAGATAACACCAGCCTGCAGGGCGATCATTGGCATCTAAGCTGGGGTCGAGAAAACGGGGATCTGCCATGGTGCCGTGCACCACAAAGGCAAATTCTTCATGTTCCAACCCGTCGTTCTTAAATTGTGCAAGGCGTTGTTTTACCCGATGGGTAATACGTCGATTCCGCGCAATCTGTGCTTGACGATACCGTGCCACAAATTTATCAGAATAAGGCGGCTGGTTAGGGTTATCGGGGTTGTAAATGTCTAGCTCGGGATCTTTCTGGCTGGGATTATCCTCATCCAGTATTGATGCATCTAACCATTCAGTCATGGTGCCAGCGCGACTGATATGTGCGGCCAATAACATGATGCCATCTGCTGGCGTTAAGTTTGCTTGAGTGAGATTCGGTGGATCGCCAGCAGGAGTGCAGGTTACCGTTGGATTCTCCGCTTGGCTTTGATAATACAGTGATAGCGAGCCACCGCCACTCCACCCTGCCAGTACAACCTTGTCATATCCTAGTCTTTGCTTTGCGTCGTTAATGCAAGCCGCAAGATCGATGACAACTTTTTCCATGACTAACGCGCTATCGGTACCTCGGTAGCGACTGTTGCAGTAGATAACGTGCAGACCCTTTTTTGCTAATGCGGAGACCATAGGAAGGTAGGCACCTCCACCGATAGGGTGCATGAAAACAATCACGGTTTTTGACGGCGCATCGATAGGGCGCAGTAAGTGGGATTCGAGTGCCACGAATTCGGATGGTCCCGCGTAGGTATCTTTAAAGGCTGACTTTTCTTCGAACGCGACCATATAGGGTATGCGATCATAGACAAATTTTTTTTCGGTGGTGCTCATGATGAGGTTCCTATTCTTCAGTGCTTTTTTTTGATGTTTTTTTTGTGACGTTGCTCATATCAACTTTGCTCATATCGATGCCGCGTAAATCCACAGCGTCAGCACCACACTGAGAGACTTTTCTTGCACGGGTTTTATCGGTCCATTGTTTTAACTGGTCGTGAGCACTGGCCGAATCGTCTGCCATGATCTCGTTGTAACGTGCATCTTTTGTGGTGATCTCGACTTGTATACCATTGGGGTCGTACATATAGATAGAGTGGATAAATCCGTGATCTAAGGGGCCAAAGCAGGGGCGACCTGCCTTGTTAATTTTATTACGCCAGGCTTTAAGTTCCTCCATGGAGTCGACCTCAAAGGCAAGGTGCTGGTCAAACCCATGGCGCGCGATAAACATTTTTTCATTAACGTCATCAGGTACATCAAAAAAAGCCACAAAATTATTGTCGCCCATTTGAAAAAACAAATGCATATAATCAATCTTTTTATTACTACCGGGTTCTTCGTCAAATACCATCGCTGCACTTAGGGTAAACCCAAGGACATCTTCGTAAAACCATCGCGTTTGTTCAGCATCGCGACAGCGAAAAGCCATATGATGAATATGATGAAGCGGAGTGAGATTCGTTATGGCTGTCATTAATGTTCTCCCTAAAAAGCGTTCGGTATTTTTATTGTATTCTGGTCGAAGTAAATTTATGAGAATTAAGTTTGCATACCATCCTATTGCTGGTTAGATTAATAGTCAATCTATGTTGACCAATAGTTTGTTGCGAGGATACTATGCGAGCACTAGAACACATTACAATTCTTGATTTAACTCACATGTTATCAGGACCTTACGCAACACAGTTGTTGGCAGATATGGGTGCTAAGACGATCAAAGTAGAACCTCCTGGAAAGGGTGAGGCGACGCGACAATTACTGGCAGAAAGTGAAATTTACGGTGTTCAAGGTATGGGTGCGTATTTTTTGACCTTGTGTCGAAACAAAAAAAGCATCGCGATTGATCTAAAAAATAAAGAAGGATTGGAGATATTCTATCAGCTGGTTGAGCACGCCGATGTGGTAGTAAACAATTTTAGCGAAGGTGTTCCTGCAAGATTAGGCATTGATTTTAATACCCTTAAACAGCGCAATCCCAATATTATTACCTGCTCGATTACGGGGTTTGGTGAAACGGGGCCAGAGCGAGCTCGACCTGCATTTGATTTAGTTGCCCAAGGAGTGGGTGGTGGTATGTCGATTACTGGAGAGGAAGGTGGTGCTCCTCTACGATCAGGAATTCCCATCGGTGATTTAGGCGGAGGGATGTTCGCGGCGATTGGTATATTGGGCGCATTAAGCGCAAGAACACAAACCGGTAAAGGGCAACATATCGATATCTCAATGCAGGATTGCCAAGTATCGATGCTGAATTATATGGCAACCATGTATTTAATGAGTGGTGTCCAGCCACCAGCCGTTGGTAATGGTCACTTCATCCACGTGCCTTATGGAACGTTTAATACCAAAACAAGACATATTATCGTCGCCTGCATGGGGGATGCATTTTTTATTAAGCTAGCGACTCTGCTGGACGATTCTGAATTGTTAGACAAAAAATTTTCTACGCAGCAAGAGCGTTGGAAAAATCGCCATCATATTAATCATCGAGTACAGGTGTGCTTCGCAGAAGAAAGTTGTGAGTACTGGTTAGAGCTACTACGGGAGCATAGAATTCCCGCTGCACCGGTCAATGATTTTTCTCATGCATTAACCGATCCTCAAATCGTTCATCGTGACATGGTTGTTCCGGTTGAGCTGGGTGATGGGCAAATTGTGAATCAGCCGGGAAATCCGATTAAGTATTCGGATACCTATGAAGATATTTTTTCAGCGCCGCCAACGCTGGGTCAGCAAACCGATGAGCTGATGACGGATTTGTTGAACTATGAAATAAGTGAAGTGGCTAATTTGAAAGAAAAGGGCGTTCTTTCTTAAGGTGACAAAATAAAACAATTGATACGTCAACATGGTTGACTATATGGGTGGTGGATTATACCGTAAAGAAACGAAATAGAAGGATCGAGTTTGCTAGTCGAATTAATTAGTATCTCGGTTTTTGGTGGAACGTTGTTTTCGTAACCTTTATTTCTCAGCCTAATAATAAAAAAGGATGACGTTATGATGGAATATCGAATGTCCGCTCTTCATTATTCTATACCTACTGTTATTGTAATTTCTCTATTGAACACAATGGAAGCACAAGGTGCACTGATTGAGAATCTGACTGTCGGCAATGCCAAAGCACTGGCGCTAGGCCATGCGGTGACAGCGGATCCACCGGGTATTGATTCGATTCACTTTAATCCCGCTGGTTTGGCGAAACTTAGCGGTGAGCAGCGACAGATAAAATTGATTGTGGGTAGTTTCGATATTCGTGTGGATTTTGGCGAACACGACCCTATTGTGGATCAATATTATAGCGATGCCTATGCAGCTGACGCAGTGCCGCCAGGAACGTTTGATGATCCAGTGGTAAATACTACTAGTCGAACAGCGGGGGCTGCGTTTGTGTTACCAGGTCAAGGTTTGGTTAAGTTGCCAGCCATCGTGGCACCCTTAGGGGGCGCCTCCTATCAAGCCCCGGGATCTAAGATTACCTTCGCCACTAGTGTGTATAGTCCAACGGCAGCGGGGTATTATCGAGACAAGGATGACCCTGGTCGCTTTTTAGGTGAGGAGGTCTCTTTTTCTCGCATCACGTATTTCTCTCCTTCCGTGGGCATTCAGGTCACTGATACGCTGAGCTTAGGGGCTTCTTTGGGGTTTTCTTATCAAGGTATCGCTGTTGGGATGTCGTTACGGGTGCCTAATATCGGTTTGGTTTTTGCAGAAGCTCTGGGCAAAGAAGTCTGTGAACAAGATGTCCCCGCGATTAATTTTTGTGGAGGGCGTGTTGGACCTTATACCGAAGTGTCTGAGCTGGAATTAGAGGCTGAAGAAATGTTATCGACAACCTTCAACCTGGGTTTGCTTTGGGAGCCAACGCCTTGGTTGACTGTCGGGTTATCCTATCAAAGCGGTGCCGAAGACACACTGAAGGGCAGTTATAAGGTGTCATACGATAGCAACTGGTCTGGTATGTGGCAGGGGTTTCATAAAGATACCGCAGGAACAGCGATAGCGGCAGGGACAGCGGCGATAGGGTTCCCCTTACCCATTGGAGAAACCGTAGAGGAAGGTGATGTAGCGATTGAATTACCCACGCCTGCGCACTATGCGGTGGGGATCAGTGTTCAGTTAACGCCCGCTATTAAGGTAAACGTGGATTATAAAATGTCTGATTGGCAGGCATGGAAAGATTTGGAGATCACCTTTGACCAGGATGTTGATTTTTTGCAATTAGCCCGAATCGTTCAGCCTTCTGCTGCAGAGATGCGGGTGTTAAGGATGCCAATGCAGTTTGAAAATGTGTGGAATTGGGGCGTTGGCATTGAATATCAATATTCGGATAATCTTGCGCTTAGGTTTGGCTACGAACCGCGTCCTTCTTCTATTCCTGAAGATAAACATACGGTATTGTTGCCGGTGGGAGATGGCGAGTTGTATGCGACGGGCCTTAGTTATCAGTTTGATGCTAATGAAACATTGGATCTATCTTTTGCCTATTTCAATGCAACACGCTCAACTGCTGCGGGAGAAAGTGATACGTCTAACAGTTTGAATCAGTCCTATTTTATTTATAACCCATATATGGGCACGGATTATGATTCTGATGTGACAGCGGTTATTTTTGCTTTAAGTTATCAGTCGAAATTCTAGTGGTTGGAAAAGCAGTGCTGCTATCGCCGTTCATCCGAGGCAGCACTGTAAGTCAGTTACTTAGCATTTTATGCCGACGGGTTTACCGTCGACCATTTGATCCAAATACTCAGACATACCATAGCCCTGTTGACCATCACAATGAAACTCGCTCATGGCTTCCGTTATACGCGTATTGAGAAAGTCACCGCCCGGTAGTTTACGTCGGTTTCGTAAAGGGATTAGTGATAGTGATTTTCCGCTCACCGTATATTCTCGTTCGCGAGTTTTGAGCCATATCTCCTGAGAAATAGCTTGATTCTGATCATCGAGAGTTGAAGTAATAGTGGCATCTTCAATGAGAACGTAATCTTTGTCGCCATTTTCATCCACGCGTAATACCATCCCCCAAACATACTGCTTACCGCTTGCCATAGTGACGACTGATATATTCATCGCGAGGTCTTCTGAGAAACACATGGGTAACCAGCGATACCAGTAAAGATTTTGCCAATAACGTGGCCCCCAGGAATGGTCGCGCATGCCCAGTCCGTTAATAGGGTAATGCTCCGTACCGATTTGAATGACGCCTTCGGCTTTCATATGTTGCTCATAGTGGGCGCGAGCAAATGATTCTTCGGGAGCCTCTTCGATGGGATTACCATTGTCATCCACCATTTCTCCGCCATAGACAGGGGCGATATTAAAAAAATCGATGGATATTTTTGTCATTACTTTAGGTTTTTTGGAGAAAGCTAGCTTAGGATTATCCATATCCTGGGGATTATTCAACACACATAACTCACCTTCATAGGTCAGCCTAAGATGTTTGAAAGGGGAGAGGACAGAAAATTTCATCCCTCCGCTATCGAGAGCATCGTTATTTGTCAATGCTGGTCGTTGAAACATAAATGCAACGCGCCCGTCTGGTAGATATACACAACAAGACATTTCGGCGTGTCCTTCATTGGGGCGGTTGCCGACGCGGAACCAGCCTCCCATTTTAGTGACGTGGTCAAAACAATTGATGTACATGCTTTCATTGAAATTACTGGCTTCTTCAATTGCATGCATATATTCATCATTTTGATTGAGACGAATATTGGTGTTGTTACCTAGGTCCATGACATATTCCCGTGTAATATCTGCATAAGGTCAACGTTGATGACTAGTTGCCACGTTAACATAGTTTATTTACTCTGTGTATAGGGTTAGAAGAGGCAAATTCTATTAATTGACTAGAAATTGCCTTAAAATCGTGTCTATTCACCCTCTATAGAATCGTAAAATCATGAGTAAGCAATCAGCATCGAAAGCAAGTGGAGCCACCGGTATCGATAAAGAATACGATCAGTGGTTAGAAGGTAGCGGGTACAATATGATGGAGTTGTTGCTTAACGCCTATTATTGGTTTGATGAAAGTTTACAGAACTTGATTGATGAAAAAGGCTGGCCTCCGGTGACACGCTCACAGTCCGTGATATTTGTTCATCTTAGCCAGGGGCGAAATAGAACCGTTGATATCGCCAAGCATATGGGTGTGAGTAAGCAGGCCGTTAACCGTTCGGTAAATGAATTGGTGACGCTAGGATTGTTAAAATTATCCGCCGACCCTACGGATAAGCGGGCAAAAATCGTGACACCTTCTGCAAAAGGCAAACAAATTGCGGAATATGCATTAAAAGCGCTGATCAGGATTGAAAAGGAAATAAATACTCGCGTTGGTGCCAACGCAGGCAATGAGCTACGAAACTTATTAAGTCGAGATTGGGGCGAACCGTTAGACAAGTACTAATTAAAACGGCTTTACAATCGCGAGAAATAAGACGGTAGGTACTGAATACTGAATAATAGGGGTTGTTAGTTGAAAAAAACGCCAGTGGATATGGATAAAGCGTTCATATTTTTCTGGTTGGTTACTTTTTCTTATGGCGTATTTGTTGCCCCCAAAATGTGATAAGTAATAATCTGCGATTTCTATCGGAATAAATAGCAGCAAAACGATACTCAGTTTCACCATCAACCAATTCGCGTCCATACTCCAATTTCCTAGCCAGTAAAGCAATGGTCCGGTGATCATGATGATCGGAAAGGCGGTATGTTCAATCACAGCGCCTCGATCAAATTGCTCAAATGCCCAATTTCTGCGTCTCACAAGTTCCCCGTTCTCTGGGTCTTTTTTCCATTTTAAATAGGCTACTTTTGCAAACCATAGGTAGGCAACCGTTGTACTCCAAGACCACATCATGACAAAAAACAAATGAATAAATTTAATGTAAATATAATAGGGCGAGAGTAATTCTCTTATGAGCTCTGTCATGATAATACTGACTCCATCGGCTAGGGTTCATATTCGATGAAGTTAATGCTACGCCATTTTTAAATATAGTCAACACTGGTGACTATATTTGGTGGCATCTTTTATTGTTGATATAGCCGTTTGTAGGTGCTGTATTTGGGGTTGTCGACGGAGAGCTTTCCAAGCGCTGTCTGTTGTAAGTGTCGACGTAAATTTGGATCGTCATAGGCGATGTGTTTCTCCCGTATTGCAAGGGTTAAGTATTGATTGAGTTCATCTAGAGACCCTTGTTTATCCAACAAATGCTGAAGACGGTTTTGTTCCTGTTGATTTAAGGCGTCGCCTAAGGTGAGTTCACGTTCAACTACTTTAAGAATATTTGAGGCGATACGGGTGTTAAATGTTGAGGTGTTGCTTGGGGTTTGTGAATTACCTGGCTGAATACTCTGTTGAAGATATTCTTGTGTGGCTTGGATGAGTTCAGTTTTTGTCGGTCGATCAAATGGCATGAGCGGTGTCCATAAGTTGAAGTAAATCAATTTCTGTTTCGGAGACTCTCCTGCCGATCGCGGCGCGTTCGATAGAGCGTATTTTCCCGGTAAGATGACTAAAACATTGGAATAAGCATATGATTCCCCATTTTAAGGTGCCAAATATTTCCCAAAAATGGATCGCTTTCTCGTCAATAGTTGACTCGCTTTTCTCTGTGTAAGATTGATAGAACGCCGCTCTTTTCCCAAACCCACCGATAGGCTTATCTGTGTTGCCGAATCGCCAAGAGTTAACACATAACCAACCAATATCTTCCATTGGATCCCCTAAATGCGTGAGCTCCCAGTCAAGTATTCCGCAGATGCCTTGTTGATCAACCATGAAATTCCCATTGCGATAATCACCATGGACTAGGGTTGTGGGTACAGGGGAAGGGAGGTGATCTCGTAACCAACAAAACGCGATATCGAAGACGGGTTGGTATTGCCCGTACGATAGATAAAGATGGTAGAGTTGATTAATTTGGTTAATCGAGGTTACGTTGGGTAGGGGTGGTAGTGACTCTAACGGGGTATTGTGGATGCATCCCAATATCGCGCCGCATTGCGTAGGCATCTGTTCACGGGCTATCGCAAAGCAATCCTGCCTCAATATTTTTTGAGGAATACTCTCGCCTTCAATACAGTCCATCACGTAACCTTCACCGAGTTGGTCGATATCTTCCAATATAAAACGAACTCGGGGTGCGAGAACACCGTTGGCTACCGCCGCTTGTTGTACAAGCGCTTCGGTGGTTTTGGACACCGCAGTTGAAATATTCTCTGCTAGGGCAAGTCGACGTAAAATAAGCGTCCGGCTTTGCTGCTTAGTGATGACGTTAAATTTCCATGTATCAGCGGATGCTCCCGCGGTGAGAGGCTGGAGATTCTTAATGATCGCAGAGCGATGAAATTGTCTTCGGGTGGCCTTGAGCAATGACGCTTCAAGAGAGGTCGAATTCGGCATGTTGAACTTTCTCATGAAAAGAAAATGTCAACATAGCATGGTGCTGCAGCAAGGACAACGTTGTTGACTATTTCCTAATGCTTTTTGGATAGACGCCAGGCGCTAGGAGAATGTTCGGTCCAGTTTTTGAAAGCGGCTCTAAAATTTGACGCTTCTTGGTAGCCTAATTTTAGGGCAATTTGAGATATAGTTAGGCTTGTTTGAGTAAGAAAATACTTGGCCATGTCAGTTCTTGCGCTTTGTACGAGTTCTCTATAGCTTGTTCCTTCATCCGAAAGTTGTCTTCTTAAGGAGCGTGGACTTATGTGTAAGCGTTCAGCAATTTTTGTCGCCGATGGATTAGTTTCGATATAGGTCTTAATTTGGTTGGTGACTTGTTCAGAAAGGCTCTTTTCTGATTGGCTTTTTACAAGTTCTGCTTCACATTGCGATAGTATAAGTTCGTTGTCCGCTTCACTCGCAGTGATAAACGGCAGTTCGACAAGTTCATTTTTAATGCAGAGCACTGTTCTAGCGTTCAAAAAATTGCAAACTTTTGCTTTTGATCGAAAATATTCACTATATGTTGGCTCTGGAAAGCAAAAGTCTGCTCGTTCAAAAAACAATTTTTTTCCTGTCAAAAGCTTAAATGTTGATAATAAATTAGCAAAAATAGCTTCTATAATAATGTGATTTAATAGGGGGTATCTAGACGTTCCGAAGATCTCTAATTCAAAGTGATCCCCTTTGTCAGTGTAATTAAATTGTATTAAAGGTAGTGTGAATTGCACATATCGAGCGACTATATAGGAGGCTTTTTTGAAGTTTGTACAGCTCATTAAGGCCCTACTTATTAAACCAAAGCTTCCGAGGCTGATGTATTCGCCTAATTCTATGCCAATGGGCCTATTTTTAAATTGCGTCTGTGCGTCATTTACAAAAGCGTACAGCTGATTATCGGTAATAGTGTCTTCTAGTGGGCTGACATTCTCTTTAACTAATCCAGAGTTTTGCCATAAGCGTTGGGTATTCCCTTTTTGAATTTCAACGAATTTCTCTATGTGGAATAGAAAAAAAACTGGAATATTATCTGTTGTAAATGAGCTATCTCTTTGATTCATAAGAATTAGTGTATTTACGTAGGCAAGTTAAGGTGTGGCCGAAATTCCCCTTTATTGGGCCGATTCTAGTCTATTCCCCTTTAGGTACTCAAGAGATAATTTCATAAAGAGGGGAGACCATCATATGAACGCACCTACAACAACTCACTCAGGCATTCAAAATAAGACAGGCATTTTTAAAGCCTTGAATGACTATGACTTACCTACGATACGCGAGTTTCAGAAAAAGGTGCAGCCACCTAATCTTTCGCATATACCGAGTGATCGAGGTCTACCGGTTATTGGTCATATACACCATTTTCTAACGAATTATCATGGCTGGTTAAATAAACAAGAAAAGAAGCACGGTCTGGTATTTCGATTAAAAACCCCTCAAGGAGAGGTGCTATTTCTTTTAGGGCCCGACGCAAATAAATTAGTGCTTAAAAACGAGCATAAGATATTTTCAAATTTTCTCGCTTGGGATGTACCCTTTAATAGTTTATTTGATAACAACCTGCTTGAGAGAGATTTCGGCGATCACAAAGCCACTAGGAAAATATTGCAAGCAGCGTTTAAGCGCCCAGCCGTAACGTCACACATAGAGTTGATGGGGCCGATCATTAAGGACGGTGTATTACAAATACAAACGGATGTCCCCATCAAAGCGATGAAGTTTTTAAAGGCACTGCTATTGAGTACAGGTGCGGAAGTATTTCTGGGGGCAGGGATTGATAGTGGTAAGGATCGCATCAATAGTGCGTTTGAGAAAATAGTTGCAGGAACGACGGATCCTTTTCGTAGGAAAGAAATATGGTTTTCGCCTTATGCGAAAGGTGTTAAAGGTAATAAAATAGTCTCAGATTATATTTTTAAATCAATCCCTGAAAGGCGGGGGAATGATGGTAAAGACATTTTTTCACATTTTTGTAACGTTACCGACGATGAAGGGAATTCATTTACCGATGAAGAAATACGAGATCACATCATATTTGTTCTATTTGCTGCACATGACACAACGACGAGTGCGCTGAGTAGCATCCTGTATTCGCTGGCAACACATCTGGATTGGCAGCAAATAGTTCGGGAAGAAATGCAATCTATAAAGAAAGAGAATTTAGCGTTCGAAGACATGGAGCTATTGGTTAAAACATCCTGGGTGTTTAAAGAGGCACTAAGAATGTATCCGCCTTTGGCTATGTTTCCACGTTTTGCATTGGAACCTTTTGAGTATGGTGGGTATAAAATTCCAGCAAATACGCCTGTCGCTGTATCTCCGGTATTTACTCACTATATGGAAGAATATTGGAGCTCTCCATACTCTTTTGATCCTAATAGATTCTCACCCGAGAGGGCTGAAGAAAAAGGGGATTTCTATCAATACATCCCCTTTGGAGGAGGCTCCCACAAGTGTTTGGGTCTTCATTTTGCAGAAGTGCAAGCCAAAATAGTTCTGTTTCATCTGCTAAAAAACTATCGTTTTGAAAAAAATGGAAAGATGACAAAATATCGATACAACAATATTCCACTGACATTTCCAAGTGATGGGCTGCCCCTTACTTTTCATAGGATATAGTTCTAAGGTAGCGCTGCAATAATCTCACTGATTATCCCATCAAGTCCAATAACATCATAATTCTCAGTGACACCGGTTCTAACCACTACAAGTTTTTTTGATGGAATCACAACAACACGCTGACCTTGGTGTCCCGCAAAGTAATAAGCATCATGGGGAACATTGGGCCAGTCGGCACCATTGCTGTTTAGCCAGATTTGACCGCCGTATTCGTCAGTGAGCGGGGAGGGTTTGCTTACATAATTAACCCATTCCGATGAGATAACTTGATCGCCTTTCCAATTACCTTCTTGCAGGTATAGTTGCCCAAGGCGGGCCCAATCTCTTGGCGTCATAAAAGCGTAGGCTCCTCCGACAAATTGCCCCATTGCATCAAATTCAATAAAGGCCGAGCGAATATCAACTTTATGAAAGAGTTGGGTTTGATAAAAATCGTAGGCATTTTGCATGCTGCCGCCTACCGATTGCTGAACAATTTTTCCGAGTAAGTTGGCATCACCCGTGCTGTAATTAAAATGTGTGCCGGGAGGATGTGCTAAATCCAAGTTCGCCGTATATGCAGCTTGGTCACTTTCCCGATAAAGCATATGGGTGACGTTAGAGAAACCAAGATAATCCTCATTAAATGCTAAGCCTGATGACATGTGAACAATGTCGCGCGTGGTAATGTCTGCTTTTTCTGTACCAGCCCAACCTGCAATGGGGGCAGGGTCATCTAGATTTATTAAATTACGGTCATTGAGAATACCAATGAGTGTACCGGAAATCGATTTTGTCATAGACCAACCGAGCATAGGTGTATCACTTGTTACACCTAGGTCGTACTGTTCGGCGATAAGTTTCCCATCGTAAGCCACTAGAAGTGATGTGGTGTTTCTGGGAGCTTCTTTGGGTTCAATAAACGCTGAGGTTACTGCGGCGTCTACACGGGCTATATCTAATCCAGGGGTAGCTTGGTCGGTAAGTCCAGCAGCACCGTATGGCCATGGTTGTTTAGTAGGGATCTCTGGTGGAGCTATTGGTGTGATCTGGTGTGATAGTATCTCTTCATCCGTTTTATCTACTGCCAGAGTGCAACCAACACCCTCTCGATAGATGGCTCTTGCTTCTAGTGATTTGTTAAGAAAAACGCGATCTGCAACGTTAACAGACTTCTCTTCATGGTTAACATTGATCTTCCAAATCAGAGGTAGTGGCTGAACCTTGGGGGCGATGAAGCGTTTGGTTACGAGCTTTTCGTCTAGCTGACTGGTGAATAGATAGGAGCAAAGGTATTTTGCTGTAAAGCCCTTACCTACAGGGAGGTCGTCAAGCTTGTCACAGCCTGAAATAGTTAATAGGCTGCTGATAATAAGAAGTTTGGATAAGATTACGTAAGGAGATTGTTTTGGCGGAGTGGAGTGTAGTTCCATTTTATGGCCTCATTGGTATCGACGCATTTTTAATTTTTTTCGCACATAACATGTCTAGATATACCATTGAAATTATTAGCTCGGTATGGCTCCGGTGCCGTGCGTGACCAGTCAGTTCGGCCAATACAATACAGAACTATCGTCATAGAATGCAAAGGAAGCTGATATAATTATAAAGGGATAAATCATGTTCTACATAGCTCGGCTAATACGCTCGTTTATTGTTATTTGTTTATTATCACTAACTTCATCGTCGACATTTTCCTCTGATTTTTATGGTCCACTTGATGAACCCTGTCATCCTCAGAAAGTCATTACCTGTGCGCTTCCTTACCCTTCCGATATTTATGCTTATGAAGAGGAAAGTAGTGATACGGGTCTTAGCTTATACCTTCCTGTTGGCATTGTGAGGGAAGAGTTGCTGCAAGATGTCCCCCCATCGTTAACACCTCAAACGGTTTTTAATGGTTCGAATGGATTCTCTGCGGCGACAAGTGTTTTGTTTGAATTAGATCAAGAGCCAGACTTGAGTACTATCCCTGAATCGGGGGGTGAAACGGTCATCGCTTATAATCTTGATACTGGAGAGCGTGTCCCTTTGCGAGTACAACTCAATGAATATGCAAGATCGAAGCATGTAGCAGCTCCTTCACAGGTTATGGAGATTTACCCACGGGCGCGATGGGATTTCGGTAATCGATATGTTGTTGCATTAACCCATTCGCTGAAAACAATGCAGGGTGAACGTTATCAACCGTCGCTTGGTTTTGTACAGTCAGCCGCAGCAGATGGTTCACGGTTATCGAATTATTATGAATCGACGTTTGAGTTTTTGGAGTTATTAGGACATCCAAGAGATAGCCTTAGTGCGATGACTTTTTTTACGATTCGTAGTGAGAACGAAGTAACGGGGCCAATAAAAGAACTTACTAGTTACGTCTATGAAGAAGAGCACCCGATTAAAAACTTGGATATAAGATACCCGTGGTTTGGTTGGATTGGTGCAACAATTACCGGCGATGTATATGTTCATGATTTTCGAAATGAAGATGGTGGTATGGCGTATGACCTCACTAAATCCAAAGGTCACTGGATTCGGTTTCGTTTAACGCTACCTCGAGTAGCGAAACGAAAACAGGTACCCATTGCAATCTATGGACATGGCTTAACAATTTTAAAAGAGTCGGATATTTTGGTATCCCTCACCAATGCATCACTCGGAATTGCTACCGTGTCGATAGATCACCCCAATCACGGTACACGCATAATGGAGGATGGCGGCTATGTCATGAGCCGTTTACATACCGAGTATGTGCCGATGCAAGTGGGGATGATGATTCAATCTTCCGTTGATTTTATGTCGCTATTAAAAGCGGTGAAAACCAGCATGTCCACTCTTGATGTTTTACCCAAACGGATGTGGAATTTATTTGGTTCTGGTCGGTCATTCAGTGGTGATGGTATTCCAGAAATTGATACAAGTCGTATTTTCTACCAAGGTACTTCACTGGGTGGTGTATTGGGTTCAACGTTTGTCTCTCTTGCGCCTGATCTAAAAGGTGCCTTCTTACACGTAACAGGTGTTGGTATTACCAATATATTATCTAACTCTCAATTGTGGGACGGTGTGTTTAGTAATTTAGAACCTGCGGCCGCAAATGGAGCAGAAGCGATGATATTAAAATCAGCGATGCAACATGAAGTTGATTATGGTGATGCTATTAACTTTGTTCATTACTTTAGAAATCCACCTGCTAGCTCAACGGCTAAGCCTGTTGTGATCGCGGCGGGTTTAGATGATCATGTGGTTCCCAATCTAAGTACTATTGCTATGGCAGAGATCGCACAACTTCCCCTTGTGGGTAAAGAGCTGTTTGCTATTCCAGGTGTAGAAAAGCAGGATGATTTTAGTGATGGGTACGGTGTTATGCAGGTGAATCCACTGTTTAACATTAAGGGAGGGTTACGAGGGCTGATGGCTCATACGAGTTTTATTCGTCCAGAAGTGAATGCGGCGATGAAGCGCTGGATTAAACAGGTAGTTTTGGAGGAGTAGTGTGAAGTTGCAGTAACGCCATATTAAACACAGACAACCTAAACCTCGAGCTGATAAGGCGCGAGATTTAGGTTGTCTGTGTTGAGGACGGGCATTTATTTACGATGCCTTTTCTTCTTTTTTCTGAGGATGTTGCGTTGCGCGTAGGGCTTCAGAGTTTAGAATCATTTTTAACGCTTTTGAAAGGTGAAGTTCCAAATCTTCAAATTCCTCAATAATAGATTTGAGAAGAGCGACCATCCGTTTTATCTACTGCAAGAGTGTAACCAACTCCCTCTCGATAGATAGCCCTTGCTTACGAGCTTTTGTCTAGATATACCATTGGAATTATTGGCCCGGTATGGCTCTGATGCTGCGCTGCGGTGTTTTATAGGTCAGTCATATAATTAACATGAAAACAAGCTATTTGGATGGCGAGCGTCTAACCTTTGTTTAGCGAACATTGTTTTTATATTTCGGTGACTGATTAGTTTTGCTGATGTGGTGTTGAGTTCGAACCATAGAATGCTGGAGTGCCGATTTAATTGTAAAGGGGCAGATCATGTTCTACATAGCTCGGCTAACATGCACGTTTATTGTTGTTTGTTTATTATCATTAATTTCGCCGACGACCTTTGCTTTTGATTTTTATGGCCCGCTTGACGAACCCTGCCACCCTCAGAAAGTCATTACCTGTGCGCTTCCGTACCCCTCAGATATTTATGCCTATGAGGAGGAAAGTAGTGAAACGGGTCTTCGCTTAACATTTCCTGTCGGCATTGTGAGGGCAGAATTGCTGCAAGATGTCCCCCCATCGTTAACACCTCAGTCGGTTTTTAATGGTTCGAATGGATTCTCTGCGGCGACAAGTGTTTTGTTTGAATTAGATCAAGAGCCAGACTTGAGTACTATCCCTGAATCCGGAGGTGAAACGGTCATCGCTTATAATCTTGATACCGGGGAGCGTGTTCCCTTACGAGTGCAGCTTAACGAATATGCTCGATCGAAACACGTGGCGACGCCTTCACAGATTATGGAAATTTACCCACGTTCACGATGGGATTTTGGTAATCGGTATGTTGTTGCATTAACTCACTCGTTAAAAACGATACAGGGTGAAAATTTTCAACCCTCGCCTGGTTTTGTGCAGTCTACCGCCGCCGATGGTTCGCGGTTATCTAATTATTACGAATCGGCGTTTGAATTTCTAGCATCAATGGGACATTCAAGAGATAGTCTTAGCGCAATGACCTTTTTTACGGTTCGCAGTGAGGACGAAGTGACTGGGCCAATAAAAGAACTTACCGGTTACGTCTATGAAGAAGAACACCCGATTAGAAATCTAGATATTAGATACCCTTGGTTTGGTTGGATTGGTGCAACAATTACTGGTGATGTCTATGTTCATGATTTTCGAAATGAAGACGGTGGTATGGGGTATGACCTGACCCAATCAAGTGGCCACTGGATTCGATTTCGCTTAACACTGCCTCGCGTAGCGAGGCGACAACAGGTTCCCATTTCAATCTACGGGCATGGCTTAACAGCGTTAAAAGAATCAGATGCTTTGGTTGCTCTCATCAATGCATCACTCGGAATTGCTACGGTGTCGATTGACCATCCTAACCATGGTACGCGCATAACGGAAGATGGAGGCTACGTTATGAGCCGTTTACATACCAAGTATGTGCCGATGCAAGTGGGGATGATGGTTCAATCTTCTGTTGATTTTATGTCGTTATTAAAAGCGGTGAAAAGCAGTATGTCCACTCTTGATGTTTTACCCAAGCGGATGTGGAATTTATTTGGTGCAGGCCAGTCATCCAATGGTGATGGTATTCCAGAAATTGATACGAGTCGTATTTTTTACCAAGGCACTTCACTGGGTGGTGTATTAGGTTCAACGTTTGTTTCTCTTGCTCCCGATTTAAA
>CAJXXT010000094.1 GCA_913063495.1 uncultured Gammaproteobacteria bacterium | reverse complement strand
GTATGCCGAATCATTGCCTTCAATACCAAATAGTAGAAATATGGGCTCAGGCAGAACCAACAAACCAGAAAACAATACAAATGCAATTGACGACATAATAATACTTAATATTCTGAAACCGTTCATAATAACTCCCTGTATTTTATGATGTACTTTTTAACGCC
Source organism: uncultured Gammaproteobacteria bacterium (assembly GCA_913063495.1). GTDB lineage: Bacteria > Pseudomonadota > Gammaproteobacteria > Pseudomonadales > Ketobacteraceae > 42-54-T18. The sequence goes on along the minus strand of CAJXXT010000094.1, from coordinate 19,527 downwards.
GCAAATCACTTGAAAATGCGGAGTTGGCCAATTTATGTTGTAATGAAATGAAAACATCAATTGGCCAACGGAGTATTTTTCAAGTGCATTGCCCTTGTTAAAGGGCAATGGTAAGTTTTGTTGTACGATGCAACCCGTACTTTAATGCTAGTAGTTTACACTGATTGAACTGAACACTGTCAGATTTCCTGCCCTTGTTATGCAGTTACTAACTCTGTTAATAAGTCTTGGTATTCTGCTTTTCTAGGTGTTCCGTTCTCCTCTGCAAAGAAAGGTGAACTATTTGGACACAAGGAACTAATCTTTTTAACTAAATTTAGAACCTGCTCAATTTCATTTTTAGATTTTATATCACGCACATCATAGAATATCTCTAGAGAATCTGAAAACACATAAATAGAAACATTAGTTACTAGATTAGATTTGTAAGAATAATCCGATATGTAGTGACAAAACTGACAAATCTCTCCAGTGGTCACCTCTACAGCTGGATTTTTAAATGAGCTTAACTCGACTTCAGCCTCTAACTTATTACTCCATACAGTGTAATCAGATGGAAGCTTGCCAATATTCTCTTTAATGTGAGCATAAACCTCAATTACTTGATTACTAGAGAGCCCTTCAAAACAAATGCCAGGCCTTAATCCTTCATCAAGTTCAAAGACTTCATATAGTTTAGATGGTAGAGACATTTACTTTCTCGACTTCATACATAACGCCAACAATAACCCGATTGAAAAAGTGGGGTGATTTTATGATATAAGCGAAGCGGATCATGAAATTGCCACAGTTTTTCAATTCGGGTTCATTTTACTTGTTAGAAAAACGGAGTGAAAAGCTTAAATCCAGCCACAACAAAGGAGGCTCATCGCTTATTTCTCTTTATCCTGCTTTTCTACACCACTTCCCTTCTTTGTTGGCCTCCATATAACCGGCCAACTTACCTTTTTAGGTTTTCGTAACTTAATAACGGATTGAATCATTTCTCTAATTAGGAGGAAAATCCACATCACAATTTCGATTAACACTACCAGTACAAGAGTCGCGAAATCAAGCAATCCGATACCTTCGGTAAAAACACCAGCCAATCCCACAAATAATTCAGCAACAGCTGACGCTATAGCGCTGATTATCTCTATAAATACCGAAATTATCGCACTTAGAATATCAACCATAAATTCTCGTTATAACGCTACCAACAGCGACCGAACATAGCGAGGTCCAGCCCTGAAGGGGCGATGCTGCTTGGCCTTGTTAGCTGTGGGTTGATCACCGGCATTTCCCATCATCTAATTGAGTAACTTGAATATGTGAGTTTAAAGGTAGACTTTGCCCATTACTAAACTCAGCACTAAATGAAATCCCTACACCGTCTGATAGAGACTGGCTGTCGATATTGTTTTTGGCCAATAAAACAAGGTTTGCAATGTAACTTTCGTTAGGATGAATGAGAGATCCAATGTGAGCATAACTGTCAGGGTTAAATGGAACCCCCTGCCTAACTAATTTCACCCACATAGGTAAATATGAAATCATTGGCTGATTGCTTAGATAAAGTTCTTTTTCAACGTCTTTTGAATCTAAAACCTTATTATCTTTTAAGAAAATAATTGTATCTATGTTTCCAGGGATGAACCTATCCAATGACACTGCAGTTTTACCCGAATTGTGAAATTCAATAGGGATTTTAGCTATGAATAAACATTCTTCATCATCAACAATTCCCGTTGTAACAATGCCACCGCCTTTAACGATATGGCCATCATTTGAAGAGGATGCTTGCCAAAGTGCAACTGCGCTTATCACAAGAGCACCAAATGCAATTACTTCAGACCAGCCTAATTCCTTCTTAAATTTGAACATATATTCCTATGTACTCGTTTACAGCTAACGCCCTGTGCACAGCGGCAGTTTATGGAGGGGGCAAAATGTGTTACAGCGCAGCGACAACACCTTTTGGCACCGGAGTAAACTGTCCGACTGCTGCCCATAGTTAGATGGGCAGTACTAGGTTTTTGTTGCACGACGCGCCCCTAGTTTTATCCGTTAATACTAACTTCTTTCCGTGAGACACACCAGCCGTTGAGCCGAGGTAGTTACTATAGATCATCAGTGTTCTTTATAAGTAGTGACGAGAACGAAACTGATTTCCTTAACCTCTATCATACTTCTAAACCACGACATTTTTTGAACGCAATATCCCAAAATACCGCGATAACATTGCCGACTGGAAACCAGAGCACTGCAACCAGTTAACAACTCACGACAACCATTAAATGATGCCGCTAGAAAGCAATAACGCCTGCGTCAACTGCAGGCAAAAATGGCGGTTTTTGTGCAGCTCCACCGCACAAAAAGTGACAGTTTTGAATGTCAGATTGCACGCCCTTGTTAAAACTTATTCGACATACGGGCGTTCTTTATATTTATCAAGCTCTTCCACAGCTAATGAAGGTAAAAGATACTGTAAGCTATGTGATTCATAATCTGTTGTTAGAAAGTATAAGTCGATATTTTGTTGTTCTATGAAATCCTGTATATGATCTAATACTCTATAATCCAACATATTACGATACACTGAGTCTCGTTCATATTTGAATGCATAGTCTTTAGCTTGGTAGCTAAATTTGATTTCGATGCTGTCATTATCTTCAAACTTGCTATCAAGAACAGGGACTTCTCCATTTACTGTAATTGTGAAATCGTCCTTGCTAAGGTTTATTTGGCTAACACTAAGCGCACTTAACCAAATATTAGGATAAACATCAATCACTTCACTAATTGTAAAGCGCTCCCTAAACACCTCTGCATCGCTAACTAGCACTTTACTTTTATAAACTAGCATATCAATAAACTGATTGAAGCCAGCCCATTCAAATAACTCTTCTTTAAGCTCATCCATATCATCGAAAAAGTCCATCTCTACAAACTTTTTCATTTCACTATCATCAGTGATATTTTTTATTTCTTCAAACTTGGCATTTGACTCTCTTAATATCTTCTGAAGAAAATTCATACGATCCGATACTGTGAACTCATAGAACTTTTCACAATACTCATCTCTTAGAGCATCATTTGTATCTAAGATATTCGGTCTTTTCTGGCCCATGCTACTTCCCTATTTATATTCACGCTCTCTCAAGAGTTTTAACGCTGCCGATCACTGGAAATTTACGCTGGGGTTGGGTTTTGCTAGAGTGAAACGGAAGCAAAGCCCGGCACCAGTGTAAAATTTCCAGTGCATCGCCTGGTTAAACAGGCGATGGTAGGTTTTGTTGCGAGACGCAACCCGTACTTTAATCCTTGTAGTTTACCCTGACTAAACAGGACAAATCCACTCTGGAAAAATGTCTAACCTTAACTATTGGTGATTACCACTTTGAATAATCATGGTGTCTAAATGGAGGAATATGGTCGCCTTGTTTTTCCATTAGATTTTCACCGCAGTAAGGGCAAAATGATACGCTGATAACAACACTCTCGATAGTTTCTCCAATCTCTTCAAGGTGATGATTTTCTTCGAGGTCTTCCTCTGTAGCAATGCGACTTATATTTAGCTCACACGGTCATCTTGAATATCAATCCAAGCACTAACTAATTCCATATCCTTACATTTATGCATATTTTTAATGATTTAATAAAAGTTACTGAAGAGCAATAACGCCCGCAGATAACCGGATGGTAGTACTTGGGCGAATTTATGCAAGAATGAAGCGAATGCGTAATGGGCATAAAGGCGCACACGTACTACCATTCCGCGTTGATCGGTTGGTTAGAGGGGCAGTGCGTAATGCTAGTTGCGCGATGTCCCTATTACCTTAATATTTGTAGCTTGCCCTGACTGAACAGCACAATACATTTTTGTAGAATACATGGTTTTTTTGATAATTCTATTATTAGTAACCAAAAGCAACGTAGATTTTGGCGTGTGAGTGGAGCCGTTTGCTATGCTTAACAGATCAACAACCTCTAATCAATTAGGCTTGATATTCTGAAAGGCCTGACCCAACTCATTAATGTCCTTAAACCTGGTGCGCTTATCGCTATTAAGACCCTTTTCAATAAAGCCCCTCATATTCTCAGGAACTTTGCTAGTACTAGTTTTTCCGGTTAATACATAATACAGAATACGAGTAAGAGCATAAGTCTCATGTAAAACATCGTACTGATCAAAACCTTCCACTACTAAACCGGGATCATTAAAATACCCCTTAAACTCAGTGTTTAACGAAGTTAAATCGCTATCGATGACTTTCACTAGACCGAAATCCGCTATTTTCACAACCACTACATCATCGTACTTTTTTATCAAAATATTCTTTGGGCTTATATCTCTATGCAAAATATTTTTAGAGTGAATATATATGAATGCTCTAATAATCTGGAGTCCCAATCTAACTTTTTCCTGGAAGGATAATTTTGTATTATTTTTTGAAATGTACTCATCCAGGGATACATCCATAAACTCCATTACATATTCTTTTTTTAATTCATTGAAACCAAACACTCCAAGAACGTATGGGGAATTTAGACCTCTCATCTCATCATATTCCCGCTTAAATCTTTCTAACTCCTTCGGGGTTAAATCATTTTTTGCGCGTTTCAAGGCAAACGTTTTTAGATAAAACTTATCAAAAAACTTGAAAACCTGTGCATATGATCCCTCTCCAATCAACTGCAGATCTAAGCTGTTTTTTTGATTCTCAATAACTATTGAGTTATGTGGCGAGAATATGGGAATTGTATAGTAAAGCTCCATTTTTTCTGTATTGGCCGGTATTGAGCTACCGCCACTTTTACTTAAGAACGTTTTACAAAAATTGAGTTTTTCTCTGTAGTATTCATTAATAGAAAAAGAAAATTCAGATCTTTTTAAAGATCGCTCTAAAGCTTCGATAATTTCAATAGCTTGAATTAGTTCTCGACTTGGATCGGCCCAGAAATGAGCGGAATCATCTGCTGTCGGCAACCTTTGATTCATTGAATCAAATAGATTAATCAGTCTAGTATGTAGCGTAGAAAACAAAATCCTTAGCTTTTTGTTACTAATTGGCTCATATAGGTCTTCATATTCATTACTCAGGCTATCAGTAAGCTTTCTATAATGAGTTTCGATTGCATTTTCAACATTCATTATCGATGATCAACCCTTGATTTATTGAATCTCATAACGCCCCTGATAACCAGATGGTAATACTTGGGCGAATTTATGCAAGAATGTAGCGCCAGCGAAATGGGCATAAAGGCGCACAAGTATTACCATTCTGGTTGATTGGCTCGTTACAGAGACAGGGTGAAAGACCTTATGTACACCAAGACGAAGTGGTTTCATGGCACACAGCTTGACCTGGTTAAGTTTAATAATCAAGTTGTCCAACCAATTCTTGTAAGGTCCAAAATGATAACAGAGCCTTGCCTTCCATTTTGGCTTGTTCGAACACTTCATTATTATTCAGCTTAGCTAGTGGCTTTTGGTCAAGATCACCAAAGACAACATAATCGGTTTTTGTATTAATAACTTTTTGAGGGAAGGCCCCATAAATTTCTAGTATTTCTACCCATTCTTCGGTGATATCTTCATGGTCATTCAATACTGCAAAAGAAATATGCTTACCGACCAAATCGATATTGTCCTTGTTACTTCCCAGTGAAATACTCAACGGACTAACACCAAGTTCTTTAAGTTTTTCAATAGCCTTTTCTGAAAGAAAAAAACCATATAAGCCAACATCATCGCTTATATATAGAAACGAACCATTTGAAATATCGGAAATCCATTTTGATATTCCGTTGAAATATGTATTCTGGTCATCCATCATAAATGACCACTCATAATCATTATCCCTATATTGAAAACTAATTTTTATTTCCTGTTCATCCTCAGGAATATTTTCATCATTTACGTCAACCTTAAGACTAGATATTGCTAAATCAAGACCTGACTTCACAACCACTGAATCAACAAGTTCTTTGTATTCTTCTGCTACCGTCCCCTCGACCCAGCCTCCGTCGAAGTTGGGATAGATAACGCTCTTTTCTGGTAAAAGATCTTTTAAAACAGTACAAACAATATCATTAACACCACCTTCTAAGTCCTTTAATGCAGAACTAACTACTGTGTTTTTTGACACTTCATTTGTTTCTTTTAAGACTGCGACAATTGATTCTACTTCACTCGGCTCTTCACCATCCCAAACTTTATAGCCTTTCTTTAATTTTTCCTTAACTAATGCATCGAATATACTATGGGCTTTCTTCTTGGAAACGCGGCTCTTAGTTTTAGTGCCTTCTCGTAGCTTCCCCCCAGCTTTTCCATAACGAAAGTTAACAAAGTGTTCGTTTTTTCCTTCAACAACCTCAACTTCATATACTTTATCAGTTTTGGAATCCTTTAAACGAAGAATTTCCTTTCTAATGATATTCATGTACGCACCCTAAATTCCTTGATTTCCTTATTTCCAACATGCTGAGTGATAAATGTAACAGCTGTATATGTGAACGCGTAACCAAAACTACGTTCTACATATCATGATTTCATAAAAACCAACTATCACTTTTTTCCATCACTAAATCAACGCGTTAGATCAAATATGATGTTTCCCGCGCCTGTGAAAATATTTACGCTTCTACATATCCCCGGATTACGGCAGTTACCAAATTCAAAATATTATCATTAAATTCAAATACCTATAGAACATTCTCTCAAAGAGCGGTAAATACAACGTAGCATAAACAAAACTACGTTCATTTTTCACACATAAGCCAATTTTGTTGACATATTAGTATAAGAACACGACAATAGTACCCGAAGTCCGTACAACTGAGAATTTTTATGGATACCGTAAGTGTTAATATATTTAGAGACAATCTAAAAAAACTTGTAGAAAAAGTCGCTAACGAACATACCGCTTTAAAGGTTACGCGCCGAGCAGGTGAGGACTTTATCGTCATGAGCGCTGAAGATTGGGAGCGAGAACAAGAAAGCCTATATGTTTTACAAAATAGCGAACTTATGCGACAAATTTCGGGTTCGCTATCAACTCATACTAAAGATTCTGGATACAAGCCCACGGATGAGCAGCTAAATGAGATCTTTGGTATTTGAAGGTAAAACTTGGGAAGATTATGAAACCCTGCGCGAAAAAGATAAGAAACTACATAAAGCATTATGTAAAATTCTAAAAGAAATGCTCCGTTCCGATACCCCAAACTCTGGTCTAGGAAAACCAGAACAATTAAAACACAGTTTATCTGGTTTGTGGTCTAAACGCATATCCCAAAGAGACAGGCTGATATATAAATTTGACGAAACTTCAATTTATATTTTTGCTATCGGCGGTCACTATGATCAATAACATCGGTAAGCAGAAGTGCTTTATGAATACGCTGCCTAGAAATACAAAACCTCAAACTTAGCGCTCTATACATCGTGCTTCAAAGGTCGATACTAGGTCTGCTCATCCTTATGTTGATTTCCAATAAATTTATCTTTATTATTCAATGCACACTGGATAAAAAGACAGTCTTATCATGGATGATATTAAAATACCGATACCGGTAAAACCAATTAAGTTTCTAGACCAATTTAGGGAATTTATCCGAAAGGATGGAAAAGCGTACGCCACAGAACAAACCTATGTAACCTGGGTGAAACAGTATATTTTATACCACAACAAACAACACCCAAAAAATCTTGAAGCCAAACATATTGAGCAATATCTAACCTACTTAAGTGTGCACGGAAATGCCTCCTCAAATACTCAACGCACCGTACTAAACTCACTTATTTATCTTTACACTCGTTTCTTAGATCACCCCATTGAAAATCTAAAGTTTCGTTATTCTAAAAAACCAACTCGCGTTCCCGCTGTTTTCAGTCATGATGAAGCAATGAATATTATCAATTATCTCGAAAATGAATATCGATTAATATGCAAACTTATGTATGGTTGTGGTTTGCGTATATCTGAAGCAGTGTGACTTCGTATCAAAGACATCGATTTTGGTATGGGGTACATCATAATTCGTGATGGAAAAGGGTCAAAAGATCGAACAACGTTATTACCAAAATCAATTATTGCAGATTTAGAACAACAGATTGTTATTACTGAAAAACTACTCGCTCTTGATATTGAAAAGGGAACTGGGCCGGTTTATTTACCCAATATGCTGGAAAAGAAGTATCCAAATTCAGGTTATTCTCTAAAATGGCAATATTTATTTCCTTCTTATTTTCCCAGTATAGACCCCAGGTCCGGCATAAAACGTCGGCATCATATTCACAGAGGCTCTGTACAGAAACAGGTTAAAATCGCCATCAACATCAGCTGCATACACAAACACGCCAGCTGCCATACTTTTCGCCACAGCTTTGCCACCCGTTTACTACAAAATAAATACGACTTGCGTCAAATCCAAACGCTCATGGGGCACTCAGATATTCGCACAACTGAAATTTACCTTCATGTTATTGAAGAGCTCGGTGATCATGTAAAAAGCCCTATCGATTAATCGATGCAGCCTAATTCACAAAAATCGTAACACCACACACAATGACAATCACGACCAACACAAATCGTTTTAATACTTCCTGATTAACCTTCATCGCAAATTTTAATGACAATAAAACACCCACAATAGTACCTACCGATAAAATGGCCCCAGGTATCCACACCACCTGTTCTCTAATAATAAATATGACTAACGATAAAAATCCAAAACCTAAAGTACAGACCATCTTCCATGCATTTGCCTGTAAAATGCCATAACGAAGCGCACCAGAAAAAAACAAGATCAAAACAAACCCGACACCGCCTTGTATCGCTCCTCCGTACAATCCACATAAAAATATCCCAACACCTCCAAAACGCACATCAGCCAACGCTTTTGGCTTTTCATCATCGCTAGGAAATACCGCGGTGGCACTAAACATCATCACAACCGACATAACGATCATGGTAATCAACAACACTGGTTTTAAAATATCCGGTGGCATATAAGACACAACCAACGCACCAAGAAAAGCTCCCGCTAACATCGGTTTCATCACCGGTATGACATCTGCTGTCTCTAAATAGCCATGTTTCTTAAACCCATGAACACCGGTTAACGACTGAAGCACCACCGCTAACCGGTTTGTGCCATTGGCAATATCGGCAGGCATTCCCATTAACATCAGTACAGGCAACGTTAACATGCTACCTCCGCCAGCCAGTGTGTTGATAAACCCCGCACACACACCCGAGATCACCAATAAAGATACGGTCCAAACCGTTAACTCATACTCCATATTGCTCACTCATAAATAAACATCGCATTATTCAACCCTAGATACCGCTACAAAGCACTAATGACGGGGTCTCTTAATCCCAAACAGCCTAAAAACCAACCAAAAACAGCTAACGTTTTCCGTTCAATTGCCGTAGCATGAAACGTATATGAGTCAACATAGGGATTTCCCTGGAGTATTGTATGGTTGCCATCTCTTCTCAACAGCCCGCTATTGTAACGCAAAATAGCAACAGCCTGCCTGTTAACGAGCTACGTGCCGCACCTCAGCAAGAACAACCGGTCAATAATCAAGATAATTCCGTGTCTGCCTCTCAAGCAACACAGGTTGCCAGCAATCAACAAGCCCCTCAGCCAGAACAAGCAACCCAAGCCGTCTCACAAACGGAGCAGCAATTACAGAGAGCAGCTGTAGAAGCCAGTGCCACTGCACCACAGCCTCAAGCAACCCCTCCTGAAAATAGAGATACAAATCAACAACCTAACGTTGAGACACGGCAGACAGAGAATCGTCAACAAGTAGCAGAAGATAATACAGTAGAAGCCTCAGCTCCTCCTCCTGAAGAGCCTCAATCCTCCCCATCAGCAAACAACTCTGCTGCGTTATCGACATATCAACAAGTCGGTAACCTAGGAAATGAGCAACCACGCAGGCCAGAGGCAGATGATTCAGGGGCAAACAGTAGCGCTAGTAGCCCTTCAACTCAGCCAGCAACACAATCCCCATTTAGCGGTGCCGCTAGTGAGGCAGAAGAAGCAACTCCTGAACGCCAAGTCTTCGGTGGAGCAATTGATGCGCCAAGACAGCAAGCAGGTTAATACTAAAACCTTAATCCCATTTACGTAATAGCAAGTACGAGCAAATATAAAAGGCGATGACAGCTTTGATATTCAAAGTTATACATCGCCTTTTTTATTTGCTTAATTGTCCATATGTTAGCGACTGTATACTAGTCGCTAACATATGTAGCCATTAGAACGCTTTCTTTAACACCGCTAATGCTTGTTCGAATGTAGCGTCAATAGGGTTCAACATCATTGAACCATCATCCAACGCCATACGAGCGATGTCTTCCAAATCCGACTCCTTCACGCTACCAGTTTCAGATAATTTACGCGGCAATTCACACAACGCATACATCTCTTCTTTAAGAGCAATAATTGTAGCAATCGCTTTTGCAGGGCGTTCGGCAACCGGAGTGGCAGCATAAACTTCTGAACCCGCGATATGTAATAACAACTCACCAATATTTTCACTACTTTCTGATAAGTTAAATTCCAATACATGAGGCATCAAAATACTCATGCACAAACCGTGAGGTACATGGCACTTAGCACCTACACTATGGCCCAATGAATGTACCATACCTACCATCGAGTTTGAGAAAGCAATCCCTGCCATGGTAGAGGCTTCGGCAAGTTGCAAACGACCTGCGGCATCACTGGGATTCTTTAGTACTTCCGGCAAGTGAGTTGTGATCTTTTTCATTGCCGCAGCGGCATATGCATCACTGATAGGGTTTTTTGCCAAACCCGTAAACGATTCAACCGCGTGGGTTAACGCATCCATTCCTGTTGCTGCAGTAATTTTTGGTGGCAAACTTAATGTCATTCTAGGATCAAGAATGGCCGCATCAGGAAGTAAAAATGGAGAAACAAAAGGTACCTTCGCACCTGTTTTATCATCTTTAATCACTGAAACATTAGTTGTTTCTGATCCTGTACCCGCTGTTGTTGGAATCACAAAAAACGGGTTAAGAGGGCGCTTAACAACGCCGGTGCCTGAATAGGCACGAAGGTCATCACCACCTTCAGAAACAAGAATATTAACACCCTTTGCCGTATCAATAACCGATCCACCACCAATGGCTAAAATGGAATCACATTCTTTTTCACGATAAAGCGCCGCTATTGCCGCAACAGTAATCATTGAAGAGTCTGGCGGAACATCATCAAAGATATCAGTTGCTTGCATATCCGCTGCTTCGAGCGCTTTGAGAACGATATCAACCAAACCAACACCACGTACTCCACGATCCGTAATAATCAGCGGGCGAGATGCATCGTGTGAGCTTAATTCAAAAGGGATATGTTCTAATGCTTTAAATCCTGCCACCATTTTTACAGGACAGAAAAATTCGTAATATTCATTCGCCATGATTAACGCTCTTTTACTAGATTAAGAAGGAATTGACTGTAGGTTTTGGTCGTCATTTGGATTTTTTGAATAAACTCTAAATCCGGATAGGTTTTTACGGCTTTTCTCGCAACAACCTTTGGAAGAATAACGGCCTGTAAGCGATTTAAACAACGAACCACCTTCATCGACATCGGTAAATCACCATCAATAACCAATCGCTCATTTGCATAGGCTTGTGCCGTATGCTCTTGAAAACTAAACACCAAAAACGCAAACGTCACGTGCTTAAAACTCATGGTGAGATCGGGTTTATCCGCATAATCCGTCAAGTTAATCAAAGCACCATTCTGCTTTTGCATCGTTAAACTTAATTCACCCGGCATCACACACATGCGAAACACAAAACCTTCCGGTATTTCAGCAACTTCTGCCTTAATCACATCATCCACCTGGCTTCCCGCTTTTAACATATGGGAAATCAACTGCATCATGCCAGAGACGTACATTCTCTGATAGTTGTAATCAATATCGGCTTCAAAGCCTTTTTTTATAGGAATCATTTATTAGCCCTTATCCTAGAAGCAACATCACAACAGGAATCAAACCTGGAGATTATTCACTTCAAGATACACTCTGAAAAAGAACATAATACACACCTCACCCTCTCGAGCCCCTTTGAGATCTGTACGCTCTTACTACTTTGCTTACTACTTTACGCCTATAGAGTATGCAAAGACTAGGCGTTATGCTAGTTGACGATCGTTGAAGTTTTGTATCCTTTTAGCGACATATTCTCCAAAAAGAGAGAGACTAATGAGTCACCTCCTTTTTTGATCAATAAACCCCTAAAAGACCCTCAAAATACACCAATTCAATCAAAAGACTTTGTAAGTAAATATTCAAACTCCCCTAAAAACCGACAAAATCTAGTCATTGTCCACTAACTTCGCCAATTCTGTACGACTAGAAATGCCTAATTTGTCATACACTCGATACAAATGGTTTGAAATCGTAGAAGGAGCTAAGTCCAACGATTTGGCAACCTCCTTAAAGGTCAGCCCCTTACACACCAACCTGACAATCTGCTTCTCCCGTTCACTTAATAAATCCAACGGCCCTAAAGGGCGTAAACTCACCATAACCAAATCCCCAAGGGGCTTTATCTCTATGGATAAGTTATTCAATTCAACACGGTAAATAGAAGACTGAAGTTTCAACGCAAAAGGCAGGGTAGACATTTGCCGATCGGGAAAGTGCTCATTCAACAATGCAACAAAACGTGGCTGCACCTCATGAAAACACCCCTGCTGATCACAAATGGCCGAAGCAGATTGATCCTCAGTCTCCTGTAACCGATTACCCACCCGTAAATGCAGAAAAAACGCATGGGACACAGCCGATACCAAATGATAGATAAGGTGTTGTTGTAATTGACGTTCCTCATCCGTAAACACATGCTCACGATCAAACCGATAAAGGCTAAGCAGGGTATACAACCCCGTGTTCATATCCACATGACCTGAAGCCAAAATACGCTCAATGCCATAAGGCTGAAACATCTCGCGGTACAAATCAGACTGATAAAACGCCTCATCAGAAATCACATCCGACATATCCACCGGTTTACCTAAATTATTAAGCACACCATCACGGATTGGGTTCATCTCCATGGTTTCTTCCAAACGGGTCGCATAATGCTCATCCAACCCCAAATGGCTCACATAATGAAACCGAATAGCCGCCTGATTACCCGTACCCCAAAACGCAGCATCAAAATCAATCACCCGAGATAACTGCTCCAGTGCCCAAACACGGTACTGATCCGGCTGCACACTAGGAGCAGCACGATACAAATGACTAATAAACTCATCAAGCAGAACTGAACTATTCATATACGTTTAACCATCGAAATTGCCCGTTAGGTTATTTTTACTATTCACTCGCAAAGGGTTACTCGACACAATAAAGGCAAGTCCAACGCAAATAATTATACCTATTCAGCGGATCTACAAATCTCGCTAATAGCACTTTATTTGGCGCATTAGTTCAGAAATTTCTGAGGCAAGGACGCCGAAGAAAGCTTACATGGATGTATTTACTGCGATTTCTGAACTAATGCGCCAAATAAAGTGCGGTCTAGGAGATCCGCTACTTACTAACTGCTGGAAAACCTCAACATGAAGCCCAACAACATCATCGAACCAGGCCTACTCCCCAACGAAGCAGACTTCTCCGACGAGTTCTTCCAACAGTTCACCCTGCGTAATAACAAACAGCCCCTCAAATTATCCGACACAATAACCAAAGACTACCAGTTCCCAACACTTTACGGCAACGTAACCTGTGCAATCGGCGTATTTCTCTGTGACTACGACAAAGCCCAAGCCATGTTGCCACACCCCAAAATGAAACCCGTTGCTATGCCAAAGGGCAGGGCGCTCGTAACTTTCTCATGTTACGAATACCAAAAGGTCCGTGGCGTTGCCCCCTACAACGAAATTGCCATGACCATTCCCGTAATGATCGACCCCACCATTAATGTACCCGTACTGCCGATGATAATGGACGGCCTGTTTAAGAAATTTGGATATTATGTGTTTCACATGCCCGTCACCTCATTAGAGAACAGGATTCGTGGCAACGATATTTGGGGACTACCTAAAGTGGTGGATACTATTGATATTAAAGTAAATGGTGGCGCCAACAATAGCACCTCAAAAACCATCGCTACTGACGAGCAAGGCAACGAATATTTCAGCCTCTCTGTGCCAACCTCAGGAAAAAACACCGCCTTTGATGTCCAGTCCAACATTTATTCCAAACTCAACAATAAGCTACTGCAAAGCCCCACTCAATTTAAAGCCAATTTTAATGTCACCAAACACATGGATAGATTGTGGAAAACCGGTGGTGATGACCCTGGTGTATTAACGATCGGAAAAGGGCCTTACGGCGATATGTTACGAAACCTCAATATTGAACCTCAACCGTTTCAGTTCCGTTACGCGGCACATATGAATGCGTGCTTTGATTTACCGAATGAGAATTATCAAGCCCCCTTTGCATTCACCGGATAAAATAGGCCACCACATGTCAACGACAAACACATCCATCAAACAAAAAACGGTTTTATTAGTTGGTGCGGGAGCAGTAGGGGCAACTATTGCTTCCTGGATTTCTCCGAATCACAATAAATTTTATGTGCTAGATCAAGGGGAAACTCTTGAAGCCATCAATAAAAATGGCATTTTCTCTTACCTTCAACACAATGAAGACAAAGGGGAGAAATGCTCAATAAAAACGGTAGAAAGCTTCGCCCACTGCCCAACACCCGACGTTATTTTATTGTGTGTGAAAAACTACAGTTTAGAGGGCCTATCAAAGGCTATTGTCAGTGCCTATGGTGAAGACTGTGCAAAAAATACCATTGTAGTTGGATTACAAAACGGTGTTGAGAATCAACAAATATTGCCCAAGTATTTCTCTAACGTTGTCTACGGCATCATCAGCTTTAACGCGTGGTTAGATGAACCCGGTGTCGTAGGGTATCAAGCCAAAGGACCCTTTATTTTTGGCACTCCAGATAACAGCTTAAAATCTGAAGTAACAATAGTAGCCGACATTTTTAATCAAGGTGTTGAAGCAATCGCAAGTGACCATTTTCAGGATGCTGCATTATCAAAAATGATTGTAAATCTCACCAACTCATTTACCACATTAATGGGCTTGGGTTATAGAGATATCGATAACGCTTCAAAATTTCAGACAATCCTTAGCCAACTAACCTTTGAAGGGGTCAATATTGTTAAAGCTTCTGGCCATAAAGAATGTAAAGTAGGGGATATCCCAAGCTGGTTTTTAATGGGTACCAGTGCTCGGTTACCACAATTCTTAACCCGTAAATTATTTGAAAAAAATGTCAAAAAGATGGTTGTGAGTAGTATGGCCCAAGATATTATTCAAAACGGTCGAAGTGATAACGAGTTGGAAGGTATCAACGGTTACTTGTTAGCAATGGCAGACAAATATAATGTTGATGCCCCCTACAACCGCGCTATCTATCAGTTATGCCAACAAGAGTTTGCCAAACCTAACTTCAAACCCATGAGTGTTAATGAAGTATGGCAACGCATGGATCTTGATGGAAAACAGCAGTCGTTACGATCGGCTTAGTACACTCGCTTTCTTCCTGGGACTGGCTCCCCGAAGAAAGCGTATCGGATGTGGTTTTTGCTGTTTACACTACACGAAATACCAAGGGTGAATCATCTCGTATTGCAATACTATTTTTCGTTGCCACATCAACACTCCGATCCAACGTTTCTGTTGTTAACCAGCCCAAATGTGGCGACAATACAACGTTATTCAATGTTAGTAAGGGGTTGTCTTCGTTAACGGGCTCCTGTGTAAAAACATCAAAACCCGCTGCGCCCAGCTTTCCTGACACTAAGGCGTTATAAACAGCAGCTTCATCAATCAATGCGCCACGCCCAGCATTCACCAAAATTGCACCATCTTTCATTAGTGCAAGAGCCTTGTTGTTAATCATCTTTTCCGTGTCAGTTGTTAATGCTGCATGTAATGACACAATATCAGACTGTTTCAGTAACTCATCCAACGAAAGGTACGAATATTTAACATCACATTTTTCTTTTGTCGCGGTGTAAACAACATTGGCACCCATTGCCTCCAATATTGGCGCTAGTATTTTCGGAATACCACCAAACCCAACTAAACCAATGGTTTTACCCTTTATTTCAAATAACTGCTCTTCCGTCTCTTTAGTAATACGCCATTGTCCACTACGGCACGTCTTATCCATAATAAGTAAACGCCGTAACGCTGCCATCATTAACAACAACGTCATCTCTGCGGTTGCTTGAGAATTAGTACCTGGCATATTGCAAACAACAATACCTTTTTCTTTTGCCGCATCTAAATCAATGGTATTAGTACCTACACCAATTTTTTGTATTAATTTTAATTTTGGCGCCTGTTCAATAATTTCTCTGGTTAATGGGTGAAGTACATGCCAAATAACCTCGGCATCTTTTAGCTCATCCATAAAGGGTTTTTCCGGTCCTTCAGGGCAACAAACGATATTAAGACCTTGATATTTTAAGGCTTCCAATTGTTTCTTTAATACAGGGCCAGCATTGTAATGAAATAACACTTTCATAATTTTGTCCTAATTTACATTCAAAGCACTACAACTCTAACGTTGCTTTTGTAAACGTACTGATATAATCCATATGCTCTTTTGCCGCTTGCTCCGCCAATGCCTCATCACCCTTTGATATAGCGTTTGCTACTTGAGCATGTAAGCGGGCAGTTTCCGGCAAGTCATCCATCAACTGGTGGTGTCGATGCCAAAACCGACGCGATAAACCATGTAATTGATTTAACATTGCACCCGCAAACTCATTATCACAAGCATCAGACATCAAGGTATTGTATTCATTATCCAACCGAACAAAGTTTAGATAATCCTGCTGCTTTGCAGCCAATTCCATCTCCATTGCAATGTCAACAAACCTACTTCTCTGATCGCTAGTCGCCCTTTTTGCCGCCAGTTTTGCCTGTAACTGCTCTAACACAGAACGTACTTCAATTAACCGCATCTGAACCTTGATATCAATTTCAGTCACACGGATACCACGTCTTGGCATTACCTCCACCAGATATTGACGAACTAATCGTTGCAACGCTTCACGGACCGGTGTTCTGCCCAGCCCTAGCTCTTTAGCCAATTCATTTTCAGACAACAACTCACCAGGGGCCAATTCCATGGTGATAATCTTTTCTTCAATTAAAGAATAGGCTTCTTCAACTTTACTCATACTATTCCATTCCTACTTTACGATATTGGCAGGTTTATAAGTTTAACGAGTAAGTGATGTATTAGTAATGCCCTTTCAGAAACGTCTGCGGCACGGAAGCCGCAGTCGAGCATGCAGGGATGCAATCTTTTGCGATTTCTGAAAGGGCATTACTAATACATCACGACCAAGAAAGAACATTAAACCAACACCTTATCAACAGAACTACCTACCTAAGGGTTTTCCACCGGCATATACCGCATCCGACCCTAGTCGATCTTCCAACCGGATCACCTCATTCCACTTCGCCATTCTTTCTGACCGAGCAAAAGAACCCACTTTTAGCTGCTCAATACCCCATCCCAGAGATAGGTGTACAATAGTCACATCCTCAGTTTCACCAGAGCGCGCAGAAACAATCGTATTCCAACCATTTTCTTTTGCCGCTTCAAACGCCAACTTTGCTTCCGATAACGTTCCCGCTTGATTAGGTTTACATAGTAACGTATTACAGGAATTTTCCGCTTTGGCAGCAGCAATATTTTTTACATTGGTTACCAGTAGATCATCACCAACCAACTCAATATTTTTATCCACATCAGTATTAATAGCCGTTAAGAGTTTTGCATGATTAAGTAAGTCATCTTCAACAAAAGGATCTTCTATCGCAACAATAGGGTAGTCCTGTAGCCAGTTCAGCATTAAATCAAACCATTGATCACTATTTAATGTACGTTTCTCAGATTTCAAAAAGTAGCCGCCATTTGAAAACAGCTGAGTTGCTGCAATATCCAATGATATACCTACCTGATTGTCTGTGGAAAACCCTGCTAACTCAATACTTTGTACCAAGGTTTCAATCGCCTCCTCGTTGCTACTAAAGACCGGCCAATAACCACCTTCATCTGCTACACCAAAACGTTTTCCTTGCGCATCCATAATCGAACCCGCAGCCAAATAGATTTCAGCTACCCACTCCATCGCGTCACTAAACGTAGTGGCGCCATAAGGCATTACCATAAAATCCTGCAAATCTAAATGACCTTCCGCATGAGCACCACCACCAAAAATTTGTATTTCCGGTAAAGGTAATACAATCTTTTTCGACAAATGTGTTTCTTTGTCTCGCAAGTATTGCCATAACGGTTTTTTCTCACCATTGGCTGCGGCATGGGCAACCGCCATAGAAGTTGCAATCATCGCATTACCGCCAAGACGACCACGATTTTCTGTCCCATCAAGATTAACTAAACATTGATCTATATTTTCCTGATCAAAAGCATTTAAACCCAATAAAACGTCAGCAATTTCTCCATTAACATTTGCCACCGCGTTACTCACACCATAACCAGCAAACGCTTTCTTATTATCCCGAAGATCAACCGCTTCACCTGTCCCTGTAGATGCACCAGCGGGAGCAATAGCTCGGCCAAAACCACCGTTATGTAATAACACTTCTGTTTCAACCGTTGGACGCCCTCGGCTATCCCATATACGCCGACCTTTAATTTTTTTTATCGAAAAATTATTTTTCATTTTAATTCATCTCCATTAACGCTCTAGGCTCTACTAAACCGTTGGTCTCTACTAAATTGTTGAATAACCTTGTGGATAAGGAACAACTTTGTGGATAAGTGCTTTCCCCTGTGGATAAATATTAGTAATTTTACGAAGCAAATATTAATTCTCACCTTTATGTTTGTTTTTCCACAATGCTCCTATTTCTGAGAATTTTAATAATTTTTCCTCCAAAATCGTTCTACCAATACTTCGAACAAATGCCTTATCTTTTTCTTCCGTTATATATTCCACAGGGGATTTCCCATCAATCCTCGCCAATAAAAATACACCTAAAAATGCACACGCTCTTTCTTCAAATGTTGAGATGTCTTCCCAATCAACATGGAGTAAATAAGCATCATAGGCAACCGTAAAACTTTGAAGTAGCTGATCTACTAACAACGGTCGCCAAACGGATTTTAATAACAAATGATTCAACAAAAAGGCGATATCAAAGGCTGGATCTCCATACACTGCACACTCAGCATCCAAAATAATGGGACCTGCTTCTCCAACCAAAATATTCTTTGGGCTAATATCGCCATGGACCAATGCGGTTTGGGTCCTCGCCAATGTGTTAGCTAAGTTTTCAATTCTATTGTTAAGATCTGGGTGTTTTTTCGCTGTTGCTAAAAAATAGGGCTCAATACGTATTTGGTAAAACAAATGTAAAGTATCAAATTGCTGGATAAGTTTGGCCCTCTGGGATGGCAGGGCACT
>CAJXXT010000093.1 GCA_913063495.1 uncultured Gammaproteobacteria bacterium | reverse complement strand
TTGAGCAGTTTGACATTGCGGCTTGCATCACAATACTCCATTGTTACATGGGAATTCAGACTAAGAAGGTTGGCTATTACACAAGTATAAATATAGGGGTGTCTATAATCTACTTTGGTTATGCTTCACAAAAGACTTAGATATTCTATGAAGGGTGATTCTTATAACGAGGAGGGTTTTTAGCGTCATTTGGAATTAGCTTATCAACGAATGTTATAAAATCGTGAGCTCATTACATATTACATGGGCTTTAAAACGAAAAGAGGAGGTGAAGGCATGACGGGTGAATGTAATATCTTCTATCTTCACCCTCACTTGTTTTTAATTAGACATTACATCGATGGGGTTCTCTTCCCGGTCAAAAATGACAAACTGAGAAATATCTTGGCCATTGGCTAACTGATTGGTCATTTGATTTAGGTATGGTTCTGCTTCTTCAGTGGTAGGGGCTACGCCGTCTTTTCCGTTTAATCCGGCAGTTAACATAAAGTCCCATTCTTTTGAGATCGAGTCTGCTTCGGCAACAAAACTATCGAAGTCGGTGATTTCAGAGGGTAACTTGTCTACACACATAACCGGGGAAATGGTGCCTTTTTGATGAGACTTGTTTTTTTTCTTTTTGGTTTTATCAGCTTTTGCAAATAAAAATAGCAAACGTTGAGGTTCTTTTTGATCTTCTGCTGCCTTAAGCAACTCAGAAAAATTGGAAATCATAATGCGGTCTCATTAGGTGTTAATGTTTACGTGAAAACCGCATTATATCTGTTTTGATTGGGCATGTGCTGGGGTAGGTCAACAAAGCTAAAGTAGAATTAATTTAACGTAGCATTGCCATCGCAGCGTCCATCTCATCGGATAAATCTTCACCTTCCTGATCATCCACATTAGGGTCAAGGCCTACTCGGCCAAATGCGGGAATGGCTTGCCAATCAATTGCGGTGTAGGGGTGCTCTTTACCTATATAGGTTTGTAGATTTGCGATCATCACAATATCGGCATAATCTGCGCGATCTGCTCCTGTATCCCTTTCAAAATTTAGATAGTTTCCAGGTACAACGATAAGCTCTTTTGGGAAATCCCAGCTTTCCAGTATTTTTACGCCAATAGTCGGATGGATTTTTTCAATAACATTTTGCAATGTGATGTGATCATTGAGTTTTCCGGAGTCCTCTGCGTAGGTGAGAATGGGAAGTATACCAATGTTGTGAACCAGGCCTGCTAACGTGGCTTGGTCTGGTTTAAGTTTCGTGTAGTGCCTTGCTAATACGTTAGCGATCCCTGCGACTTCAGTGCTGTGCGTCCATGATTTACGCATTGCTTTATCAATGAAATCTGACGTGGCTTGGAACATTTGTTCCATCGCTAGGCCCGTCACCAAGTTGCTGATACAGGTGATGCCTAAGCGAGCAATGGCCATTTGTACATCTTCTATCTCTCTAGCACCACGCATGATAGGGCTGTTGGCAACCTTGATAATTCTTGCAGTCATCGCTGCGTCATTGCTGATTACTTTTGCTAGATCCTTTGCTGATGCGTTAACGTCTTCTGCAGTATCGCGGGCTTTCAGGGCGACCTCTGGCAGCGTGGGCAGCACCAAACGGTCGCTATCAATTAGTTCGGTGATTTCTTGTAGTACGATTTCATCAAGGTTGGACATATGTTGTCGCTCCGCTCCCCGGTTTTTAGTGAATTATTCCTCTTTATTAGTTATAGCATAGGGGAGCGTTAGGCCATGGAGAATAGGTCCATCTTTTTGTTCTAAGTGAAGTGGTTCTGATTCCAGAGCTTTAACTTTTATCACCGCTAGTAATTCAACACCACTATTTGTCGTTGTACTTTGGATGACCTGTCCACAGGGTTGATCGGTATTTTCGCGGTAAATGGATGTTCCAGGTTTTGGTTCGATGTCTGTTTCACATTGAAATCGGCAGGTTCGTTGTTTATAACTACCTCGATAATGAAGCCGAGCAATGATTTCTTGGCCTTTGTAGCAGCCTTTGGTAAAGCTAATGCCGTTGATTAAGTCGTAATTTAGCTCTTGAGGGATAAAAAGGTCTTGGCTATCGGTTGTAACGTGAGGGATGCCTGATGCAATTTGTTGTTGAGTCCAGGTATTCTGTTGGGTAATAGTCAGGTTGTTGCTGGTATTAGAGCCTTCAGATATAGCATCAAACCACTGCTGGGCGAGTGTTGTAGAGACAACACACAGAAAGAGGTTTGTATCATTAACCCTGGATATATTACCTTGAGCTATATTCGTGCTTTGGTTGCTGTCGAGTGAGGAAAGGCCTGTTATTGCCAGAGATTTCTCTCCGATTAAGCCTATAATAACGTGATCTGTATTCTCCGCGCTTAATTCCGCTTTGGAAAATAAGGCGTACTTATCTAGCAGTTCTTTAAGAAAAGTGGCTTGACCAACGGGCAGGATGAGTTGTGTTGTTTCGTCGGCTGCATTGTCAATGGCATAAAAGGTGGCGCTAGCCCTGCCTTTTAGATTGCAGTTTGCACCTAGTAGTAGTTTGCCCTCAATTGCCGTGAAATCGCAGGTCATTTGTCCTTGTAAAAAAGTTAGCCGGTCTGACCCTGTAATGCTGAGAGTTTCAAACTCTGTTAAACATGATAGATACTCAGTTGCAGGAGAGTCTGCCGAGGCTTGTCGTTGCGCTGCTAACTGCTTTTGTAGCGTGGGGGAAAGCTCGTTGAGCAGTGTTTTCCATTGGTTTTGCATGTGGTACCTACCATTCTTTTGATGTATGCCTATGATAATTCCATAAAGCGCTGCTGTCAGCAGGTGAGTTGTATGGGTATTGGTGATTAATTGGGTATAATCAGCCGCACACGTATTTATGAATGGGTCATCGTTGTTGGAATGGCCTCGAATTAAGGGTTTTTTATGTCAGATAATGAAGTTACCGAATCCGTTGAGGATAGAAAGCGTCGCTTAACATGGCAATGCCGCAGAGGAATTAAAGAGGTTGAGGTGTTATTAGGCCCTTTTTTTGAAAAATATTTTGATACATTGTCTTCTGCTGATCAGGATAGCTTTGAGGCGTTCTTGAAAGAGCAGGATGCTGATATTTTTGAATGGTTTACGATGCGAGTAAAACCTGCGAATTCACAGACGGCGGCAATGGTTGATGTCATCCTTTCTCGAATGGCGCCCGGACTTTAAGTTAGTTCCGTCCTGGTTGGCAGCCTTTTTTGTTAGTATTTTACATGCAATATCGTTGCTGGTTATTATTTGGACGATGATCTTCTGTGACGCTCTCGTTGTGGTAGGTCTGTGTTTTATTGTTGCTGTGACGTTGAGTTGGTTGGTTAGTCTGACATCGCTGGGCTTTTTTCAGAAAAGGAGGTTACAGGAAAAGGCGTGCATGAACGCCAGCTTTTTGTATAGAAAGCGCCGAATATGCGCAGTGACTCAGGAGCCATCAGGAGAGTGGAGATTACATTTCGTGGATGGTTCTACCGAGCTGTACATGTTGTCTGGGGCTAGTGTTGTTAATCGTTTTGCTATTTTTTTATCCTTCAAGCCCATTGGCGCAGGAAGGTGGTTGGCCCCGCTATTAACCAGATCGTTGTTGATTGCTAGTGATAGCGTGGATACTCAAACGTATCGACGTTTGCATGTGTGGCTGCGTTGGCAAAGAGGAGAGCTACTTGGTCTTGCAGGTCTTGTTGATAGCAAAAAGGGAAAGGGTGATCGTTGCTAAGGTGTTAGCGTTATATTGATAGGCGTTATACTGGTGTTAACACCGTGTCTTTGGCAACGGATAGCTGCTCTGGGTAATCAAGTGTAAAGTGTAATCCTCGGCTTTCCTTTCGTTGTAGTGCTGAGCGGATAATTAACTCCCCAACGAGCACTAAGTTGCGCAGCTCTATCAAGTCATTGCTGACTTTGTAATTGCTGTAATATTCGTCAATTTCACGCTGCAATAATTCTACTCGGTGCAAGGCTCTGGCCAAACGTTTGTCGGTTCTTACAATGCCAACGTAATCCCACATAAAGCGGCGTAATTCATCCCAATTGTGAGAAATGACAACATCTTCATCGGAATCGGTTACCTGGCTTTCATCCCATTGAGGAATGTCTAGAGAGGCAGCGGGGGAGTTTAGTTTGCCACATATCGCTTTACTTGCTGATATGGCATATACCAAGCATTCTAATAGTGAATTGCTGGCCATGCGGTTAGCACCATGTAATCCCGTAAAAGCAGTTTCACCAATGCAGTAGAGACCGTTGACGTCGGACTCACCATGATTGTTGGTGATAACACCTCCACAGGTATAGTGGGCGGCAGGGACAATGGGGATTGCTTCTTTAGTAATGTCCATGCCGAAGGATAAGCATTTCTCATAGACGGTAGGGAAGTGGCTTTGAATAAAATCTGGCGATTTGTGACTAATATCGAGATATAAGCAGTCAACTCCTAAGCGCTTCATTTCATGATCGATAGCGCGAGCGACAATGTCCCTAGGGGCAAGCTCGCCTCGCTCATCAAAGCGGTGCATAAAACGTTCACCATTGGGTAGGCGTAAATAGCCACCTTCACCTCTAACGGCTTCGGTTATTAAAAAAGAACGCGCATCGGGGTGGTATAAGCAGGTAGGGTGAAATTGATTAAATTCCATGTTGGCAACAGAGCAGCCGGCTCGCCATGCCATTGCAATGCCGTCACCAGTGGCGACGTCGGGATTGCTAGTGTATAGATAGGTTTTGCTTGCTCCACCACTAGCAAGTACAACAAAACGAGCCCGGTGAGTATCAACTTCCCCCGTCTCTTTGTTGAGGACATAGGCTCCAACAACTTGGTTTTTGCCTTTCCCGCTGAGTTTGTCAGAGGTAATTAAGTCGATGGCAACGCGGGATTCAAAAATATCAACGTTAGGGTGTTGGCATACTTGTTCTATTAAAGCGTTCGATATAGCGAAGCCCGTGGCATCAGCCGCGTGAATGACTCTTCTGTGGCTGTGGCCACCTTCTTTGGTTAAGTGAAAGTCTTCTTGGCCATCTGGCAGCATCTCTGTAGTAAAACCAACCCCTTGTTCGACCAACCAATGGATAGCTGCAGGCCCATTTTCAACGGTAAAACGTACGGCATCTTCATGGCATAAACCGGCGCCAGCGTTAAGAGTGTCAGTAATATGAGCCTCGATGGAGTCGCCCTTGTCCAGCACGGCAGCGACGCCACCTTGTGCGTAATATGTATTGGCGGCTGTAAGTGAGCCCTTACTTAAAACAGCAACATTGGCATGAGGGGCAAGGTGCAAAGCCGTTGTAAGGCCCGCGGCTCCACTGCCGATAACTAATATGTCGTGTTTAATTAATTGCCCCATTACCTGGACTCCGAAACTCAAAGGCTGGAATGATAATGCTTTAACGCCGATAAAAATACTGCTTTGGGACTATTCTTTACGAGTGTCTAGGGTATGAGGGCGGTATCTACATATCTATATGTGGTTTATAGGGGGGATTGAGGCTAGTACATGGACGCTGGTATAGTGCACTGCAATCTTTGGTTGGTTTGTGGGGAACTAGCGCATACTTTACCAGTCATACCAATATATGTGTTCACGAGGGGGTTAACGTAGTCGGTGGACATTGTAATAGGAGTTTTAATGCATGACCGAGCGTGAAGCCGATCAGCAGTTAGTAGAACGAGTAAAAAAAGGTGACAAGCGGGCATTCGACTTATTGGTTGGCAAATATCAACACAAGGTATTGTCAATTGTTGGGCGTTTTGTGAATGACCCTGATGAGGCAAAAGATGTATCCCAAGAGGCATTTATCAAAGCCTACCGAGCACTTCCTAAGTTTCGAGGGGAGAGTGCTTTTTATACGTGGATTTATCGCATTGCTGTAAATACCGCGAAGAACCACCTGGTGGCGAGAGGGCGTAGACCCCCTGGCTCCGATGTTGATGTGGCTGACGCAGAATTTTATGACGGGGGGGTTGTTTTGCATGAAATAACGACCCCGGAGAATCAATTGATGACAGATCAACTTGAGGCACTGGTATATCAGGCGTTAAGTGATTTGCCTGATGACCTTAGAACCGCAGTAACTTTGCGGGAGTTTGATGGTCTTAGTTACGAGGAAATTGCTGAAGTGATGGATTGCCCTGTAGGCACTGTCAGGTCTCGTATATTTCGCGGACGAGAGGCAATAGACAGTCGAATTAAAGGTATGGTTGCGTAGTTGAAAGGTGGTTGATAGGTAGTTATAGGTAGTTGATTGAGAAAGCGGGTGGCTTAAATTTGAATGCTTAGGCGTAGCTGTTTGTATTGTTATACGGTATGAAAGGTAAAGGTATATGACTGATAAAGCTCGGGAAGAAATGTCGGCTTTGATGGATGGGGAAGCAACGGAATTAGAGCTTCACCGCGTATTGAAGTGTAGTGAGACGGATGATGAGTTACGAGCATCGTGGCGGCGTTATCATGTGATGCGGTCAGTGATTCGAGGAGAGGCTAGGGATAAAACGATATTAGCAAATACATCGTTGGATATGTCGTTAGATATAGCTGCTGCAGTTTCGCAGGCAATTGCGGATGAACCCTCCTATGACGAGGAGCTTGGAAACGTTTCTATATCAAGTGATAAGTCTATGGGAAGAAAAAGTAACCCTTGGATTGATAAAGTATTGCGCCCTTTTGGTAGTGTTGCTGTTGCCGCGTCGGTATCTGCAATGGTTATTTTTGGTTGGCAAAGTACCGGTGGCTTTAATTCTCAACAGGCTGCTGGGGTTGCTGCTGTGGGTTCTACAATTGGTACTACAATCGGAGCTACAACCGTTGCGGGAGTGTCCGCGCCTAGATTAGCAACACAAACTGTTTCCGGTTCTTTAAGTGATACTTCTTCGGTATATGCTGCTTCACGAATACCCGCATTTAACGGGCGTAGTAGCGGGTATATTCTTGCAGATGACTCAGGTCAGTTAGTCTCGCGCTCAGGCAGTATTCCTTCGCAAGACGTTATTCGTTTACAGATCCCCAGGGATGATCGATTTAACCGCTATATTCTTTCCCACTCAGGGAATGCAGCCTTTAATACCGTTAGCGGGGCGATACCTTACGCTCGTGTTGTGACGTTGAAATCATCATCACGGAGCGTGAAGTGAAGCAAGTGAAGCGGGTATTCAGTATTTTGGTCTGTATGATTTTGTTTCAATCTTTGCCCGCTACGGGAGAGACTGTTAGTGCTGCTGATGCAGAGCAAATAGTTGCTGCGCAGTGGCTGCAAAAAATGATCAAGGCGAACAAAACTGAAAGTTATCAAGGGCGCTCAATTTTCCATAATGGAAATCGGATGATGTCGCTAAAGGTCATTCATGGAATGATTGATAGTGAGCCCTGGGATCGTGTTGTACACCTTAGTGGAGAGCCTGCTGAAGTGCTTCGCAAAGGCGATAAAATTAGCTGTTTGCACCCTGAAAGTACCGTGGAGCTTAGTGCAGGAAAAAGCACAGAAAAAGGTGTTGGGAAAAGTGAATTAAAAACTGCAAAAATACCGTTGCTAAACGCTTTTAATGATGAGCAGTTAGCGATTCCCGAGCGCTATCAAATGAGGATGGGGCGAGAGGGGCGGGTTGCAGGGCGATCTGTGCAGTTGATTAATATTATTCCGGTAGATCGAGCTCGATATGGTTATCAGCTGGGGTTAGATAAAGAGACGGGGTTGTTGCTAAAAACGGTCATGTTAAACAGAAATGGCAAGGCATTGGAGGTGTTTGAGTTTGTTGATATTGCCATTGGCGGGCAATTGTCAAAAGCTGACTTTGCCCCAGGCAAAGGTGTTAAGTGGCTGGAAACTTCAGGTGCGGAACAATCGAACAAGTTATCGGGTGGCGAATCTGATTCTCAAAAAATTGGTTGGGCAGCAAAATGGTTGCCACAAGGGTTTAAATTGGCGGAAAACGGCGTACGTAATATCGATGGAATCGATGTTAATGCCCAGATTTATAGTGATGGGCTCGCAGCTTTCACTATCTTTATGGAAAAGTTGGAACGAGTAGAAAACATCGAGGGTTCCAGGCAGCGCGGTGCAACCGTTGCTTTAAGTCGCCGACTGGCTAAACCTAATGATCATTATTTGGTGACAGTGGTGGGTGAGGTTCCGATGGAAACAGCAATGCAAGTTGCTGCCTCTGTTGTAAAAGATTAATAAATTAACGGTAAAAAGACCAAGGCATGATTGAAGAAACGGGTAAAGTTGTTGCAGTGGAAGAAAGTACCCTGTGGGTTGAGACCATACGTAAAGCGTCTTGTGATAGTTGTGCCTCCCAAAAAGGTTGTGGCCATAGTCTTTTGGCTAAATTAGGCGATGGGAAAAATCACGTCCGTGTTTTAAATCCTTCATCAGATAGCTATCCCTTTGCTGTTGGTGATGATGTGATTATTGGTGTACCGGAAGATGTTGTTGTGATCGGCTCAATGATTGCGTATTTGCTACCGTTGATTAGTCTTGTCATATTTAGTGTTGCAGGACAATTGTTGTGGGGTTCGGAAGGTTATACCATCTTGTCGGGAATGTTTGGTTTAACGTTAGGTTTTGTTGTGGTTAGGTGGCATTTTTTGGTTCGCCGGGACGATGCTCGCTTTCAACCATCGGTTATCCGGCCAGCCAATAATTCATCATTTGGTATTTGTAAAATCTACGATGAGAAACACTGAGTAGCTTATGAAAAGCGTAATGAATTATCGTCAAGGTATTGCTCGACCAGGCGTCATGGTATTTATGTTTTTGGGTCTAAGTTTGCAGAGCTTGTTTGCAAATGCGAGCTTGCCGGATTTTGCAGATTTGTCGGAAGAGCTTTTGCCCTCCGTTGTGGTTATTAATACGATACAAAAGGCTAAACCTTATGGCGGGAGAGGCGCTAATGGGCAAGTTCCTGACCTGTTTCGTTATTACTTTGGTGAAAGCTTTCAAATGCCCGAGCAAAAGCGAGAGGCGCAAGGGTCAGGTATTATACTTGCTGATGGTTATATTCTGACAAATAATCATGTCGTTGCGGGTGCTGATGAGATCACCATTCGTTTGCACGATCAGTGTGTATTGGATGCTGTGTTGGTTGGGGGTGATAAACTAAGTGATCTGGCCTTGTTAAAGGTTGATGACGACGATCTATCTGCAGTGGACATTGGTAACTCCGAAAAATTACGGGTCGGAGAATGGGTGATGGCGATAGGTACACCTTTTGGTTTTGATCACAGTGTGACTACCGGCATTGTCAGCGCGAAAGGAAGAACGCTATCTAGTGATAATTATGTGCCGTTTATCCAAACGGATGTTGCCATCAATCCAGGCAACTCTGGTGGCCCTCTATTTAATTTAGAGGGGGAGCTGGTAGGGATCAACTCTCAAATTTATAGTCGAACGGGTGGGTTTATGGGGCTTTCTTTTGCCATACCTACCAACATCGCGATGGACGTGGTCAAACAATTAAAGGCGAACGGTGAAGTTGCTAGAGGGTGGCTTGGCGTTGTAATACATGATGTTAATCGTAATTTAGCTCGCTCATTAGGGCTGGATAAGCCGACGGGGGCTATTGTTGCGAGGGTTCTAGAAAATGGCCCAGCAGGTCAGGGGGGGATTAAGGTTGAAGATGTTATTTTACGCTTTAATGGTCGTGAAATTGTTGGATCCTCTTCATTACGAAATCATGTTGGGGCTGCTGCTCCGGGGAAAATGGTCGATGTTGTGGTTTCCCGCGCGGGAGAAAAGCAGACGTTAAAAATCACACTGGGCAGCTTACCGAAAGACCCCTATCAAGCGAATGTTAGGCCTAACAACGCTACTGCATCTCAGTCAGAGAGCGTGCTGGGTTTAGTTGTTAAAGCAGTGCCCGCAGGAAAAACGAATCAATGGGGAATCAGTGATGGCGTGGTTGTACAGAAAGTTTCAGGCGGGGCAGCCAAGGAGGCGGGTATACGCGTAGGGGATGTTATTACCAATGTAGCTAATCAGCCAATATTGAATGAAGCTAGTTTTGTAAGTGTGGTAAAGCAGCAAAAGAAGGGTAAATGGGTGCCTATATTGATTAATCGAAGAGGTGCGCCAGAGTTTTTAGCCATCGAGATACGCTGAAACGTGACCCAAACCCCCAAAGTAAGGTAGAATCGCGGATTGATTTTAGAGGTGCCAGTGATTAGTGGTAGAATTACCTTCTACCACTGGCAACTCGAAACCCGGTATTGATATGCGTTAGCAGCCTTAGAGCTAGTTCTCTAGGGCTTTGTAATGCGGCCCATTCATCATCCTGTAAGTACCCTACGCTGTGACAGACATAAAGAATATTCGAAATTTTTCCATCATTGCCCATATTGATCATGGTAAATCCACACTAGCTGATCGATTTATCCAAATGTGCGGTGGTTTATCCGCGCGTGAAATGGAAGCACAAGTTCTGGACTCAATGGATATTGAGCGAGAGCGCGGTATTACCATCAAAGCTCAGAGTGTTACCTTAGATTATAAGGCCCAGGATGGAGAGGTGTATCAATTAAACTTTATCGATACTCCTGGCCATGTGGATTTCTCTTATGAGGTATCTCGTTCATTGGCTGCCTGTGAAGGTGCACTGCTTGTTGTTGATGCGGGACAGGGCGTGGAAGCGCAGTCAGTTGCTAACTGCTACACCGCTATTGAAATGGAGCTAGAAGTACTGCCCGTTTTGAATAAAATCGACTTGCCGCAAGCTGAGCCTGATCGTGTGATTCACGAAATTGAAGAGATTATTGGTATCGAAGCGGATCACGCTGCAAGAGTAAGTGCCAAGACGGGCTTAGGTGTAGATGAGTTGTTGGAGCAGTTGGTTCATACCATACCTGCCCCTGAAGGCGATAGAGATGGCCCGCTGAAAGCACTGATTATTGATTCATGGTTTGATAATTACCTTGGTGTTGTTTCATTGGTTCGTGTGATTGATGGTGTACTTAAGAAGAATGATAAAATTCTTGTGAAGAGTACCGGCAAAGAGCATGGTGCTGATAGCATTGGTATATTTACCCCGAAACGACAAGAAACGGGGGCCTTGTGCGCTGGCGAAGTAGGTTATGTTGTTGCTGGCATCAAAGATATTGAGGGTGCCCCAGTTGGTGATACCTTAACTCATGCAAAAACGCCAAATGTTGAATCGTTACCCGGCTTTAAGCGCGTAAAACCGCAGGTGTATGCGGGGCTGTTCCCTATCAGCTCTGAAGACTACGAAGCATTTCGTGATGCCTTAGGAAAGTTGCGACTTAATGATGCATCTTTATTTTTTGAACCAGAGTCATCTGATGCCTTAGGGTTTGGTTTTCGTTGTGGATTTCTTGGCATGTTACATATGGAAATCATCCAAGAGCGACTTGAGCGAGAGTATGACCTTGATCTGATCACCACTGCGCCTACAGTGGTTTTTGAATTATTGTTAAATAATGACGAGGTTATTTATGTTGATAACCCGTCAAAGTTGCCCGAGGGCTCAAAAATAGCAGAGTTTAGAGAGCCCATTGCTGAAGTGCATATACTAGTACCTCAAGAACATTTAGGTAATGTTATTACGCTTTGTGTTGAAAAGCGCGGAGTTCAAAAAAATCTGCAGTTTTTAGGTAGCCAGGTAGCGGTTCATTATGAAATACCGATGAGTGAAGTGGTATTGGACTTCTTTGATCGATTGAAATCGACTAGCCGTGGCTATGCGTCTCTTGAATACAGTTTCAAGCGTTTTGAAGCGAGCAAGTTAGTTCGTGTTGATATGTTGATAAATGGCGATAAAGTTGATGCACTAGCGTTGATTTGCCATGCAGATAAGGCTCACAGTCGTGGCCGAGCGATAACGGACAAAATGCGAGAAATCATTCCTCGTCAGATGTTTGATGTTGCGATACAGGCAGCTATCGGCAGTCAGATTATTGCTCGCCAAACGGTAAAGGCTTTACGTAAGAACGTAACAGCGAAATGTTATGGTGGTGATATTAGTCGAAAGAAAAAACTGCTTCAAAAACAAAAAGATGGAAAGAAACGTATGAAGCAAGTAGGTAATGTAGAAATTCCTCAAGATGCATTTTTGGCGGTACTGAAGGTGGATAGTTAATGGATATGGATTTTTCACTTATTCTTGTTGTGCTAGTTGGTTTTACCGGTGTATTTGTTGCTTTGGACTTAGTGTTTTTTAATCGCCAGCGTCAACAGGCTGCTGCTACGTATAAAAATGGAGTTGATGAGAAAACATTTGATAACGATGTTGTTGATAGGCTGTTATTGGAGCCTTGGTGGATTGAATACCCGAAAGCATTTTTCCCCGTATTAGCATTGGTATTAGTATTACGCTCATTTTTGGTTGAGCCGTTTAAAATCCCTTCTGGTTCAATGATTCCAACACTTAATGTTGGCGATTATATTTTGGTAAACAAATTTGCCTACGGTTTTCGGCTGCCTGTCATAGGAACAGAAGTTGTTCCTGTTGGATTGCCAGAGCGTGGTGATGTGATGGTGTTTAAATATCCCGAAAACCCTAGGATCAACTACATCAAACGCGTGGTTGGATTGCCTGGGGATACCATTCGTTATGAGGACAAACGTCTGTACATTAACGGTGAAGAAATGTCCCAGGAGCTAGTGGCACAACTGCCCCCTCTCGTCCCTCAGAAAAAGATCTATACTGAAGATTTAGGTGATGTGTCTCATGATATACAGGTATTGCTTCTTCGAAATCAGGTTAATGCCAGAACTTGGACGATAGGTGAGGGGGAATACTTTGCAATGGGTGATAATCGGGACAACAGTCGCGATAGCCGGGCATGGGGTATTGTTCCTGAAGGTAATATTGTTGGTAAAGCGTTTGCAGTTTGGATGCATATGCCGGGTTGGGTGCCTAGTTTTGATAGTGTTAGATTCATTAAATAATAAAATTCTTGATTATTGGAGAGCGTTTCTATGAAGCAAGTTCGAAATCAAAAAGGAATGACCTTAGCCAGTATGGCTATGTTAGGGATGTTGATTGGTTTTGTAGCGTACTTTGGTTTCATGTTGTATGGGCCAGTTTATGATGATCTATCGGTTAAGACTGTCGTTGAAAATTTGGCGAGTGACAGTAAAGCGAAAGGAGCCTCTGCAAAAAATGTTAGAGGTTTGATTCAGATGCGTTTGAGTGTTAATCGCGTTGATTTGGACAAAAAAGATATCGTCATCGAGAAAACCAAAGAAGGCTTGTCTGTTGTTATCGATTACGAAAGGCGTGTAGAGTTTGTTGGCAATGTAGATTTGGTTGCTAAGTTCTCACACTCAACCGTTATACCCAAGTAAGTTTACATGAGTTTCTAAATGAGTGCGGCTGAGAAAGCATTACAGAAAGTGCTAGGTTATACCTTTACAGATAGTTCTCTGCTTACCCTTGCATTAACACACCGCAGTGTTGACGGGGTTCGTAATAACGAGCGTTTGGAATTTCTGGGTGATTCGATATTAAGTACCATTATTGGTGAATGCGTATTTGAGAAGTTTCCCGATGCAAGAGAAGGTGCTTTGAGTCGAATGCGATCCTCTCTTGTTAATGGGACATCGCTTGCTGCGGTTGCAAAAGAATTCGGGTTGAGTGAACACCTTATCCTTGGCCCCGGAGAACTAAAAAGTGGTGGGCGCCGGCGTGAATCAACATTAGAAGATGCTATAGAGGCGATCATTGGTGCAATTTACCAGGATTCGGGTTATAGCGATTGTCGGCGCGTTGTGTTGTCGTGGTTTTGTTCTCGATTAGATAAATTATCTGCGGATGATAATGTCAAAGATAACAAATCCAAGTTACAAGAATTCTTGCAGTCTAAAAAGATTCCTCTGCCACAGTATGAAATTGTAGCAATTGATGGTAAATCCCATAATCAAAGTTTTACCATTGCTTGCCGTATTGATTCCGAAGGTGAGACTCATACTGGTACGGCACAAAGCCGAAGGCAGGCAGAACAAATAGCCGCAGGCAAAGCGTTTGCTCATTTATCATCAGAGTAATGGTTGTTGACATTCCTCTGATCAGTTATTCATATCATATTGGCCTTAGTGTTCAGAAATACGGCCATTAACGTACTTCTCTATTGATGTACTCCACTAGTAAATTCTATTCACGCAGTAACGATTCTTATGACGTCAAATACAGATACTTATCGATGTGGTTATGCTGCAATTGTTGGTCGCCCTAATGTAGGGAAGTCCACGTTGTTAAATCATATTTTAGGCCAAAAAATTAGCATCACATCCCGTAAGCCTCAAACAACGCGGCACCGAGTGTTAGGTATTAAGACGGAAAAGCAAGTGCAGGTGATCTACGTCGATACTCCAGGCATACATCAGGATGAACCTAAAGCTATTAACCGGTATATGAATCGTGCAGCAACGGCTTCAGTTGCGGACGTTGATGTTATTATTTTTGTGATTGAAGGCACTAAATGGACGGAAGCTGATGAGCATGTGCTGAATAAAATTCGACATACAGGAGCGCCAATTGTTCTCGTAGTCAACAAAATGGATAAAGTTGAAGAAAAAGATGAGATGTTCCCTCATTTAAATACCTTATCCGAGAAAGCGGAGTTTGCGGCAATTATTCCTGTGTCTGCTTTAAAAGGCCAAAAGCTGGACTTGTTAGAGGAAAAAATCGCCAGTTATTTGCCGGAAAGTGATCATTTTTATCCAGAAGATCAAATTACCGATCGCAGTATGCGTTTCATGGCTGCAGAGATGGTGCGTGAAAAAATCATGCGCCAACTTGGGCAAGAGTTGCCTTATGCGATGACGGTGGAGATTGAAGAATTCTCTTCTGAAAAGGGCGTGTGGCATATATCTGCATTGATTCTAGTTGAGCGTAACGGCCAAAAGGCCATAATTATTGGAAAACAAGGCTCACGTTTGAAGAAAATTGGCATGGAGGCGCGTAAGGATATGGAGCGTATGCTGGACTCAAAAGTGATGTTGCGCCTTTTTGTGAAGGTAAAAGGCGGATGGTCGGATGATGAGCGAGCATTAAAAAGTTTAGGTTATGATGATCTATAGTTCTGCTGGGGTGCTATAGACCGCAGTTACAGGTTTTGATTTTCTGATATGAATACTGTTGAAAATGCACTTTGTTATGTTCTTCACAGCAAGCCGTTTAAAGATACTAGCGCAATTGTTGAGCTGTTATCTCAAGAACATGGGCGAGTAAGTGTTATTTTTAAGGGGGTTCGTAGTACCAAAAACTCAGCCAAGTCTCGCGTGTTACAACCTTTTCAACCTTTGTTAGCTTCTTGGTATGGTAAAAGAGAACTAAAAAGTGGCAAGAGTGTAGAGCAGGGCGGTATGCCGCATATGTTATCGGGAAAGAAGCTCTACAGCGGTATTTATCTCAATGAGATACTTCTGCGAATGTTGCACCGTGATGCACCAGCAGAGGGTATTTATGAGCATTACCAGCAATGCTTATCTGAACTGCAAGGAAAGGGTGAAAATAAGGGTGCTACTGCCACTACAAAGAGTGTTGGAGCTAGCTCGGAAAATATTGAGGTACATCTACGTCAGTTTGAATGGCGGTTGTTAGATGCTATTGGTTATCAGCTGCCCTGCGAATGTGATGCTCAAAGTGGGGCTCCAATTGTTGTGGATGCCTATTATCGATATGAAATAAATCATGGTTTTATTTATGATTCTCCTATCTCTAGCGAAAACTTTGCACCTAGATCTGGGGTGTTTTCTGGAGAGTTGTTGCTTGCTATTTTAAGGGATATGACTGTTTACGCTCATCACCCTCGACAGCAACAACAACAGTATCATGATAACCTGAGTCGGCACCTGTTACCGGAAGCCAAGCGTTTAATGCGGTTGGCATTAGCCCCTCATCTTGGTGAGAAACCATTAGAAAGCAAAAAATTATTTATGGGAATTTCAAAATATGAATCTTCACAGTAGTCTTAATCGTAACCTTAACAACAGGGTTTTGTTAGGTGTAAATGTCGATCACGTTGCTACCTTGCGCCAGGCCCGAGGAACACGTTATCCGGATCCGGTTCAGGCGGCTTTAGATGCAGAAGAGGCAGGAGCTGACGGTATTACGGTTCATTTAAGAGAAGACCGCCGACATATACAAGAACGAGATGTCAGGTTGATCAAGCAAACCATGAATACTCGCCTGAATCTTGAAATGGCCGTTTTAGATGAAATGGTTGCGTTTGCTTGTGAAATCAAACCTGATTATTGCTGCTTGGTGCCAGAGAAACGTGAAGAGCTAACGACGGAAGGTGGGCTTGATGTTATAGCGCAATTTGATCGCGTTAAGTCTGCATGTGATACGTTAGCTGAACAGGGCATAGCAGTGTCGTTGTTTATTGATCCGGATGAAAAACAAATTAAGGCCGCAGCGGACGCTGGTGCTCCAATTGTTGAAATACACACAGGATGTTATGCCGATGCAGAAACCTCTGTAGCGGAGAAAAAAGAGTATGAGCGTATAGCATCCGCTGTAGCGTATGGCCAAACCTTAGGGTTGATTGTAAATGCAGGGCATGGACTGCATTACCAAAATGTAGAGCCAATCGCGGCGTTACCTGGGATGAATGAGCTTAATATCGGCCATAGTATTATTGCACGAGCAGTTTTTACAGGGCTAAAAAGTGCAGTGAAAGAGATGAAGCAATTGATGTTGCAGGCACGCTAATGATTGTTGGCATCGGTACCGATATTGTCAGTGTTGCTAGAATGAAAAAATCGTTGGAGCGTAATGGCGATAAGTTCTCACAGCGGATCTTACATAGCTCTGAGTTGTTACAGCTTAAGACGGTAACCAAGAGTGATCAATTTCTTGCAAAGCGGTTTGCGGTCAAAGAGGCCGCCTCAAAAGCACTGGGGACGGGTTTTGCTGAGGGGGTATCGTGGCAGGATATCTATATTGAGCACAATGAGCTGGGTAAGCCGATATTATGTTTTTCAGGCAAGGCGTTAACCAGGGCTGAGTCTTTAGGTGTGAAGCAGCAGCATGTAACCCTTTCTGATGAGAAGGAATATGCTGTTGCTTTTGTTGTATTAGAGAACTGATGTTAGTGAGTGAATTGTTGTGGAACGGTATTGTTGTGAAATGGTACTGTTAAGTCGAACCGAATCGAATCCAGAAAAGCCAAGTCAAGTTGCAGGTATCTCATATTTTTTGTGTTGAATGCACCATTGAATAATATCTTCAATGTCAGTGATGAGGGTTTTGCATAAGGTTTTAATGTCGTCGTATTGTTCTTGTTTTAGATCCTCTTCTAAAGCCTGCGCTGAGCGCTGGAGGTTGGGTACACCGGTGTAACGAGTAGCCCCATGGAGTTTATGTACCCGTTCGAGCATTAGAGCGTAGTCTTGGTTATTTAAGTTTTCTTTTAGTGCGATTCGGTCTTTTGTTAATGACTCAAATAACATGGATAACATGTCATCTGCGAGATCTTGCTTATTGTTAGCCAGCTTAAGGCCCATTGTTAAGTTCACAACGTGGTTTGGGTTAGGGGGGGGCGCAGTGATTGTTGATATTGTTAAGTCTTTCCCTGTCCAGTGTTTAATAATATGTAATAACTGACTTTCGTTAATGGGTTTAGTGACATAGTCATCCATTCCTGAACTTAACAGCGCTTGTTTTTCATTTGCTAGGGCGTGTGCAGTAACGGCTATGATGGGCGATTTACGCTTACCTTCTTCTTGCTTTCGGATTAATTGAGTTGCCTCAACACCATCGGTGCCAGGCATTTGAATATCCATAAGAATAAGGTCGTAACGATGTGCGTTGGCAAGCTCAACAGCCTCAAGACCGTTGTCGCACGATGTGACGTTTATGCCCAAATCCGACAATAGGACGGATAACAGTTTAAGGTTTGCAGGGTTATCGTCTACAGCAAGAATATTGAGCCCAGAGGGGGCTATGGTGCTTTTTTCTGGCGCTATTCTAACGGGCACAGAAGTCATTGTTTGTGACTCTGTGTTCGGGTGTGCGATAGAGTCGGTGGCTTGTTCTTGGCCCACCAACTGCCAACAGTCCGCGTTTAATACCTCTTTGATGATCGCCAAGGTTTTGTTTTGTGCAAAAGGCTTGGGTATTAATGGTGGGGGCGGGGACTTGAGCATTTCACTGATAATTACTTGATCAATATGGTTGCCCAACAATATGATGGGAATGTTGTTTTTGTTGTTTTGAACCAGCGCTGCAATCTCATGATGTTTGGGTGTTTGGGGGGATATTCCGATCAGCATTGCCGATGGTGAGGCTTCGGCGGGAGATGTAGATAAAATATCCGACAGGTTTGAGAATTTTTGGCACTCAATTAGCGTGTACTTTTGTTTTTGTAAGGTGTTTTTAAGTGCATTCCTAACGGTTGTATTTTCATCATAAAGTACGATTTCATGAGTGTTGTGAGGTATTAATACGTCCCGCTCCTCATGAGATGTATGTATTTCAGCTCTAAAAGTGAACCAAAAGGTAGAGCCTTCGTCTTGAACGCTTTCAACTCCAATTTGACCTCGCATTTGTTCTACAAGGTGTTTGGATATAACAAGTCCAAGCCCTGTACCTCCAAAGCGACGAGCAGTTGTCGTGTCTGCTTGGCGAAAAGCACTGAATAAATGTTGTTGTTGTTCTGTGCTTAAACCAATACCAGTGTCTGATACGGTAATTTTAATCACTGCAATGTCGTCTTTAGTTTCATCGAGCATGACCCTGACAATCACCTCTCCTTGGGCCGTAAATTTGATGGCGTTGTTGACAAGGTTGGTGAGGATTTGTTTTAGACGCAGTGGGTCGCCAAGAATATTTTGTGGGACATCAGAATAAAAGAGGCTAGCTTGTTCGAGTTTTTTATCATATGCCATTGGAGCTAACATGGTGAGAACGTCGCTCACAACTTCGGATAAGTTCAAGGGTACCTGATCAAGTACTAGTTTTCCGGCCTCTATTTTTGAGAAATCTAAAATGTCATTGATGATTGCCAAAAGGCTTTCTGAGGATTTTTGAATAGTATCAAGGTAGTCTCGTTGGGAATGACTGAGGTGGCTTTTTAAAAGAAGATTGGTAAAACCAATGACACCATTTAATGGGGTGCGGATCTCGTGACTCATGTTTGCGAGGAATTCGGACTTAATTCGGCTGGCTTCTAGAGCTTCCTTTCGAGCTAAATCCAACTCTATGTTTTGAATCTCAATGGTTTCAAGGGTTTCTCGTAAGTCTTCCGACGCTTGGTCGACGTTTTGTTGTAGTTCTCTGTGACCTTCCAAAATCGAGTGGCTGAGTGTATTGATACCTTCTTGAAGCTCTTTCAATTCCCCGTAGCTGTCTTCTTGAATATGTGTGTCCAGCTTGCCTGAAATCATAGTGCCGATAGAGAGCATGACATTATGAAGGGTTGATGATATCTCTCTAGAATAGCGAAAAGACCCATAAATATTGATGATCAGTGCGACAAAAATAACCACGAGAATAAGAAGTGTTGTTTGATATTTTGCAATGATAGTGCTGGATGCATCAACTTCAACTTCAATCCAGCCAGTGATTTGTTTGTCAGTGTCAGAAGCACCCACTTGGTTGTAAACAGGAGCAATGATACGTGTGCTTGCACTGGTCTCCCGAGAGAAAGAGCCCTGGAAATTGTTGCTTGGGTTTCGTGAGTGGTTGGACGGCAGGCGTTTCTCCGGATAGCTCAGCGCCAGCATTGTGGGGCCGGCTTGTGAAATTATTTGTTCCTTTTTATTGTAGATAATGGCGGAACGGATATTG
>CAJXXT010000092.1 GCA_913063495.1 uncultured Gammaproteobacteria bacterium | reverse complement strand
TAAAACCCCTTACGCTTTCAGGGTATCCTGACCAAACAGATAAGCCGATAGAGAATTCCGAAGCGAATACACTAAAGTTATTTACCAACAAAAAACAAAAAATTACCAAACGGATATTCATAGAGATGAACCTAAAGTTAGCGTTGAAAATGTTCGTTGAAGTTGTCCCATTTGGATAATCACCAAGTCATCTTGTATTCAACGCCGATGGCCAGATTGTTTACATCACTGCGGCGATATTCATTGATACGATATTCAGTAATAAGGAATAGGTTTTCGATTAAGCGAAAACCCAACTGCGCTTCACCTACAATAGGGTTATTGGGGAATCCTGTCGCTAGGTCCTGGTTAAAGGTGTGATCAACAAACCCCGCAAGATACAATCGGTCTGTTAAATAGGGGAAACCTAATTTGAATACATGTTCTAACTGTCTTACGTCAGCGCTTTCATTGTCGAATTGGACTACATGAAAGTTGATGGAATAAGACATGTTCAGATATTTAAATATGCTTGAGAGCGCTGGTGTATCACTCAACCTCCAGCGAACCCCCAATCGATGCCTATCGTTGTCCTCACCTGTTCGGAAATTCATTTGGAGCGTTAAATCCAAAGGAGACTCATCTGTGATTTGCCAGCGTACATTTTGTTCAGTATAAAAGGTATTTGCATCACTCAGTTCCTCTGAATTCTCCTGGTTTCCGAAATTGGTGAGACTGAAGTAAGAAAATCGATGTTCCAATTTTGCGGCAACATTTATTGTCAGTACGTTGTCTGTATCAACGTCCGATAGATAGGGGTAGAGATTAAAATCCAGAAAGCCGCCACTACTATTGCCCGCCTGTAATGGCAAACACAGACAGCTTCCACAAATTAGCAGAACCAAGCGAATAAGCATAGGCTTTGTAGGTGTTCTATTCATTTCGATACTCATATATTGGACAATAGTCTAATAAAATATAGATTTTGTTTAGACTGTTGTCCAATTTGTATCGGAGCGTGATATTTCCTCCAAAACGTCCGTTGGTTGGTTTAATACACGGTAATCGTTTTTAATAATCTGTAGGATGGCGCCGAAAACCATTCAACCTGATGATTTACGTGCAAGGTAAGAGTTAATAAATGGCGAATTTTAAGACACATATACAGATTTCCGCAATAAGTAGCGGTGTACTCTCAACCTCATTATTAGGCGCTAACATAGTTAACTCAACTGAAGCCGTACTGTTATGGATTGTGGGTACCCTAGGCGGCGTGTTGCCTGATGTTGATTCTGATAACTCAACGACGCTAAATATCTTGTTCGGAATCATTACATTATTGTCTATCACTGCGGTTTTATCACAATTAGGCGAGGGAGTATCAACGTTGGAGATTTGGGTGGTTATTGCTTTGGTTTATGGGTTTACGAATTGGTTCGTTAGACCGATATTTGAATCCTATACTGTACACCGAGGAATATTTCATTCTCTATTGTCCTCGGTATTTATCAGTGCATTAAGTATTGTGATTGCTTATGAACTTACCTACTTGAATGCCATTATG
Source organism: uncultured Gammaproteobacteria bacterium (assembly GCA_913063495.1). Lineage (GTDB taxonomy): Bacteria > Pseudomonadota > Gammaproteobacteria > Pseudomonadales > Ketobacteraceae > 42-54-T18. The sequence goes on along the minus strand of CAJXXT010000092.1, from coordinate 18,285 downwards.
TCCTGGTTAATGGGTCTGTTCATCTTTATTGGATATATTACTCATCTTGTTTTAGATGAAGTATACAGCGTTGATTTTAGCAACGTACGCGTGAAGCGATCGTTTGGTACTGCATGTAAATTATACGAATACAAAAATATTAAGGCGTCACTCCTGATGCTGTTGTTGGTGGGGTGTATTTTTTTGATGGCGCCGAATACACAGGGTGTCAAGAGCACGTTACTTTCCAAACACACCTTCGTAAAAATTAAGGAAAGTTTTTTACCGCTGGCGCTAAAGAGCTAATATAACAGGAGGCAATGTGGTGATGGATAGGCACTGGCGAGTCTTCTTCGTTTTAAACGTGGCTACAAAAAAGTAGCCACGTTTAAAAGGTCTTAATACTGCGTTACTTTTTAATTGACGCTAGTGCTTTTGCCAAAAACTTCTCAGACTGCTGAGCACCTGTCATCATCTCTTTTTGGTGTGAGGTATCGCTTATCTCATCCCATTGCGTAAGAATATTTTCCGGTGATTGCTGATCGGCGGGTAGAAATATACCTTCCGTTTCAAATAGTCTTGTGCTGGCATAGCCACCGGCTCCTGCGCATAAAATAGTTCGAGTGGGGGCGTCTTCATGAAGTAGCGCTAGCGCACCAGCGGTAACGGCCTCAGAGGTTAGCATGTCGTAGATTTCTGGTGGCATTATGTCTTCTGTCATACGGGTGCCAGCAGTGGGCGCCAGAGCGTTAACCTTGATATTCTTTTTTGCGCCTTCAATCACCAGCGTATTCATTAGACCCAGTACAGCCATTTTTGCTGCGCCGTAATTGGATTGGCCAAAATTGCCGTACATTCCGCTAGAAGACGTGGTCATTAAGATACGGCCATACTCTTGTTCACGCATAATATCCCATACGGCTTTTGAGCAATTAACCGATCCCATTAGGTGGACGTCCATAACAAGTTTGAAGTCATCTAGGTCCATTTTCGCAAATGACTTATCCCGAAGAATGCCGGCATTATTAATAAGGATGTCGACACGGCCCCACTTCCCCATGGTTTGTTTAACCATATCTTCTACTTCGTCAAAATTGGCAACGTTTGCACCATGAGCGAACGCTTCGCCGCCTTTTTCTTCTATACATTTCACAACGTCTTGTGCTGCTTCAGATGATGCGCCGCTACCATCCCGCGCTCCACCAAGATCATTAATAACGACCTTTGCTCCACGCTCAGCGAGTGCCAAGGCATGAGAGCGCCCGAGTCCATTTCCTGCGCCAGTAATAATGGCAACTTTCCCTTCAAAATTTATTGTCATTTTTCTTGTCCTCGTATATTTTTAAAACCAATCTGGATGCATGTCGAAGTTTGTACTATCAAAATCTGTCAGCAGTTTAGCCCAGACGTTAATTTCAGGTAATTCTGATTTGAAGAAGTAACGCATCGCCTGTAGTTTGCCTTGATAAAATTGTTTATCCTCCTTATGAGGTTCTTTTGCAAGGGCTGCCTGGGCGACAATACCTTGTTTTAGCCAAATCCATGCAATGACAACGTTGCCAAAAAGCTCTAAGTATTTAACGGAGTTTGACAGCACAAGGTCGATATCTTTTACCATCATGCTTTTAAGTAGCGTTTCGGTAACCTGTGATAGGGTTTTAACCGCGCCTTGAAGTTCATCGGAAAAATCACGGAGAGAGGATTGTTCTTTTGCTTCGGTTATTGTTTTTTCAAACTCAGCCATCAACGCCATAACGCCGGCGAGTTGATTCATGGGAACTTTTCGAGCTAAGAGGTCGAGGGATTGTATGCAGTAGGTGCCTTCATGAATGGGGTTAAGACGATTGTCTCGGTAGAACATTTCTACCGGGTGTTCGTTAATATAACCGTGTCCGCCGAGTACTTGAATCGCTAAGCTGTTTGCTCGAGGGCCGTATTCAGAGGGCCAAGACTTTATAATTGGTGTTAACAGGTCCAGTAAGATATGGGCGTGTTTACGTTCTTCTTCTGTTGCTGCCGTTTTTTCATCATCTGATAATTGAGCGCCATATAAACAGAGAGCATAGGCACCTTCAGAGTATGCCTTCTGTGCTAGTAGCATACGTCGCACGTCGGTATGTTCGATGATATTAACAGGAGGTGACAATGGGTTTTTGCAAGAGGGTAGGCGTCCTTGTGGGCGTTCTTTTGCATAATCTAATGAGTATTGAAAACCTGTTAAGGCGGTTGTGGCGGCTGCTGTGCCTACCATAATGCGTGCTTCATTCATCATATGAAACATGTAGCGCAAGCCTTTGTTCTCTTCACCAACTAGGTAACCAATGGCGCCACCGTTTTCTCCAAAATTTAATGCACAGGAGGTTTGACCGCGGCCCCCCATTTTATGAAAAAGGCCGGTAAGGGTGACGTCATTACGATCGCCCAGCGACCCATCATCATTCACCGAATATTTAGGCACGATAAAAAGGGAGATACCTTTTGTGCCTTTGGGGGCGCCTTTGATACGAGCAAGCACCAAGTGCACGATGTTTTCGTTAAGCTCGTGATCACCACCGGAGATAAAGATTTTATTTCCACTAATGAGGTAGGAGCCATTGTCTTGTTTAATGCCGTAGGTGGTTAGATCGGCAAGGCCAGACCCTGCTTCGGGTTCAGTCATCGCCATGGTGCCTGCGAACCGACCACTACGCATAGGCTCTACCCACTGCTTAATCTGTTCAGGTGTGCCGTGGGCTTGGATCAGGTTAGCATTGGCATTGGTTAGTGCCGTATAGCCCAGCGTGGTGCTACCGGCGGCACCGAGATAGGCGGAAGCTGCGCTGGCGACAATCGCAGGTAATTGCATGCCTCCGAGCTCGTAATCTGCTGTGGATGACATAAGGCCTGATTGGATAACGGCGTCTACGGCAGGTTTTATCTCTGGAATCATGTGTACTTTTTCACCATCAAATGTTGGTTGATGGGTGTCGATCTTTTGGCGAATAGGCAGGAAGTACTTTTCAGCGACCTTTTTGGCAGTTTCTATCGCTGCGTCGAATGTTTCTTTGTTGTGATCAGCATACCGTTTGCGGGCTGTAAGGCCCTCTGCATCAAACAGTTCGTAAAGCATAAATTCAATATCACGTTGATTTAGAAGAGGTGCTGCCATGTTGGTTTTCCATGCTTATTTTGAGGTAGTGTTTTTAGGTAGTGTTATGAGGTATAGCGATGATGTATTGTCGCGACTCTGCTAGCAGGCTACCATGACCTGATAAGTCCGGTTGCGGAAATTTTGACTTAATTAATGGTGATATGTGTAATGACCGCGCTACCGTTTGGGCGTTTACTGAAGTTCTGGCGAGAGGTTCATAAAGTAAGCCAAGAGGAACTGGCTCAACGACTGGATTCTGCTAGTCGACATATTAGTCGTTTAGAAAATGATCGAGCTCATCCGAGTAAGGTGATGGTGATCAATATCGCTCGGGTACTTAACCTGGGGGAGCGTGATACGAGCCATTTACTGTTTTCAGCTGGTTTCACACCCATCGCCAAAAAGATTGATTTTCATGGGCCTGAGCTGAAGTGGCTGCGTAATGCAATGATTCTTACCTTGCGTGCTTTGGATCCATATCCCACTACCTTAACGGATAGTTCCACGAATATTTTGATGGTGAACAAAGGCTGGGTCGGATTGTTTCAAGAGAGTATTCCGGCTGGAGAGCTTAATAATATCAAAAGTCATTTCGACTTTCTGTTTCAGCAAATGGGGGCGTCTCAGGAGTTTAAAAATACGATGTCATTAATACTAATGTCGTTACAACAAGCGGTGATTCTTTCAAATGATAACGAGCGTGAAGAGAGGCTGCAAGAGTTGTTGTCTTCACCTTATGTTCCACAAGATTGGCGCCAGCGTGCGGCTAAACTTGAGCCGATGACGAGTTTTCGTGTGCAAGCAAAATTTAACGGCAAGCAGACGCGTTTTTTTAGTGTGAGTCAAACCGTGGGAGCGTTAGGTCCAAACGCTTTTGTGTCGGAGCCTAACTTGACGATCACAACATTTTACCCAGAAGATGAACATGTGGATTTATCATCATTACTTGAGGCTGATCTGAAGCACAATATGCTGTTTTACTGATTGAATATAGGATTAACAGTTTATGTCGGATCCTCCTGGGTGGCGGCCGCACGGGGTAGATGAAATTCGAAAATGAATAAATCAGCTACCGCATGCACTATGAGGAGGGAGTCAGGTCGTAGCATAATCCTCTATGTACGAAACGGGGTCGCTATATTTACCGTCGCCAACCATTTTCCTTGCTCTTAAGAGAGTATTAAAAGGAATGTCGATAAGAAATCTATTCACAATTGTATGAGGAACAATACCACCCGGATCCGCATGTCCTTCAAAGATAAATACAATTCTATTCTTTTGGTTATTTGGTAGTAACTTAACCGTTGATGAAAAATCACGCAATCGAATGCAGCTTGTATTGATTGGGTAGTCGTTACAACAATTCCAAGACGAGACCACCGAATGATCATCATTTTGGTGTAGTGTGATTTTTGCATAATAGTCACGATCTTTCGCCGGAAACGCCCGCGTACTTATGTAGGCAATATTGTCGACAACTGAAGATTGTTTTATCAATTTGGATGTGACGGTAGTGTGCATCCAGTTTTTGTAATTTTCAACATCCTGAAGAAGGGCTACGTAGTGGGATAGTGCACCTTCAACCTCCATGATGGCTTTGTAACGGTCATAAGGTGAGGTTGGGTGTTTTGCGGTGTAAACTTGTATACCTTTCTTATCTAATTTTTTCTGCCACTGCGTTGTCATTCTCTGAGTTCCTGCTCTAGTTTCCTTGAATGCGTAATAATGCGAGGGATCAATGGTTAACATTACCCGTTAGATTGATCCGTGATACACCGCACAAATACGCCCCTCCATTATTTCTAACAAGGCATCGTAATAACATGAGTGGTACACATAACATTACTCTTCTCTCTTTGCGTTAAATTACTTTGCATTATAAGATCGTCGGGTTTTATAACCAAGTGTCGGGTTATACAGGATATAGATTTTTAGGGAGGAATCGAGTGAATACTTTAGTAAATGACGTGCTGGACGATCAGTCTGAGCTAGTAACCCAAATAGATCAACGCGTTTCACTGACAGCGCAGCAATATGATATCTGGTTAGAGCAGATGTTTATGCCGAAATCCCCAGCATTTATTATTGGCGGATATAAGGTGATCGAAGGTGATGTCGATATTGCAGGACTTAAGCGCTGCTATGAAAAGGTAATTAATGAAGCCGATGTCTTTAACATTAGAATATATGAGCACGATGGCGAACCCTTTCAAACATTTGATAGCGCCAGTGGATTAGCGGTTGAGTTAATTGACCTTTCAGTCGAGAGTGATCCTGATGTTGCTTGTATGGAATGGATCAATAATGATTTTGTGAAACCCTTTGAACTCTACGATAGCGTTTTACATAGAGTTGTTGTACTAAAGTCATCCGGAAAAAAAATCTATTCCTATTTTAAAGCTCATCATATCGTATGTGACGGCTGGACTGTTGCTCAACTCAATTCTCGAGCGTTTAAAGAATACAATCGGCACGTCCATGGTGAAACTTCAACATCAATAGCGGTTGGCTCCTATAAGGAATATGTGTTGGATTCGATCCGTTACGGTGAGTCTGATATTGGAAAACGGGATTATGAGTACTGGAAATCCAAGATCATTGGTATGCCAGATACCTCATTTATACAGTCAACGCAATTTCACGGCGAGCTACAGAATAACGCTAGTCGGCGGGAATCGATTTCCATTGAATGGGGTAAGTTTGTAGAAGTCTTTGCGGTTTGTGTCCAGCACAAATGTACACCTTATAATTTCATACTCTCTGTGCTCTTTATTGTTTTTTCTCGATTAACAAATAAGGAGGCAATCACCTTTGGCGTGCCGTTTCTTAATCGGCGAGGTGACGTCAAAAAAAATACAGCGGGCCTATTTGCTAACATGCTTCCTATTGCACTTGACGGTACGGGTGAAATTACTTTCCTAGAGTTGATGTTGCAGGTAAATAGGGAAACACGTGAGGCGAGGGATCATCAGCGCTTCTCATTAGGTGAATTAGTGAGGCGTGATAGTGAGATTAGAGGCAAAGGTCGATTGTATGATGTGTCGGTTTCCTACATGGATCATGATTACTCAGATAATATCTCAGGAACAGAAACGCGCTCGGTAATTTTGCCAAACGATCAAGAGAGAGCGCCCCTAGCAGTATTTGTTAGCAAATTCGGTAATTATGAGGATATATTATTGGAGTTTGATTACCAGGTTGGGGTCGTTGATAAAGATATCTCCTTTGATCGAGTTATGCAGTGTTTTGCTACGGTCTTCCAGCAGGCCAAACAATCACTAACACAAAAGGTAAGTGAGTTTGACTGTATTCATGAGCAAGAAATCCTACGGCAAATTGCGTTAGCCAACAGTAATGAAGCAGATTACCCTGCAGAAAAGACCGTACATGCTCTATTTGAGGAACAAGTTCTTTGTTCGCCCAACGCAAAGGCGGTTTCTGACGCGGATGAGTCGCTAACTTATAGCGAACTGAATGCGAGGGCAAATCAACTGGCTCGGCATTTACGAGAGCTTTGTCCGACAAATAGTAAAGTTATCGCGATTAAGTTGCCACGATCAGTTGATTTGTTAGTTTCCCTTTTTGCCGTGTTAAAAGCAGGCTGTGCCTACCTTCCTATTGATTGTAAGGCACCAACACGACGCATATCTCATATACTGGAAAATAGCGAGGCCTCTTTACTGATCAGCAATGCTGATCAGGCAGGTAATGTAGAGTTCGATCTTCCAATTATCTTAATGGACGATTTGGAGATTAATGGATATGTGTTTGATAATCTTGATGAAAGAATTGATTCCAAGCAATTAGCTTATGTTATCTATACTTCTGGCTCTACCGGCAACCCCAAGGGAGTAATGTTGGAGCATCATTCATTGGTAAACCGGCTGTCTTGGATGCAGAAAAATGGTGGCCTTGGTCAGGGCGATGTGCTGCTTCAAAAAACACCCTACACATTTGATGTCTCAGTGTGGGAGCTTTTTTGGTGGTCTTGGTATGGTGCCTCGCTTGATTTATTAGTACAAGAAGGTGAAAGGGATCCGTGGGCTATTGTTGATGCGATTGATCGCAATAAGGTTACGGTTATTCATTTTGTCCCCTCTATGTTTGCACTTTTTTTAAGTCACTTGGAAACGAAGACTGATACACTTGAGCGTGTTGCAAGTTTGCGTCTGATTTATTGTAGTGGTGAGGCGTTACCCATCGACCTTTATCGACGACACTCCCGACTGTTTTCTGATAACGTTCGATTAGTGAACCTGTATGGACCGACAGAGGCAACGATTGATGTCAGTTATTTTGAATGCAACAAAAAGAGCCTAGAGGGAAAAACACACATTCCGTTAGGAAGTGCTATTGATAACACCTCGTTGCATATAGTGTCGAAAGATTTAAAATTGCAGCCCACTGGGGTTCCAGGTGAACTATGTATAGGGGGCGTGGGATTAGCGCGGGGTTATCTTGGTCAACCGGAGCTAACGCAAAAGGCGTTTGTTGATAATCCGTTTGATGACGGTAAAAAACTTTATAGAACCGGGGATCTTGCTCGTCAGCATCGTGATGGGAATATCGAATATCTAGGCCGACTAGATGACCAGGTTAAGATACGCGGAAATCGCATAGAGCTGGGAGAGATAGAGAATAGTCTTCAGTCCCATGAGTCAATCGATTCCGCCGTAGTGGTATGCCAGCATGCTGATGCTCGTGGGGATTACTTATGTGCATATTATGTCGCACCAGCGATTATCGAGAGTCATGAATTAGTACACTATCTTAGTGATATCCTTCCAGAATATATGGTTCCAGCCGTTTATATTCGACTTGCTGAGTTGCCATTAACGAGCAATGGGAAGGTTAACAAACGTTTGCTACCAAAACCTAATCTTGACGTTGGTCGACAGCGTGGTGATGTGGTTGCTCCAAGAAATGACGTTGAAGCGGATATTCTTGCGGTATGGATTGAGCAGCTGAAAATTTCTGTTATATGTGTCACTGACAATTTCTTTACGGTCGGTGGCGACTCTCTAATAGCAATACGTATTAAATCTGAGCTAGAGCGCAGAGGGGTTCATTTTACGCTTGCTGATCTCTACAATAATGCAACGATCGAGTCGTTGGCGGCTATTTCTCATAGCCACGCCGATGCTTCTGTCGATCAACACCAACTAGATCCGTTTGAGTTAATTGAGCCATCAGAAAGAGCGCACAGCAGTTTGGCAAATGCCGAGGACGCCTTTCCCGCCAGTCAGCTTCAGTTAGGTATGTTATTCCACAGTCAACAGGAAGCCGGTACGGCAACCTATAATGATGTCATGAGTTACAAAGTTTCTGTGCCATGGAACGAAGCTATATTTACTCAAGCGATCAGTGAAATTGTTGGGCAGCATGAGGTATTACGATCATTTTTTGACTTGACACAATTCTCAAGTCCGCTGCAAATCATCAATAAACAGTCAGTTGTACCGTTGGTAGTTGAAGACCTTAGAAGTTTTAGCGAGGCTGAGCAGGAGAATATCGTCCAGCTACATAGGAATGCTCGTAGTGTGCATCAATATGATTGGTCGCAAGCCCCGCTATTCCTATTTGCTGTACATATTCGTTCCGAATATTTGCAATTTACCTTTAGTTTTCATCATGCGTTATTAGATGGCTGGAGTGTAGCAACGCTCATTACTGAAATCTTCCAACGCTACCTTCTAGCGTTAGGTTACGATGTGCCACAACCGCTCCCGGCGCCAGAGGTAAGGCTTAGTGAATTTATAGAAGCAGAAATTGCAGCACAAAAAGATAAAAAGACCACGGAATTTTGGAAAGACTATTTGCAAGGGGGCGCGACTTCAAGAATAGAAAGCTGGATTCCTTTTTACGAACAGCAGAAGGGTTCGCCATTTTCAACTCAGGTAGATTTTGACAGTGAACTGTCAGGTACTTTGGTAGCACATGCGAAGCGTTACGCCGTACCATTGAAGTCCCTGTTGATGGCTGTCCACTGTATGGTGATAAAGCTTCTGTCCGGACAGGATGAGGTTGTAACAGGAGTTGTCACTCAAGGCCGGGTAGAGAAGGAGGGAAGTGAAAGGTTGCCGGGGATGTTCCTGAATACTTTACCTATCAGGGTGTCAGATTTTTCAGATAACTGGATTGAATTTGCAAAACGCCTTTTTATCGAAGAGAAAAAAACCTACCCGCATCGGCGTAAACCAATAAAGTCAATTCTAGAAACGGCCGAGAGCGTTCTTTCTGTTGATATAGCTTTTAACTTTACCAATTTTCATATATTTGACATGTTGCTTGAGGCTCGTAAGGGCGTGAGTGTTGTTGGTGTTGAGGTGAATGAGAAAACCAATTTTGATTTACTGGCCAACTATATCGTTGATCCAAGGAGTGGCAATATCATGTTTAGATTGGACTGTAATCCCGCAGTGTACACAAAGGATCAAGTTAACTTAATCGTCACGTATTATCAGTCTCTTGTTCGAAGGCTATGTCAGCATGAAACCTCAGATATTGCGGACATTGCGTTTTTGGAGGCTGAGCTATGCAACCAGTAATTGATACCCAAAAGCATTGCACAACACCGGAAAGTGACGTGAGTGAGGCACAAAATGTATTTTCACGATTCGATACCGTTGTTAAATGCTCCCCCAGTCATAGCGCACTGGTTGACGAGGAACATGATTATAGCTATGAGCAGTTGTCTGCGTTGATAGACAGTGTTCAGGTTAATTTGGTGAACCGTGGGTTGCGCTCCGGTGATAAAGTACTTGTTGGATTAACGCGATCATCAACACTAGTGATTGTATTAATGGGCATTATGCGTGCCGGTATGATTGCTATTCCAGTGAATAAACAACTTCCAGAAAGTCGATTGCAATCAATACTTGACGATACTAAACCTGACGCGGTTATTGTTGATAACACCGATAATTTCTCGATTAATGATGTGCCGTTAATATCGCCTAATGAGGTTGTTGGCTATGATGCATCAACCACCCTTGATAGTTCATCGTCAAACTATCCATCGGATAACGATATAGCGTATATTTTATTTACATCAGGATCAACGGGAAAGCCCAAAGGGGTAGCCATGCCATATGCTGGACTTAACCGTTTGGTGGGTTGGCAAATTGGAGATAATGCTGGCTGCTGCACTAACACGTTACAATTTTCCCCTATCATCTTCGATGTTTCTTTCCAGGAAATCTATTCAACGTTAGCTGAGGGCGGAACGTTGTACATTATACCGGAAGAAAAAAGATTGGATCCTCCCGCGTTATTACGGTACATCGATAGGTTTGACATTCAGCGGCTGTATGTCCCTTATGTGATTCTTCAGCGTATAGCGGAAGCTGCATGTCAACTTGAAATATTTCCTCAAAACCTTAAGCGGGTTATTTCTTCTGGGGAGCAATTAAAAGTTACCGAAGATATTCGTGTACTATTTGAAAATATCAAAGATAGCGCGTTGGAGAACCAGTATGGCCCTACCGAAAGTCATGTTGTTACTCGGCACGTAATGCAGGGGGCTCCCTCGCAATGGCCAAACCTACCTCCTATTGGTAAGCCGATTGCCGACAGCCATGTAGTGTTGCTTGATGCGCAGCGCAAATGTGTCGCGTTAGGTATGCCCGGAGAGATATACTTGAGTGGACGTTGTCTTGCTGCTGGCTATAAAAATAACCGTACCCTGACAGCTGAACGATTTGTTGATATCTCGCTACCCGATAAGCCCAAGCAACGGTTTTACAAAACAGGTGACATTGGTATTCAATTGCCTGGCGGTTCCTTTATCTACTTGGGCCGATCAGATGCTCAAGTTAAAGTGCGAGGGCACAGGGTTGAGCTGGGTGAGATTGAGGTTAATCTTCTTTCCTACTCGGTTTCTGGAGAAAAACAGTTTTCCGAAGTGGCCGTAGTGAGTCATGGTCTGGGGCAGCAACATCAGCTTGTCGCTTATGTTGTATCAGTCGCTGAAGCGACGGTAGATTATACCTTGGTGAAACACCATTTACGGCAGCACATACCTGACTACATGATTCCTGGGCGTTTTGTTAGTGTTGAGGCTTTACCACAAACCCCAAGCGGGAAAGTTGATGTCAAATCACTTAGTGAGCGAGAAATTGCACAGGCTCCTACCGTTGAGTATGTTGCACCTAGTACGGATTTGGAACAGCAAATCTGTGTGTTGGTGTCAAAAGTACTACAGCGAGATAAAATCGGTATTCACGATGACTTTTTTGATATTGGTGGTGACTCGATAGTAGCGATGCGCTTGGTTGCGTTGTTCGAGAAAGAATTAAGCCTAAATATACCTTTGTCGACGTTTTTAACGGCACCGACAGTGCAGGCACTTGCTAACCATATTGTATTGCAGGGTGATAGGACTGCTGGTGCACGGTATATTATCCCACTCAAAAAAGGAGATAGTCGTCTTCCCCCTCTATTTTTAATTCACCCAATCGGCGGCACGATTCTTTGCTATTCCAATCTTGTTAAACATTTGAATACCGATAGGGTGGTTTATGGCATTCAGGCCCCTGGTGTAGAGGGCGATGAACCCCCGATTGATAGTATCAACAAATTAGCCTGCTTTTATGCGGATGAGATTAAAAAGATCAGACCAGATGGTGATTGTCTGTTAGCAGGGTGGTCTTTTGGTGGTTTTGCTGCACTTGAAGTTGCTAGGTTATTGCATGAGAGAGGCAGCAAGATTGAAAATGTTATTCTCATTGATTCCATTATGCTTGGTGAGCCAAACAAGAAAGAGGTAAGCGATGAATTATTGGAAAAGTGGTTTGTATGGGATCTGTTAGGAAGTTATGAGGACATCGATAGCCCCGAAAGCTTGCCGGGTTATCGTAAAGAAAATAGTGTGATAGGTATGCTGCAGAATATATATCAGCGACTCCCTTTATCAGATGTTATCACCTCTACAGTATGGAATATTCTGACACTCGAAAGGCACTCTCTAATTGCTACTATGGTTAACAAAGCAAAAGAGGAGGGGCGTCTTCCTGAGGAATGTTCTGCTGAAATGGTAGAGAAATTATTTAAGGTGTTTAAGGCGCACTGGAATGCTTTAATGGATTACAAGCCAACCACAGTGACTTTCCCCATTACCTTGTTGAAGGCGAAAGAACCGCTGCCCAGTTTACTTAATAAGGCCCATAAAGTTGCTGATAGTCAACATAACGACCCGTTTAACGGCTGGAGAAAGGTAACTAGCGCAAAAATTGATGTGCACCACCTACCTGGTGATCACCTTGGTATCATGATACCGCCTAACGTGACAACGTTAGGGCATACACTGACCGACATTATTGAATTCGATAAAGCATCAGCAGCAACATCTATCAAGACAGCAACAAATGCGTCACCCCACTCTCAGAAAGATTACAGAGATTTCGCATTGAAAATTCTGGGTGATATCCCTCTCGTGGGGCAGAAAATATCTACGACCTTCGCACCTCGTTCTACAGATGGCGCGGTTGTATTGATAGCGGACTGCTCTACCGAATTGGGAAAAGAAGTTGCGTTAAATCTAGCGGCTAAGCAGTTAACGGTTTACGCAGGGGTAAGAAGTGAGAGTGAGGCGCAATGTCTTCAGATAGACGCCCCGAATACCCTGCATCCTATTGTTTTTGATGTGACCAATACAGAAACGGTTAAGGCGGCAAAAAGAGTATTAGAGGAAGAGGGAAGGTTAGATCTTCTAATTAACAATTCTTGGGTTGGTACGTCGAGCTCTATAGAATGTTTGAAATTAGACGAATTAAGAATGCAATATGAGGTTTGCGTCATTGGCAATATTGGATTAACACAGGCAATGATTCCGTTGTTACAGGCCTCAAAAGGGAAAGTCGTGAATATGAATGCAGGATTGGGCAAGCTATCTTCCGCCGCAATCAACGAGTCATTACGGCGGGAGTTATTACCACTCGATATCCATGTGTCCGCCTTGACTTATGATAAATCACCGAAAAGAAATCCGCAGGATGTGGCCTCTCAGCTATATGGGATATTAAAATCACCCCACCCCAAAGCACGGTATAGCGTTGGTAGTGATGCTCTTATCGAAGACATTGCCTCCCGCCTGTTGCCGAGGGTTATTCTTGATTTTATTCCATGAGTATTGATAGAAGCGTGGTCTTATTTTTTTGATTCGAATAGAGGAGTAATTGCAGTGTCAACATCATCAAATAGAAAAGCCATTATCATAGGCGCCGGGATGGGTGGTCTATCTGCCGCTATTGCTTTGAATAAAATAGGGATCAGTGTTGAAATATATGAACAGGCTAAAAAACTGAGAGATGCGGGAACGGCAATCTCTATAACAACCAACGGCATGAATGCGTTAAAAGCGCTGGGTGTCGACGGGGCGATGATGGACGCTGGTGAAGTAATCACAGATATGTATGCTCGTGAAACCAATGGTGACTTAATCACCCGCATGCCAGTGGATAAGGTCGGCGAGAAGTTGGGGGCGCCTACTGTGATGGTTCATCGAAAAAACATTCAGAATACACTGTTGAGCTTCATTAATTGTGACCAATTACACCTAGGTAAGGAGCTCGATAATTTTAAGCACACCAAGAATGGAGTGCGGGTGACCTTCAAAGATGGTTCGGTTGTAGAAGGTGATATGTTGATTGGTGCCGATGGCAACCATTCCGCCGTAAGAAATCAGATGTTTGGTCTAGACGATGCGAGACATACACATTATGTAGCATGGCTGGCAACCACAAATTTTGAACACCCGGTGGTAACAAAAGGTAGTGCAAATCACTATTGGGGGCAGGGCGAGCGCTTTGGGTTAATGGATCTTGGCGATGGCCAAGTGTATTGGTGGGGAACAAAAAACACCAAACAAGTTGCTGAGCGCCTTCAGCATATCAGCTTGTTGTCAGGCGACAATAATGACGCGGACAAAGCTGAAATTGTTAATACCTACCGCGACTGGAGTGATGAGGTTGTTGATGTCATCGCCTGCACCCCTGCAGAGAATATAATTGAAGTGAATACTCGTGATCGAAAACCTCTAAAGAAGTGGGGAGAAAAAGGGGTTACTTTACTTGGGGATGCGGCACATCCTGCGTTGACCAGTTTGGGTATGGGTGCTGCCCAAGCATTTGAGGACTCTGTCGTGTTAATGAAGTGCCTGGAGTCTACCCATGATGTAAATAAAGCGCTGCGTCTATATGAAAAGCATAGAATTCCGTTAACGACGAAACGAGTGAATCTATCTCGTAATATAAGTGATATGGAACAAGTAGAGAATAAGTGGTTGGCTAAAGCGAGAAACACTGCATTCAGGGTTATGCCTGAAAAACTTATCGAGATAATATTGACTGATGCCAATAAATTCTCAATTCCCGAAAATAAATAGATGGCTATTTTCGGAACATTGAATATAGGATTAATAATTTATGCCGGATTCCCTTCGTAAATATTTACATACGGCTGAAGATGCAGTTACTCGCTGTTGGTGGGGTAGTGATCATTTGGATTATCGTTGCTACCATGATGATGAATGGGGTCATCCAGAAACGAGTGATATTCGACTCTTTGAGAAAATTTGTCTTGAGGGGTTTCAATCAGGTCTTTCTTGGCTGACGATACTTCGTAAGCGTGAAAACTTTCGTAAAGCATTTGTTGGTTTTGATTTTAATAAGGTTGCACATTTTGATGAAGGGGATGTGGAAAGGCTTCTTCAAAATGAAGGCATTGTGCGCCATCGTGGGAAAATTGAAGCAACGATTAATAATGCCAAGCGTGCTCTAGAGATAGTTGATGAATTTGGCAGCCTTGCTGCTTATATTTGGGAATGGGAACCTGATTCTCCTGAGCCGCATGTTGGAAAAGCGGGAGGAGATAACCCTCGGCCGAGTATTACAGAAACATCTCAAGCACTAAGTAAGGATCTTAAGAAAAGAGGCTGGAAGTTTTTTGGGCCTACAACGGCTTATGCGTTTATGCAGGCGATGGGGTTGGTGAACGACCATATGGAAGGTTGTGATAGTCGAGAAAGGGTTGCTGCTCTGAGGCGAGAGATAAATATTCCAAGAAGGAAGTGAAGTCGGCGTTAATTCCAGTAAAGTGAACAAGGAGGTTGCTCTTGAAGTAGCAACCTCCTGATTTCTAGGCAGACTTGAGGTGAATTGAAATGAGTTTCTGATCTTCCTCTAGGCGGCTCCAGTGATTAAAGCGCGGCGAGAAGAAGCCGATAATTTCTTTTGTTGCTATTGTTCCCATGCCAGGGGTGCGAACTAACCAATTAATAAATTCACGAAGTTCCCCTTTTTTCGGTTCTCTGCTTTGTGCTAGTAGAGAGCGTATCAGTTTAACGACAATGCCCCCAAGCAGGTTCCCGGTACTTGTTAATGTGCGGAAATAAAGTAGACGGTGCTCAGCGCCTTTTCCATATAGGTGCTTATAAATATCATCACAAACCGATTGGTGCTCCATTTCTTCTAGGGCGTGCCAAATAAAAAGAGCGCGAACAGTGTCGTGTTGCTCGAGATGATGGTGTGATGAAGCCAATAGAGCACGTGTGAAGGAGTAGATGATGTGCTCTCCGGTGACAACTATGGCCAAGTGTTCTTGAAGTGACTTGGTGGCTTCTATTTCCCTTATACCTTGTTCCATTTCTTCGAGAGTGGCCTTTGCATCGAGGCCCAGCTCCTCTAGACGCTTGTTGAATGCTCGATGTTCCCGGGTATGAATGGCTTCTTGGCCAATGAAGGCTTTAGCATCGTTTGCAAGTTCGCTGCCCTCAAGCATGGGTTGTGCTTTGCGAATGGCTCGAATCAACATGCCTTCAGTAAGCGGGGCAACTAAAGATAAGGCATTAAAAAAGTGACTGGTGTAGACGTTGTCCTCGGTGTGGATGGCCGTATTAAGAGAGCTGAAATCAAACCGTGTTTCCTTTCGAACCTGTAATTCGAAAGGCGTACTTCTGATGCTTTGTAATATCGTCGTCATAGAGCTAATCCCTTGTTGAATTTGAATTAATCTTATGATGTCTAGCGGCTAAATTATTGCTATTATATGCCATTAAATTAATATAATACGCCAAATGGGGAAGGTGGAATGCTATCGGTATCAGGGGTTTTTGTTGCTGTTATTGATGAGTGGCTTTGCCGTGCTGGATATGGTGCATCGTCACTATGTTTCGCTATAAGACGAATAAAGCCGGATCAGTCGGTAGATATCCCTACCGTCGAAGGGTTTCTCAAGGAGGCCGTTGAGATATCGGGTGAGCGCCTTGCGCCGTTGATGATTGGACAAAGCATTGGCCGCCAGCACCTTGGTGCAATTGGCCACATGTTGGCGAGTTCGCAGACATTAGAAGAAATGCTGAATGGTTATGTTTTTTATGAAAGCCTTTTTTATGGGGTAAGCATTGCCAATGTTCGTCGTAGTGCCCAAGGTATGGAGTTGTATTGGAGTGTTGGTTCAGTTCCCGAGCATTATGCCGGCTTTGCTATGAGTAGCTTTGTAGCGATTACTCGACTGGTGGGGATGCGGGATAACGTAGTCGCTTCGGTTTCATTCCCTTTTGATGATAAGCAATATCAGCGGTGTTATTGCAAAGAAATGGGTATTAATCAGGTTGTTTTTGGACGAGACCTCGGGCTTTTGTTTCATAAGGATGCTTTGCAACTTACTTTGCAAACCGAAGCAGCGAATCCCAAGGTTGAGCTGATTAAAGAGGTTCTTCCAGAGATTGCCAATTTAGACTTTGTCACACAGCTTTATGATGAGGTGGTAGCTGCTTTACCCCATAAGCAAGCCTCATTAAAAAGTATCGCGAGAAAAATGGTGGTCTCTGAAAGAACGCTGCAAAGAAGATTGCAAAACTCTGATGATGGACTGAGGGGAGTGGTGAGCCGTATCCGGATGCATTTGGCTCGTCGATATTTACAAGATAAAGGCATGAATTTGGTCGCAGTATCTCTTCTACTTGGATATTCCGAACAAAGTGCCTTTCAATTAGCATTTAAACGGTATCATGGCATGTCGCCAGGTAAGTGGCGAAAAGATAATACCGAGTGTTAGTAATTCTTTGAACTTGCCCAGCGTTTGGAAAAGTCGTTAATTGGCTCAAAGAGCGAAATTAACTCTTTTCCTTGTGGTGATAAATTGTATCCGCTGTCTTTTGATTTTGTAACGAGATTTGCCGAACACAATTCTTTGATTCGTTTGTTAATGGTCGTGGGGGATATGTCTCCACACCGAGCCTGTAGCTCTCTAAAGGTGCAAGACCCGAGGTTGAGTTCCCATAAAATTCTGAGAATCCATTTTTTCCCCAGTAGGTCGATAAGCTCGGTGATGGGGCGTTTGTTGTTAGTGGTCATTATTATCCTTAGATAAAAAGCTTGCGCTACATAAAGTGTAGCGGTATTGTGGTTTTGTTGCTACAGATAGTGTAGCAGGCTTAGAATGATTTGAATGCTCCATTATCACCATTTTTACCATTAATGAGGTTTATTATGATGACACGAATAGCACCGCTAACTGCTCCGTATACTGCGGATATTCAAAAGAATTTTGACGTAATTATGCCTCCTGGTGTTCCGCCTTTAGGGATTTTTAGAACGGTTGCTCATAACCCGCGAGTATTGAGCCGAATGATTCAGGGAGGCTTATTAGATAAGGGCAGTATCAGTATTTCTGAGAGGGAATTGGTTATTTTGCGTACCTGTGCATTGTGTAAAGCAGAGTATGAATGGGGTGTACATGTGACAGGCTTTTCACAAAAGGCAGGTTTTACGCAGGAGCAAATAAGCGATACTTTGAATGAAACGTCAACGCCATCTATCTGGTCAGATAAGGAAGTGTTGTTACTGCAATTGGTCGATCAGTTGTATAAGACTAAAACGGTCGATGATGGTTTATGGTCAGAACTTTCAGTGTATTATGCAGATGATCAACTCATTGAGTTAATTATGTTGGCTGGGTTGTACCATGCCGTTAGTTTTATTACGAATGCATGTGGAGTGCAGCGAGAAGGATTTGCGGCTACGTTTCCAGGTTCATAAATTATGTTAAGGAAATTTTGTTATTGATCGTCTAATTGTTGGTCTGATTATCGCCATTAGTATTCATGCGTTTGATGACCTTGCCATCACCACCATGATGCCTGCTATTGCCGAAGAGTTTAATGGGCAGCACTTTTA
>CAJXXT010000091.1 GCA_913063495.1 uncultured Gammaproteobacteria bacterium | reverse complement strand
GGGTATGGCGAGGGTGGCTGAGTGCCCTAATGTGTTGGTGAAGTTGTCTGGGTTTTTTATGCCTGTGGTGGGGTGGGGGTATCATTTAAGGGATCAGCCGCTTTCTTTGGCTGAGATCGTTGATGATCTTCGGCCGATGTTGGATTTTGTGGTGGCGCAGTTTGGGGTTGATCGTTGTATGTTTGCGTCTAATTTTCCGATGGATAAGGTTTCGATGTCGTTGGAGATGTTGTATGACGTTTATTGGTCCCTTTGTGAGGGGTTTGGTGATGAGGATAGGGTGAAGTTGTTTCGTGGGAATGCTAGGGATTGTTATAAGATTGTTGGTTAGGGTTTAAGGTGCGTTAGTGAAGGGGGCATTGTAGTGATGGGAACGTTGTAATCGATTAGAGCGTGATGTATTAGTAATATCCGTTCAGGAATCGCAAAAGATCGCATCCATGTACCCAAAGCACTCGCTGTGCTCGCGGGGCAGGCTCCGTGCTCGACTGCGGCGTCCGTGCCGCAGACGTTTCTGAACGGATATTGCTAATACATCACTTATTGCAGGGTTGTAGTTTTTTGATTTTTTGGGGCTTTGAAAGGCTAAGCTTTAGCTTAAATACAATCGGCAATTTTTTAATGTTACATGGTTATGTAGAGGTTCTTTTAAGAGTGAAAAGCCGTTTAGTTGTGCAATAAACTCATCGACGTCTGGTTTGTTCTCGTCGGTAAGTGCTTGGTAGGTTTGTTGGATGCGTTGGAGCATCCAGTATCCGTAGCTGAGGTTGTAACGGGTTTCTTGTTTGCCTTCTATGGATAGGGTTGCGTCACCTAGTCGCTGTGGCACTTTGTCGCCGGTATGTTTTTCTTTTGCCCATTGTTGAATGGCGTCGATGGTTTGTTGCAGTAATGGCATATGACTTTGTGTCATGTGGCTTAGTATTGGTATTAGTGTGTCGGGGATTTGATCGTTATCTGGGAGTGTTTTGTTTTCTGTTGATGTGTTTCCTTGGATTCTTTCTATCCATGCTAAAACATTGCTATGTTTTGCTACGAGGTCTTTTGGGGCGGGGTCTCTGTGTAGGTGGGCGTAGAGTGGGCCGTATAGTGAGAAGTCTGCTAGGCTGGGTTGGTCACCTAATAGGTAGCTGTGTTGTTTAAAATGGGTATTCAATAAGGAGAGTAGTGTTTCCACGTGTTGTTCTAGGGCTGCTTCTGTGTTGTTGGTTATTCCTAGGATGGGTAGATAGCCGGACATTTTTCCGGCGAAGGTTTTGGCGACCTTTTTTTGGATGAATTTGGGGAAGTAGGGCAGGGCGTTGCTGCCAAATTCGCCAATGATAAAATTGTAGTTTTCTGGGTAGTTCCAACGGTAGTGTAGTGCTGCCATGGGTAGCCATTCGTCGGAGTAGAGTTCTACTAATTGAGCGGCAATACGTTGTTTGGGTGTGGTTGGTATTGCGGGTCTTTTGGGGTTCTGTTGTTCAAAGTGATCAATGATGATAGTGGAGTCTTGAATCGGGTTTTTTCCGTTGATGTATACAACGGGCATGATCATTTTTCCCACGGCGGGCTGTATCTTTCGCGCTAGCGTGTAGGCGTTGGGGTAAATTTTGTTAAATGGAATACCTTTGAAATGAAGGTAGGCATCCACTTTCGCGGTGTATGGGGATACTTCCCAGCCATATAATTCAACTTTTGCATTCATGATGACGTTGTCCTTGTTCTATGCTGTTTTTGTTATCGCGGCGGGAACGTACTTGTGCCATGGGGTTCCGGCTATCGGGTCTCGTGCTTTAACACAGGTTAGCTCATTCGGGGCTGCTCCTAGGCTAACGGGTTGTTTTTTTGATGCTGAATAGCTCATACCGAAACCATTGGGCAGGGATATGTGACCGGGTTGCATCATGTCGGATATTTCAATGACAACCTTTGCGGAGCCTCGTGAGGTGGTTAGTGATACCGTATCACCGGTCTTGATGTCGTAGCTTGTTGCATCTTGTGGGGAGATCCGTAATGATCCTGAGTGTTTTAAGTTGTTTGCGCTAGGGTTGCGAACAACGGTGTTGGAGGTGTCGCTGCGTCGTTCGCCCGCGGATAAAATCAATGGGAATTCTTTTGGGTTATTATCTTCTTCGGTGGCAAGTTGATCTAGTTCATCAAACAGCTCGTGAATACATAGGTTGATTTTCTTGCCTGCAATACCGACTCGATCCCAGCTTTCGTTGTAATCTTTGGCGGATGAAAATATCACCCCCGACGGCGAGTTAATGATGGCATCAAATAATTTTTCACCAGCGTGTAATTTGAACCCGGTAAATCCTGCGTTGGCAGCGGATTTGGCATTGGCTTGAACAAAGAGGTGACTGATACCCCATAATACAGCGGCGTCAGCAAGACCTTTCGGGAGTTGTGGGCCGAGGGTGCGGTAAAGTAATACGGGAAGGTAGGGGGCGAGGTGTTGTTTTCTCGCGAGTAATGCGCCAAAGGCTAGTGCAAATGTAATGCGACCATATTTTGCTGCTTTGGCCGGTAACGCAATATCCTCTTCGGTAACTTTGCCTAAAGCCATGACTAAACGTGAATGGATTTCGGCTTCTGGCAAAGTGCCGGGAAGTGGGGAGAAAAGAGGTTGGCGAAGATGAAATGCGTTATGTGGAAATTCTAAGTTAAAATAGGTACATTCACTTTTTTCATATTGACTGGAGGCTGGTAGTACGTAGTCAGCTTCGCGGGCGGTTTCGGTCATTGCTACATCGATGACGACGGATAATTCTAATGCTCGCATCGCTTCTCGCATTTTTTGACTATCTGCAAATGAATGAACGGGGTTGCCGCTATCAATTAACATGGCACGAAAACGTTTAGGGTGATCGGTTAGGATTTCTTCTGAGATGACATTACAGGGGATCAGTCCGATAATGATTTTTGATTGTGTAACGGGGCTAACTTTTTTAATTCTTTGAGTGCTGGTTTGAGGCTTGCTTTTCTTTTTTGCCCCTACGTCACCTTTGCTGGCAGCATTCAGTGCTAAAAAAGGAACAGGGGAGTTATTGGTGCCTTTGCGTGCAAAATTACCGGTGAGTAGCCACAGTAATCGTTGTAAATAGCTGCCTAGGGTTGAATGGCGGTTCATTTGTAACCCAAGGTCTTCAAAAACAGAAACGCTTTTGGCTGTGGCTATGATGCGGGCAATGGTGCGTAGAGTATCTTCATCGATACCACATCGTTGGGCATAATTTGAAATGGGTATATTGATGAAGTGAGATTTCATTTCTTCGTAACCCTGCGTATGTTGCTTTACCCAGGCATGTTTTACTAAATCTTCTTGGACAATAATGGCTACTAAGGCGGCTAAGCACCAGGCATCGGTCCCGGGTTTTAGGGCTAGGTGATGATCCGCTTTTGCGGCGGTTTCACTGCGTCGAGGGTCGATGACAATGATTTTTCGGTTGGGGTCTTTTGCCATTTCTTTAATGACAGTGCGTGCTCGTGCAAAGCCATGGGACTGCCATGGGTTTTTACCGATAAATAGGGCGACTTCGCAGTGTTCAAAATCTCCATGAACGCCTGTGGCTAGCATTTTTCCGTTTACCCAAAATTCTCCGGTTTTCTCTTGCGCTAGCGCATTGGATCGATATTTAACACCGAGTGCTTTTAGGGTGGCATCACCGTACGTGCCTCCCAGGTGGTTACCTTGACCCCCTCCTCCATAAGAGAGAATACTTTCGCCGCCATATTGTTGTTTTATAGCGGAAAATTTTTCAGCAATCTCTTTAATGGCAGTGCCCCAGCCAATAGATTCATAGCTGCCGTCGGGCTTACGGCGTTGAGGTTGTGAAATTCGGTCTGCACCGGATTGGTAAAAGGTTAGTCGCTTGGTTTTTTCGCACACATAACCTTGCGATGTGGGGTGGTCTTTATCACCTCGAACCTTAATAATATCTCGATTTTCGGGGCCACCAATTTGAACTTCAATGCCACAGTTAAGGCTGCATAAAATACAGGCAGACTTTTTCCATTCAATCTGCTGTTGGGATGTTTTACGGGTTGTGGTCATGGGTGCTCTCTCAAGAAAAATGGTGTATGGGAGAGTTTAAACAGGAATAAAAGCAATGCACAAGGGCATCAGCGCCAAGAGTACGGGGGTAATGCGTCAATTAAAAGAAAGATAAAGAGTTTATCCTAATCGTCTTCAGTAAATAGCTTTGCTCTTACGGTTGTTCGGTATTCACTGGGTGTTACACCTAAGGTTTTCTTAACGACTTCTGCAAAGTGCCCCATATCTTGATAGCCGACGGCCATGGCAATTTCACCAATGGATAAGTTAGTGCTTTTAAGAAGATCTTTGGCGACGTCAGTTCTCACAGCTTGTAGATACTGCAAAGGCGTTTTTCCTAATGCAATTTTAAAGCGACGGTTAAAGGTTCGTACACTCATATCAAAGTCGCCTGCAACATCACTTAACTTAAAGTCTTTGGCGAAGTTATCTTTAAGCCAACGCTGCGCGTTAATAATGTCTTCATCCGGATGACGATTGGTTCTCTCTTCAAAATAGCTTGTGTTTTTATAGTCAGTACGAATTTCGTGAGAAAAGTGCCGCTGTACATGGTTTGCAATGGTGCTTCCATATATTTCTGAAACAAAGTGTACGGTGAGATCAGCAAGAGAATTAACGCTGGCGGCACAAAAAATATTGCCTGCTTG
Organism: uncultured Gammaproteobacteria bacterium; assembly: GCA_913063495.1. GTDB lineage: Bacteria > Pseudomonadota > Gammaproteobacteria > Pseudomonadales > Ketobacteraceae > 42-54-T18. The sequence continues at coordinate 15,161 of CAJXXT010000091.1, read as the reverse complement.
AGTAATAAAGTACTGACGTTTTAATTGTACGTCAGGGTATTTCTTTTCAAACCGATCAAAATAGTGCCAATGGGTCGTGGCAGGTTTTTGGTTAAGTAGCCCGGCTTCAGCTAAAAAACAACAGCCCGTACCAACACCATTAATGATGGTTCCTGATGCGGCTTGTTGTTGTAACCAAAGAATAAGATTTTGATTTTTGTTGATTATCGGATTTGGATTTCGCCACAAGGATGGAATGTAAACGTAATCAGAACCTTCACTGCTGGCAAGGGGGGAGGAGGGTGACAATGGAAACCCGATACTGGAAGTGACAGGTAAGTCATTTGAGGAAACGGTGTGAATATCTAGCCGCTCTGCATGGCGGTTTTTACCCATAGCCGCCCCTTCTGCTGTACGAAGCATTTCTATCGGCAAGGTGCAGCTGGTAGCCAGCATGTTGTCACAAAGGACAAAGGTGATTTTCTTCATTTGGTCATTCTAGCCGTTTATTATGGCTGGTTGGTCATTGGTTGTGGAAATGTTACAAGTTTGGCTGAAATCCCGTCTCTTATGGCCTTATCAGCAGGATGGGCGATGCGTTCCCCGGATACTATGTGATGAGAAGGCTCAGTAGTAAGAGTAAAACATTAAATAAGGGGATAGTTAGTGAAGACTCGGTTACCAGTTATTGTTGGTTTTGGTGGTTTTGGCCCGGCCGGGCGTAGCTCGTTCCATCATGCATACCGTCGCATGGTGTTTGACAGCCTGCCTAAAAAACTTCAGCAAGAAACCGTTATTAGCTTGGCTGTTATTATGAAACTGGTATCGGTTGGTGGAGGTGGAGGTGGAGTAGATGAGGGCTATGTTAACTCTGAAGGTGCCACGTTATCTGCTGGTGATGTGGATACTTTATATAGATCCAAGGTATTAGAAGGGACGTTAGTACGACGTATCGAAAGTAATCATTTTGATGTGGATGCGGTACCTACTCATAAACCTGTTTCGCTATCGCCAAGTGAGGCAGGGGCGCTTTCTTTTCAAGTACGACGCAAACAACTACCGAGTCCGCTGCCAGAAGGCTGGCAGGTGGAAGATAATGGCGAAGAAGATCATGTCACTGTTGCGTTGGCGGGAGTTGCAAATATAAAAGTGGATTGTACTCGAAAGATGCCAGTGTCCAGTGCGGGGCAACTACCGACAGGGTTTGATCCTGGTTCTTATTATCGTTCTAACTTTCATCCTCGCGGTTTAACGATGGCGTTGTTGGGTGCTACGGATGCATTGCGATCAATGGGAGTTGATTGGCAGCAAGTTATGGAAAAAGTTAACCCTGATGAGGTGTCTGTGTATTCGGGCAGTTTAATGTGTCAGGTTGATGAGCATGGTTACGGCGGGTTTATGCAGTCGTCTTTAATGGGGGGGCGAGTGACGGCAAAACAAATGGCGTTAGGTATGAATAGTATGCCGGCGGATTTTATTAACGCCTATGTGTTGGGCAGTGTTGGTACTACGGGCAGTACCACGGGAGCTTGTGCGACTTTTTTGTATAATTTACGAATAGCCATTTCTGATATTCAAGCAGGGCGCAGCCGTGTTGTCTTGGTGGGTAACAGTGAGGCGCCGGTAACACCTGAAATGATTGATGGTTATCACGCCATGGGCGCGTTAGCGTCTGACGAGAAGTTGCGTAAACTGGATAATGCCGAGCAGCCCGATCATCGGCGTGCGAGTCGCCCCTTTGGTAATAACTGTGGGTTTACGTTGGCGGAGTCCTCTCAATATTTTGTGTTAATGGATGATGCGCTAGCGTTAGAACTAGGAGCGGAGATTGTTGGGGCCGTTACCGATGTGTTTGTGAATGCGGATGGCCATAAAAAATCGATTTCAGCCCCTGGGCCAGGTAATTATATAACGATGGCAAAAGCGGTAGCATCAGCAACGGCACTGCTTGGTGAGGACGCTGTTAAGCAGCGAAGTTTTGTCCAAGCTCATGGTTCAAGCACCCCTAAAAACAGAACAACGGAAGCCGATGTGTTGCAACAGGTTGCAACAACGTTTGATATCGAGCAATGGCCGATTGTTGCAGTAAAATCTTATGTTGGGCATTCATTGGCACCGGCAAGTGCAGACCAGTTAATGGCGACGTTAGGTGTTTTTCATCATGGTATTTTACCGGGTATTAAAACGACAGAGGTGATTGCTGATGATGTGCAAGCCGATAGGTTGCAATTTCCATTGCAAGATATGGATTTGGGCGATAAAACGATAGACGTAGCCTTTTTGAATAGTAAAGGTTTTGGTGGAAACAATGCAACGGCCTGTGTGATTGCACCGTCGGTTGTAGAGAAAATGATAGTTAATCGATATGGAAAAGAGGTGGTTGCCGAATATCATAAAAAACGAGAAAAGGTGCGTGCAGATATCGCTAGCTATGAAATGGCGGCGCAGCGTGGAGAGATCGCTCCAATCTACAAATTTGGAGAGAATATGATTGATGAGTCAGAGATTGTTATTAAGAATGACGGTGTCACCTTGCCTGGCTATCAACGTTCGGTGAATTTGTCTTTCTTGAATCCTTATAGCGACATGGTTGACTAGCTAACGATATTTATTTGGCGTTTGCTTTTGTTTCTGTTTTTGCTCCGGTTGTGAGGCTGGGGCTTTTTTGTTTTAACTCTTTATGTTAGCTTTTCTTGGGGGTAAAAATAATAAAAGGAGCTCGTTATGCAAATCAAGCATGTTATAAAAATAGGGGTATTAACCACTCTGTTAATGTTGGGAGGCTGTAAACTCATCTCGGCGGATGGAGATTGTACAGGTTTTGGATGTCCTATGGATTGTACGGTGGGAGGGATTTGTTTTCCTTGATGCATTTTCTCTCTGGATCGCGTTGTACCAGAGGGAACCTTTTTTATCTTATGTCCTCTATATTCAGTAGGTGTTTATTTGTACACTGCCCCTTGAAAAATCACAAATTCATCCCAATATATCAGGAGTTAGCAACATTTATGGGGTACACTTTGGATGAGTATCCGGCTCTACGGTCTGTAAGCCACAGCATTAATGGGTTTTTGGTCTTTATAAGGAGGTAATAGTGTTTGCGATTTTGTTATCTGACAAGATGGATCCGTTTTATCAGAACATAGCCTCATTTCCGACGGCATTCTTTACTTTTTTCCTGGCGTTATCGATGGTGTATTGGTGTATTGCTGCACTGGGCTTTGTTGATGTTGATGCGTTGGATTTTGATGGCATTGATGTCGATGGTGAAATGGATATCAATGCAGATGCCAGCATTTCTAGTGCAGATGTAGTGGCAGGGTTGATAATGCGCTTAGGGCTAAGTGGTGTTCCGGTCACTATTATCATTACTCTTGTTTCTTTAATTGGATGGATTCTTTGTTATTACATTGTTTATATGCTTTTTGGTTGGATCCCTGAAGGAATATTACGTTATTTAGTAAGTTTACCGATTATAGCTGGGTGTTTGTATGTGGCTGCAGTATTAACTGCGGTGGCGGTTAAGCCATTTCGTCGCCTTTTTGCAAAAATGGAGCAGAAGACAGAAAAAAAAGTGTTAGGTCAGACTGCAATTGTACGTACTATGCGAGTAGACAATGGGTTTGGTGAAGCGACTTTAGAAGATGGAGGTGCGGGGTTGATTTTTAAGGTAAGAACCATGGGTGATGTTACCTTCAAGAAAGGAGATCATGTGGTTTTACTTGAATATGTGAAAGAAAATAATATCTATAACGTTATATCGGAAGATGAATTTAAAAATTAGCGTGCTTTAACGTTTCAATAAATAGACGAACTTTGTGGTAGGGGCAGGTTTTTAGTCTTAGTCAGCATTTTTTGTCTATTGGAATAGTGGCGCGTTTTTTGTGTTTACTTACTATTTATTTAGTTACGTAATTTAATGGGAAATGGAGTGAAGGATATGGCTGATTTATCAGTGGTTATGCCTATATTGTTTTTTATAGGAGCAGTGGTTGTTGCGGTGTTGGGTTTTGCTGCAATTGTTAAGGCATTTTATTTTAAAGTTGAGCAGGGAACGGCTCTTATAGTGAATGATACCTCAACAACCCCCAAGGTTTATTTTACTGGAGCGTTGGTGTATCCAATTATTCATAAAAAAGAATTGATGAAGGTTTCGTTGATTACACTTGAAGTGGATCGCCGAGGAAAGGACGGTTTGATTTGTTTGGATAATATGCGAGCGGATATTACCGTGGCATTTTATTTGAGAGTGAATGAAACAGCCGAAGATGTGTTAAAAGTCGCTAAGTCAATCGGCGCTAGTCGTGCATCCGATAGGGAGGCGGTTTATGAGTTGTTTGCTGCGAAATTCTCGGAAGCGTTAAAAACTGTTGGTAAACAAATTGAATTTGTAAAGCTTTTTGAGAATCGTCAAGAATTTCGAGAAAAAATTATTGAAGTTATCGGAGATGATTTGAACGGCTATATTTTAGAGGACGTTGCCATTGATTATCTTGAGCAAACACCAAAAATGTCATTGGATCCTAGTAATATTTTGGATGCTGAAGGTATTAAAAAAATCACAGCACTAACAGCAGAGCAAAATGTACGAACGAATGTACTTGAGCGTGATGAAGAGCTTGCCATTAAGAAAAAAGACGTTGAAACGGTAGAGGCGATGTTGTCCTTAAAACGTCAACAAGCGGACGCTGAAGCAAAGCAAGAGCGTGAGATTGCGACTATTCGTGCGCGTGAAGAGGCGGAAACCAAAAAGGTTCAGGAAGAAGAGCGTAGAAAGGCAGAGGCGACCACCATTCAAGTCGAGCAAGACTTGCAGGTACAAAAAGAGAATCAACAACGAGAAATTGAGGTCGCGGAACAAAATCGACAGCGTGCGGTTGCTATTGAAGAGGAAAAGGTAACGCGTGCTCGTGATTTGGAGATCGTTTCTCGTGAGCGAGAGGTTGAACTGCAAAAAATCGAAGCAGAAAAAGCGGTTGAAATTGAGAAAAAAGAGATTGCCAACGTTATTCGTGAGCGTGTCACGGTAGATAAGACAGTTGCTATTGAAGAAGAAAAGATAAAAGAAGTGCGTGAGGTTTCCGAGGCTGACCGTGAGAAGCAGGTTCAAGTGCTTGCCGCAGAAGCAAAAGCGGAAGAAGCTAAAGTGCAGCAAGTTAAAGCTGCAGAGGCTGATGAAGAAGCCGCAAAGCATCGGGCAGTTGAAGTGACTGTGATGGCGCAGGCTGATTTAGAAGCGGCAGCCAAAGAAGCTGATGCGAAGAAGAAACTAGCGGAAGCGACTCAAGCTGAGCGTGCGGCTCCTGGTTTAGCCGATGCAAAAGTACAGGCAGCTAAGGCAGAGGCGCTGGAGAAAGAAGGTATTGCTGAGGCTAACGTGATTCAAGCGAAGGGTGAGGCGGATGCGAACGCCCATAGAGATAAAGGCCTTGCAGAGGCCAATGTTATCCAGGCGCAAGGTGATGCAGAAGCAAAGGCTCATCGTGACACAGGTAACGCAACAGCAGAAATTATTGCAGCACAGGGTTCATCGGAAGCAACGGTTATCGCTGCAAAAGGTGAGGCTGAAGCGAAAGCGAAACAGCAGGTTGGTTTGGCGGGTGCGGAAGTTACTCGAGAGCAATTCAAAGCTGAAGCGGATGGCTTGTTAGAGAAGTTCCAGGCAATGGGTACCATGAGTGATGATGCTCGTGAGCATGAAGAATTCCGTATGGGGCTAGAGACTGCCTTGAAAGAAACGTTGGCGGGAATTGATGCAGGCAAGGAAATTGCTCGTGAGAATGCCGAAGTATTGGCTGTTGCCTTGCAGAAAGCGAAGATCGATATCGTGGGTGGTGAAGAGCACTTCTTTAATAACTTTGCTAAGTCGTTGTCCATTGGTAAAGCGATAGACGGTTTGGCGGATAAGAGCGGAACGATTTCCGCGTTGGTAAATCGTGTCATTGAAGGTAAGCCAAGCTCTGTCAAAGACGACGTTGATGCTTAAGTAAGCTGTCTCTCTAGCTTTAATCAATCCATCGATTGAAGCTAGAGATGTTATTCTCTTAAAAGGATTCCTCTATGACAGAGCAAAACTCATCAGCCGATATTGTTGATAGCGCAGTTGCTGAAGGTGGCGCATACGACATTATTCGTAAGCGTTTGGTTGAGCAAGGTCGTCAGCTAAGTCAGAAAACACAGGCATTAAATGAAGCGAGAATTGCTGAGTTTGGTGGTTCTGACATGGGTGTTGTTGCCAGGGTGCGTGTTCGTACCGAGAATAACTGTATCGCTAGAGATATTGTGCAGATTGGCGGTCATCTGCTTTTTGGTTACAACGTTTTTATAGGGCTAAAAAAAGAGACTAAAATTGAAGATGTTTTTGCTCTTTTTAATGTGCAAGATGCGGACGCTGGTCATGATATGGTTCCGGTGTCATTGGCGGGATCTTTTCTTACAGAATCAAGCTTTGTTAATGACTTTGATGAGTTGTACCGATATTACAAACACACCAAGCTTGTTGAGCTAACGGTTAAAAATGGAAAACTCCTGGCGGGTTTTCAAATAGGTGAACGATTAGAAGATCTTCGTGTTTTTCGGTGGTCAGTGTCTGCAGATGGTAATGAAATAGCGTATATTGATAATCGTGGCGAGCGTGATATTCAACTTCCTCCGTCCTATGATTTCGAGTGGATAGAAACAACACGTGACGATACGATTCATGGTCGTCATGCACACGTTAATATTTTGGATAGTGTTTTTGTTGAGGCGATCAACGGTGATTTGACGGTTAAAATCGAAAATAACACTGAAGATGGGTTAGGTATATTCAGTGAAGATGTTGAAGATAAAACTCAGTCTATTGATGATGCAGATATCTTTTATGCTTCAGTTGGACAGCTGATCCTACTAAAAATACGTCCTTATCGAGAAACGGTGTGGCGTTATCTAATTTTTAATCAAATGACGCAGACGGTTATGCGTATTGATGCTATTGGACAGTCTTGTGTGCAACTGCCTGAAGATCATGGGGTAATCTTCCCAGGTGGTTTTTATTTACAGACGGGTGAATACAAAAATTTTGATGAGGAATTTGACGGGCTTAAATTTAAACGTATGATTCGCTCCCCTAATGGTGAGGATGTTTTGTATGTATTTTATGACCCCGAGGAAGGGGCGGTTGGCCTATTTGGTTACAATATCATAGAAAAAGAATTACAGAACCCAATTTATGGTCATGGTTATGCGTTGGCTGAAGATGGTTCAATTATTATCTTTTCAGCAGAAGAGGAGCCAACTCGAGTTCATCCGATGCAAATCTGGAATACACCTTATCTGAGTGCAGAGTTTGCGAGCAAAGCCCCTGAAAGCCAAACGTTCTACGGTAAAGTGGGTAATGCCGAGCTAGTTCGAGGTGTATCGGATTTGTACAGTGTTTGTCGAATGATTGGCAATCAGTCGGTTTCTTCAAAGCTTTATGAAGAGTTAAGTAACTCGGCGGCTAAAATATTTGATGCCCATTATTGGGTAGAAAATGAGATCGTAGATGGTGTTGATGAGATATTAAAGACCATCTCAAGCACTGCTGAATTAGTGATTGATGAATTTGAAAAAGTACAGAGCATTCGTCAGCAGTCATTAAAAACAATGGCAGAAGCAGAGGCAGAGCAACAGTCTATTGTTCAGGGTGTTCGGCCTGATAGCTGGACGATGGCTGAAGAATATGTGGATGCATTAGGACGGCTGCGAAGGCAGCGAGGGCACCTTGTTACGATAAAAGATCACCGTTATATCGATACTGTTCGTATTGCTGCTTTGGATGCCGAGCTTACCGAGGTTGAAGCTGGATTAAGTGAGAAAACGGTAGAATTTTTAATGGGTGAGGATGCACTCTCTCCTTACTTGGAAAAGATGGATCAAATCAATCATGAGGTTGAAACTGCCGCAACGATTTCAGAACTTAATCCATTGATTGAAAACATTGAAAACACTGCATCAGGTTTAGATTTGCTTTCTGAGCTGATGGGCACCCTAAAAGTTTCTGATGCAACCGTTCGAACGCGTATTATTGATGCGATATCTCAAGTTTATTCCAAATTAAACCAAAGTAAAGCCAGAGCTAAGAACAAACAAAAAGATTTAGGCTCCTCTGAGGCAATAGCTCAGTTTGGTGCGCAATTTAAATTATTCTCACAGAGTATTACTAATGCATTGGGCTTGTCGACATCGCCAGAGCGTTGTGATGAGCAGTTGTCTCGATTGTTGGTGCAGTTGGAAGAGTTAGAAAGTCAATTTAGTGAGTTTGATCAATTTCTTGCGGATATTATGGATAAACGCGAAGAGATTTATGAATCCTTTGAAAGCCATAAGCAGAAATTGCTCGATGAACGTCAGCGTAAGGCGCAATCCATCGCCGATGCGGGTGAACGTATTTTATCCAGTATTGAAAAGCGTTCGCTAAAGTTTACGGAAGGTGATGAGTTAAATACCTATTTCGCCTCTGATGCCTTGGTAATGAAAACCCGTGAATTGGTGGAGAAATTACGGGATTTAGATTCTGCGATTAAAGCCGATGATATCGAGTCACGTTTCAAAGCGATTAAAGAGCAGGCATTACGTTCGTTACGAGATAAGTCAGATATTTACGAAGATGGCGGGAATATTATTAAGCTTGGGCCTCGCCATAAGTTTTCGGTGAATACTCAAGAGCTTGATTTGACGATTATCCCTCGTAACGGTGTGCTGAATGTTCACCTGACGGGCACCAATTATTTTGAACCTATCGAAAATGAAGCGTTGATGGGATTAAAAGATTATTGGGATATGTCCCTGGAATCAGAAACGCCAGAAGTCTATCGCTCTGAATATTTGTCAGCATTAATACTGAGAGCTGCAGAAAGGTCTGAGGACGATTTATCAATGGGTAGCTTGTTAGCGGCTATTGCTGATGATGCTTTGGGGGAGCTAGTTAGAAATTATGCATCACCGCGTTATAAAGAGGGTTATGAAAAAGGTGTACATGATCATGATGCAACATTAATTCTAGGCAAAATAGTTCCTGCGTTAGAACAAGCTGATTTGCTGCGTTTTGACCCGACGAGTAGAGCGCTGGCTCAAGTGTATTGGGCCATGCTTCAAGGGAATGTTCAGGCCCCCGATGAGCAGTGGCTCACGTGGGTGGCTGCTAAAAACACTTGGCTTGATCGTGCACAAACAGCTCGCCAGATGCAGAAGGTTTTTTCGTCAGTTGATGCGTCTAGCCAGTTAGCGGAAGAAATTAGTCAAGGCCTACGTTATTTTACCTCTCAGTACTCTGTTCCTGTATCGTTATTAGATGTTGAGCGAGCCGCTGATTATTTGGTGGAAGAGTTAGGGCGCAATACCGTTGAATTTGTACAAAGTAAATATGCAGGTACGCTGGTTGATGAATTAAAGCGTTCATTGACTGGCGCTACATGGGATCAATTTCAATCGGCATTAAAAAAGCTGGATGGCTCTCCCGCTCAACGTTGGGGATTGACGGGGGCGTGGTTAGAGGCTCTTGTTGAAAATAAATCTCTGCATCATTTGCAACGCTATATTCCTGAAGCTGTTGCGCTCATTAATGTTGCTGATCGCCTGCCTCGTCGGTTGATGTCGGTTGATGTCGAGTTAACGGTTTCTGGGTTGCTGGGTGATCATGCCAATATTGTAGATCATAGCTTGAACTTCTCTTTAGATAGTTTTTTATTGCGCTTAGAGCAGCATAATAAAGAAGTAATCCCGGCTTATCATCAATACTTAAAAACACGACAAGATATTATTGCGGGTGAGCGTAAAAACCTTCGTCTGGAAGAGTTTAAGGCCCGACCGTTAAGCTCGTTTGTACGTAATCGCCTTATTAACGAATCTTATTTACCATTAATTGGCGACAACTTAGCAAAACAAATGGGTACCGTTGGAAAAGACAGGCGTTCCGATCTTATGGGGCTACTGATGATGATTTCCCCGCCCGGTTACGGTAAAACAACATTGATGGAATATGTTGCAAACCGTTTGGGGTTGATTTTTATGAAAATCAATTGCCCCTCCTTAGGTCATGACGTGTTATCGCTAGATCCAGCGCAAGCACCCAATGCCACTGCGGCGCAGGAGTTGTTAAAGTTAAACCTTGCGTTAGAAATGGGTAACAATGTGATGTTGTATCTGGATGATATTCAGCATACCCATCCTGAATTTTTGCAGAAATTTATTTCGTTGTGTGATGGCACGAGACGTATTGATGGTATCTGGAAAGGCAATACCAAAACCTATGATATGCGCGGACGCAAATTCTGCGTAGTTATGGCGGGTAACCCGTACACAGAGTCAGGAGAGGCGTTTAAAATACCCGATATGTTAGCCAACCGAGCTGATATCTATAACCTGGGTGATATCCTTGGGGGAATGGATGAGCAGTTTGCATTAAGTTATGTTGAAAACTCACTGACCTCAAACCCAGTCTTAGCACCTTTGGCAGTCAGAGAAATGTCTGATGTTTATAAGTTGATCGATATGGCAAAAGGCGTAAATGTCGCCAATACGGATTTAAGTCATACCTATAGTGGCGCCGAGATCAATGAGATCACTGACATATTAAGTAAGATGTTTGTAATCCAGGAAGTCATTCTAAAAATTAATCAGCAATATATTATGTCTGCTGCCCAAAACGATACTTACCGAACCGAACCGTCGTTTAAGTTACAGGGTAGTTACCGAAATATGAATAAGATGACCGAGAAGGTCTCTGCGGTAATGAATGAGAAAGAGTTGATGCAGATGATCGAGGATCATTACCTCGGTGAGGCGCAATTGTTAACCTCTGGTGCGGAAGATAACCTGCTTAAGTTAGCTGAGTTGCGTGGCAATATGACGGATGAGCAATCTGAGCGTTGGGCGCAGATTAAACGCGACTTTTTGCGTAATAAGGCCATGGGTGGAGATGATGTCGGTGGCAAAGTCATTGCCCAGCTTGTTGATCTGGTAGAAGGTGTGCAGGGGTTGAGTTCCGCTGCTGCTAGCGCTGATACGCAAAGGGTAGAAGAACATAATGCACTTATTGCTTATCGAAAAGCCGAGCTGAAGCAGCAGGAAGATTTGCAATTACAGCAGGAACAGGCAGCGCAAGATGCACAGAAGGCCCTACCCAATGTTGACGAGCTAGCGGCTCAATTAACGACCCAATTAACGACACAGTTGGGACAGTTGACGAAGGTGATGGCAGATAACCAGCCAACCGTAAATGTAGTAAATCAACCTGTGCCGGGAATGGATAAGATATTGACAGTATTAGCAGATACCATTGAGCACAGTATCTTTCCGTTGGTACGCAGTATGGATAAAAAGTTGGATATTGATTTACGTACCCATGACAAAATGAAAGAAATATCAGGCCAGCTAAGAGCTTTGGAGGAATATTCCGGTAAGCAGCGAGGTTAGATAGTGGTTAAAGAGTGGCAAGATATTAGACCAAATATTAGGGAAGTGCGGGAATGTTGCTAAACTGATAGATTAAGCATACAGTGCGCAGAAGTTGAACAGTCGAGCCGAGATCCTAGCGATAAGTGAAGTGTAAGGGCTCCTGCTGAATATAAAGAACATATTGGAGCCAAATACACATGGCAAAGTGGTCCCCCAAAAAAGACCCAAACGCTGATCAAGAAGCGGAAAAATACGAAAACCCAGTACCTAGTCGAGAGTATATTACCTCGTTACTAGAGGATGCTGATGGGCCAATGACACACCGACAAGTGTGTATGGCATTTGATATATATGAAGATGACGGTGTTGAAGGTGTGCGCCGTCGTCTTCGTGCCATGGAGCGTGACGGTCAATTAATGAGTACTCGTCGCGGTGCTTATGGCATTTTAGACAAAATGGATTTGATTACTGGTACGGTAATTGGTCATAAAGATGGCTTCGGATTTTTAAAGCCTGATGGTGGAGAGAAAGATCTTTTTCTGAGTGCCCGTCAAATGCGCTTAGTCTTTGACGGGGACCGAGTTGTTGCTCGTGAATCCAAAGAAGGCTGGAAAGGCAAAAAAGAAGCTGCGATTGTTGAGGTGATTGAGCGTAATACACAGCAGCTGGTTGGTCGTTTCTTTAAAGAAAACAGCATTTATTTTGTTGTACCTGAAAATAAGCGTGTTAACCAAGACATTTTGGTTCAGCCAGATGCGGTTAACGGGGCTAAGAATGGCCAGTTTGTTGTGGTGAATATCATTGAACAGCCAACTAAGCGACACCAAGCCCATGGCGAGGTTGTTGAAGTGTTGGGTGAGCATATGGCGCCCGGTATGGAAATCGATGTTGCCATCCGTAACCATGATATTCCCAATGAATGGCCTCATGAGGTAACCAGCGCTGCACAACAGTGGGGTGGCGAAGTACCGGAAGAGGATGCAGCTAAACGTATTGATTTACGTGATTTGCCGTTAGTTACCATTGATGGCGAAGACGCTCGAGATTTTGATGACGCGGTTTATTGTGAGAAGAAACCGAAAGGTGGCTGGCGTTTATATGTGGCGATTGCCGATGTTTCTCATTACGTGCACCCCGGTGAGCCACTTGATCTAGAAGCGCATAAACGTGGGAACTCTGTTTATTTTCCAGAAAACGTTGTGCCGATGTTACCTGAAAGTTTGTCAAATGGTTTGTGTTCGCTAAACCCTCATGTTGACCGCCTTGTTATGGTGTGTGAAATGAGCGTGAGTGCAGCGGGTAAAATGAGTCGTTACTGCTTCTATGAAGGCGTTATTCGGTCTCATGCGCGCTTAACCTATACCAAGGTGGGTGCAGTATTAAATGACCCGACGTCAGAATTGGCTGCTCAAGTGCGTAAAGATCACGCTGATGTGATTCCTGCCGTGGAGGAGCTTAATAAGCTGTATCTCAAGTTGCGAGAGCAACGAACATCTCGTGGTGCTATTGATTTTGAAACCACTGAAACCCGTATTGTGTTTGGCGAAGATCGTAAGATTGAAAAAATTGTTCCTGTACAAAGAAATGATGCGCACCGTTTAATTGAAGAATGTATGTTATGTGCAAACGTTGCCACTGCTCGATTCTTAGAAAAACACGCGTTGCCGTCACTGTATCGTAATCATGATGTACCTAAAGACAAAAAATTGGAAAAGCTTCGGGCGTTTCTAAAAGAGTTGGGTATTGAGTTTGAAGCTCGGAAAAAACCAAAACCATCAGATTATCAAAAGGTATTAGAGCAAATCCAGGGGCGCCCTGATGCTGATCTTATTCAGACGGTATTGCTGCGCTCGATGAATCAAGCCGTTTATGCACCGGATAATATCGGTCACTTTGGTTTGGCGTACACCGCGTATGCACATTTCACATCTCCGATTCGTCGTTACCCAGATTTATTGGTGCATAGAGCATTACGTTACGAGATTCGATCGGGTAGAGAAAGCATTAACGTCAAATGTGTTGATGGCGCCCCCGTTCTTGATAAACGTTGGCTTCCTTATACCGATGCACAAATGATTGAGCTGGGCGAACACTGCTCGATGACTGAGCGTAGAGCAGATGATGCCACGCGCGACGTGGTGGGTTGGCTTAAATGTGAATACATGCGTGACAAAGAGGGTGGTGAATTCACGGGTATTATCACTGCCGTTACCAATTTTGGTTTTTTTGTTGAGTTGGATGAAGTGTATGTCGAAGGTTTGGTGCATATCAGTGCGCTAAGCAGCGATTATTATCATTTTGATGACGTTCGTCACCGCTTGTCCGGTGAGAAGACAGGAATCATTTATGGGCTTGGGGATTCTGTTTCTGTTCGAGTGGCGAAAGTAGATCTTGATGATCGAAAAATTGATTTTGAATTGATTGAAGGTGGGCGAAAGAACCGGTGGGCAAAGGGTTCTGATGGCGACAAACCTTCTGGTAAGCGTAAAAAACCGAAGGGTAAAAAATCGGGCAATAAAAGCAAGGCTTCCGTGAAAAAGGCGGTGCCTGAAAAAGACGTTGCTGAGACCAAAAAGAAAGCAGGTGCTAAGAAGAAACCTGCTGCTAAGAAAAAAACTGAAGGCGCTAAGTCTAAGCCCAAGGCTAAAGTGGGGGATGTAAAGAAGAAGTCTCCGAAGAAAGCCGTCAAGAAAAAAGCGGCGAAGCGTATCGCCAAATCAAAAGCTGCCCCTAGCACCAAGAAGTAACGATTAAAGAGATAGATATGGCAAAACCAGAGTGGTTATACGGCATCCATACCGTACAGGGGTTGTTGGAAAAGTTTCCTGAGCGTGTGTTGGAGCTGCGCATTCAGCAGGGGCGTGAAGATGAACGTGTTCAAAAGCTGTTATCGTTGGCAGAAATACACGGCGTTAGCTGTACAGAAGGCATACGTCAGAAAATGGATGAACATGCAGACGGAGCGAATCACCAGGGGGTGATGGCTCGCTGTAAGCTTTCCCAGTCCTTGCACGATAATGATTTGTATCGAATTATCGAAGAAAAGAAAGGCCCTGTGTTGCTACTAATATTGGACTCTGTAACAGACCCTCATAATGTGGGTGCCTGTATACGCAGTGCTGATGCAGCAGGGGTTGATGCTGTTGTGACGACGAAAGATAAAGCGTCCGGTTTGACCCCAGTGGTTCGGCGTGTGGCGGTTGGTGCAGCGGAGATTGTGCCTTTTGTGCAGGTGACTAACTTGGCTAGGACCATGGATAAGCTAAAGGAGTTGGGTGTCTGGATCACCGGAACGGCCATTGATGCTAATGCTGTTAGTTTATTTGAAGCTAATCTGACGGGCTCGCGTGCCATTGTGTTAGGTGCCGAAGGTAAGGGTTTGAGGCGGTTAACGCAAGAAAAGTGCGATGAGCTGACTTATATCCCAATGCAAGGCACGGTTGATAGCTTAAATGTTTCAGTGGCAGCGGGTGTTTGTTTGTTTGAGGCGCTTAGGCAGCGCTCATAGCGTTGTATTTGTGGAGTGCATGGTTAAAGGGCTTTGGCGATTATTGCTTGCCAAATCTATTGGACTCGCGTAAAATTCGCGCTCTTTTGGGTCGCTCTGTCTGAGTTGACGCAAAAATATATGGGGTTTAGCAGTAGTGCCGAACCAGTTTTTAACTCCTTGCCTTACCGTGTAATGGCGGAAGGCTTTATTCCGAAGGGAGATACAATGAGACATTACGAAATCGTATTCCTGGTTCATCCTGACCAGAGCGAGC